>JALSIA010000094.1 GCA_026981865.1 Thermaceae bacterium
CATCGAGCGCATCGACGCCGGCAAGCTTGACGCCAGCATCTTCCCCAACGCCGACGTCACCACCGGTACCAACTTCATCTTCTTCAACTGGAACAGCGACGACCCCTGGAAGGCTCAGCTCTTCCGCAACAAGAAGTTCCGTCAGGCGATGGCCCACCTGATGGACAAGGATTCGATGATCGAGCTCGCCCTCGGCGGCCTCGGTAAGCCCCAGTGGAGCCCGATCTCGATCCCGGTGAAGCAGTTCTTCACCGACGACGTGGCCAAGTTCGAGTACAACCCCGAGAAGGCGGCCGAGCTGCTGGCCGAGATCGGCTTCCGCAACAAGAACGCCAAGGGTGTGTTGGTGGATGCTTCGGGCCGGCCGCTCGAGTTCCGCCTTTCGACCAACCAGGGCAACAACGTGCGCGAGAAGATCGCCCAGCTCTTCACCGAAGACGCCAAGAAGATCGGTGTGGACGTCAAGTACGCGCCCATCGCCTTCAACGAGCTGGTGCGCCAGATCCTCAACACCCGCGACTTCGACGCCATCCTCATCGGTCTGACCGGCGGCATCGAGCCCGCCTTCAGCCGCAACGTTTGGGAGCTCGACGGGCCGCTGCACATGTGGAACTACGGTCCCGACTTCCAGTCGTTCGAGATCCTCATCGACAAGCTGATGAAGCAGGGTGCCACCACCCTGGAGCAGTCGAAGCGCCGTGAGATCTACGTGCGCTTCCAGCAGGTCGTCGCCGATAACCTGCCCCTTACCTACACCGTGGCCCCGGCCTACAACCCGGCGCGCCTCAACAAGGTGGGCGGCCTCTTCGCGAAGGACCAGATCACCTCGATCGTGGGCCAGTACCCTTACATCGAGACCGTCTTCGTCAAGAAGTAACCCAAAGCACGGCGCCGGAGCCCGGGCTCCGGCGCCGTGCCCCACTTTCCCGAGCTTACAAACATGACCGCATACATCCTCCGCCGCTTTCTGCACCTGATCCCCACCTTCCTGGGGGCTACTTTTTTGGCTTTCCTGGTCATCCAGCTGGCTCCGGGCGACTTCATCACCCGGCTCGAGCTGGACCCCTCGTACGACCGCGCGCAAATCGAGAACTTCCGGCGCCTCTTCGGCCTGGACCAGCCGTTCACGGTCCAGTACGCCAAGTGGCTGTCGGGTTTTATGAAGGGCTACCTGGGCCTTTCGCTCAGCTATCAAACCGACGTTTGGCACGTGCTCAAGCCGCGCATTCTCAACTCGATGGTGCTCGTGATCTCTTCGATCGTCTTCATCTACGTCGTTTCCATACCGATCGGGATCTACTCGGCCCTCAGGCAGTACTCCTGGGGCGACCGCTTCTGGACCAGCTTCGCCTTCTTCGGCCTCGCCGTGCCCAACTTTTTCTTCGCCCTGCTGATGCTTTACTTCGCCCTCTGGCTCAAGGACACCTTCGGCCACGAGATTTTTCCGATCGGGGGGATGCGCTCGCTCTACATCGACGGCGTCGACTTCTTCCAGGCCCCCAAGTGGCGCCAGTGGCTCGACGTGATGTGGCACGCGGTGCTGCCCGTCATCGTCGCTGGCACCGCCGGTACCGCGGGGCTTACGCGCGTGATGCGCACCCAGATGCTGGAGACCAAGATGCAGGACTACGTGCGCACCGCACGGGCCAAGGGGCTGGCGGAGCGCGTGGTCATCTACAAGCACATTCTGCGCAACGCGGTGATCCCCATCATCGCCTCGATCGGCTTCCTGCTCCCGGAACTCTTCGGGGGCGCCGGCTTCGTGGAGGTGGTGATGGCCTGGCCGGGCCTGACGCCGCTGATCCTCGACGCCATCTTCAGCATCGACGTCTACATCCTCATGGGCAGCATCTCGATCTCGGTGGTGCTGCTGATGATCGGTAACCTGCTCTCCGACCTCTTGCTCGCTTGGGTGGATCCGCGGATCCGCTACAGCTAGGAGCCACGATGTCCGATATCCACGACACCAACCTCCGCGAAGGCTTAGGCGAGCGCAGCCAGAGCTACTGGCAGAAAGCGTGGATGCGCTTCCGGCGCCACCCCTTCGCCCGTTGGGCGAGCGTGGTGCTGCTGGTGCTCTATTCCCTGGCCCTCTTTGCCGACTTCGTCGGACCCTACCCCGAGGCCAAGAGCTTCCGCAAGCTGCAGTTCGTACCGCCCACCAAGGTGTACTTCAAGACCGAGGACGGCCGCTGGACCCGGCCCTACGTCTGCAAGGTGGAGCGCAGCCGCAACCCGCGCACCTTCAAGCTGGAGTTCAAGGAGAACTGCGAGGAGAAGTACACCATCTACTTCTTCGTCAAGGGCTACCCTTACAAGTTCCTGGGGTTCATCCCCATGGACCTGCACCTGCTGGGCGGCCCCTGGCTGGTCGAGGAGAAGGCCTACCTCTTCCTCTGGGGTACCGACGACTTCGGGCGCGACATGTTCAGCCGCATCTGGTTCGGCGCGCGCATCAGCCTGACGATTGGGATCCTGGCGACCCTCGTCGCCCTGTTGATCGGCATTACCATGGGCGGCATCTCCGGCTATTATGCGGGCAGCCGGGTCCACATCGTCCGCGGCCTCTTCCGGCCTCCGCAGAAGCGCGCGGCCGTCCCGGGAGAGGAAGGCGCCGCGGAGAAGAACGGCTTCTTCAGCGGCGGCGCCTTGGCCGAGGGCTGGCGCGAGGCCGTGCACGAACGGCGGGTGCCGATCTTCCTGGTGGGCCTGGTGCTGCAGTACGCCTTCTGGGGGGCGGCCACCGCAGTGCTCTACACCACGATGCAGGGCTTCCTCTCAATCAGCGAGGGGTTGGAGCGGTATCTGGCCATGATCGTCTTCGGGGGCCTCCTGGGGATCATGGTCTGGATGTTCCTCTTCGGACGGCTGGCCGTCGACGTGGACGACCTGATCATGCGCACCACCGAGATTCTCGCGGCGATTCCGGGCCTTTTCCTGCTGATCATCCTCTCGGGCATGCTGGCGCAGTACGACATGCCCTCCTCGACGCGCTTCCTGCTCGTGCTCACCATCCTGGCCTTCGTGGGCTGGGGCGGCCTGGCGCGCAACATCCGCGGCTTCGTGCTGCAGCTGCGGGAGATGGAATACGCCCAGGCGGCCAAGGCCCTGGGGGCGGGCGACGCGCGCATCCTCTTCCGCCACATCATTCCAGGCACGCTCGGCTACCTGATCGTCGTCGCCTCGCTGGCCATCCCCGGGTACATCCTCGCGGAGTCGGGACTTTCGTTCCTTGGCCTGGGCATCCAGGAACCCTCCTCCTCGTGGGGGCTGCTGCTCTCGAAGGCCCAGCAGATCGGCATTAGCGCCATCAAGGAACGGCCCTGGCTGTTTATCCCCGGGTTCTTTATCTTTGTTAGCATATTGACGTATAACTATCTAGGAGATGCCTTGCGCGACGCGCTCGATCCCCGCGCAGAGCACTAGCGACCAAAGGAGCTTAGATGAACGACAAGCGTCTATTAGAGGTCAAGGGCCTGAAGGTGCACTTCAAGACCGACGAAGGCATCGTCAAGGCCGTTGACGGCGTTTCCTATCACATCGATAAAGGGGAAACGCTCGCCGTCGTAGGGGAGTCGGGTTCGGGTAAATCGGTTTCGGCACTGGCGATGATGCGCCTGATCCCTATGCCTCCCGGGATGATCGCGGGGGGCGAGATCCACTTCCGCGGCAAGGACGGCGAGGTCAAGGAGCTGCTCTCGCTGCCCGAGCACGAGATGCGCCGTATCCGCGGCAACGACATCGCCATGATCTTCCAGGAGCCGATGACCTCGCTCAACCCCGTCTACACCGTGGGCGACCAGATTGCCGAGGCCATCGTGCTGCACCAGGGCAAGAGCAAGAAGGAGGCCCTCGAGCTGGCCGCCGACATGCTCGACCTGGTGGGCATTCCCGAACCCCACAAACGCCTGAAGAACTACCCGCACCAGATGTCGGGCGGGATGCGCCAGCGCGTAATGATCGCGATGGCGCTTTCCTGCAACCCCAGCCTGCTCATCGCCGACGAGCCCACCACCGCGCTCGACGTCACCATTCAGGCGCAGATCCTGGAGCTGATGAAGAAGCTGCAGGAGGAGATCGGCATGTCGATCATGTTCATCACCCACGACCTGGGCGTGGTGGCCGAGATGGCCGATCGCGTCGTGGTGATGTACGCGGGCCGGGCGGTCGAAGAGGCCGACGTGGTCAACACCTACAAGGATCCGCTGCACCCCTACACGATGGGGCTCCTGAACTCGGTGCCGCGCGTCGACGAAAGCGCCGTCAACCAGCAGCGGCTCGAGGCCATTCCCGGGAACGTACCCAACCCGCTCTTCCTGCCGCCCGGGTGCGCCTTCCACCCGCGCTGCAAGTACGCGGTCCCCGGGGTGTGCGACCAGGAGATTCCGCCCCTCGAGGACGCCGGTAACGGCCACATGGTGCGCTGCGTGCGCTGGCGGGAGATCCGAGAGGAGGCCCACGCATGACCCGAGACGCCACCCCCCTCATGGAAGTCAACCACCTCAAGAAGTGGTTCCCGATCCGCGGCGGTATCCTCTCGCGCACCGTGGGCCACGTCAAGGCGGTGAACGACGTCAGCTTCTACGTCAACCGCGGCGAGGTGCTCGGCCTCGTGGGCGAGTCGGGTTCGGGCAAGACGACGGTCGGGCGCACCATCCTGCGCCTTATCGAGCCCACCGATGGCGAGGTCATCTTCGACGGCACCGACGTGGTGGGGCTCTCCAAACCCGAGCTGCGGCCCTTTCGCCGCCGCATGCAGATCATCTTCCAGGACCCGTTCGCCTCGCTCAACCCGCGGATGACGGTGGGCGACATCATCGCCGAGCCGCTGATCATCCACCGGCTCGTCAAGACGGCCCAGGAACGCACCGACCGGGTGGCCGAGCTGCTCAAGCTCGTGGGCCTCTCGCCGGACCACATGCGCCGCTACCCCCACGAGTTCTCCGGCGGGCAGCGTCAGCGCATCGGCATCGCCCGCGCCCTCGCGGTGGATCCCGAGTTCATCGTGGCTGACGAGCCCGTTTCCGCGCTCGACGTCTCCATTCAGGCCCAGGTCGTCAACCTGCTGCAGGACCTCAAGGACGAGCTGGGGCTGACCCTGCTCTTCATCGCCCACGACCTCGCGGTCGTCGAATACGTGTCGGACCGCATCGCGGTGATGTACCTGGGCAAGATCATGGAGATGGCCCCGGCCAACGAGCTCTACACCAACCCGAAGCACCCCTACTCCGAGGCGCTGCTTTCGGCGGTGCCGGTACCCGACCCCACGATCAAGCGCGAGCGCATCGTGCTCGAGGGCGACATCCCCAGCCCCATCAACCCGCCTTCGGGCTGCGTCTTCCGCACCCGCTGCCGCTACGCCATTCCCGAGTGTGCCGAGACCGTGCCCGAGCTGCGCGAGGTTTCCCCGGGGCACTACAAGGCCTGCATCCGCGACGACATCTTTTGAGTCCCGCACGTCCCCGCCCCCGCTCGTGAGCGTCTCTCATGGGCGGGTGCGTTAGTCTGGTCCTATGAAAACCAAAAGCTGGACGGTCCTCCTGGTGGTGTTGGGGCTGGGCCTCGCAGCGGCTCAGCAGGCCTTCGTCTACACCGGATTCGCCGAAATCCACGAACCGGTCCGGCTTCCCGCCGCGAGCTGGACGTGGTTTCCCGACGCCGAGCTGTCCGGTTCGCTGGTGGACGGAACCGTGCGTCTGCTCGGGGTGGAGGAGACCCGGCGCGTCTGGCGCGGCGGCGCCGTGATCTTCTTCTACGAGGGTGCGGGGGCGGCGCAGCTCGCCTACCTGACCCGCAACCTGGGGTACAGCCTCTACTACGACCTGGACACCGACCGTGGCCGCTTCGTTGGCTGGAGCAAGATCGAAAACCGTCTGGGGCGCCCGCTCGCTTTCGAGCGCCTGACCTTCGTGGCCGGGGAGGTGCCGTTGCGCTCGGGCTCCGCTCCGGTCATGCCCAAGTCGGTGCGCGGCCTGGCCCTGGAAGGCGCCAGCGAGGCGGCACCGATGCCAAGCTACACGGGCAGCGGGGGCGGGGTCTACCGCTACCTCCTCGAGAACCCCCCGACGCTGGAGGTCGGCGTCAACGAGCTGCCCTTCTTGAAGGCCGACCTCGACCCCGTCTACACCTGGCGCTATCAAGGGAGCTTCGCCCCCGTCGAGCGCATCGCTTTTACGCGGGGGTACACCTTTACCGCGCCCGCGGCGCTGGCGGGTGGGTTGGTCAACGTGCGCGCGGGCGGCGTCCTGCTGGGGCAGGCGTACATGCAGGACGCCGCCAAGGGGAGCCGGGTCCAGGTTTGGTTGGGAGCCGATCCCGAAGGGCGTGCCGAGCGCCGCATCGACGTGTTGAAGGACGAGCGCAAGGAGAAGGTCTACCGCGTTCGCACCACGCTCCGCAACCCGCGAAGCCGGCCGGTGCGGGTCGAGTTGGTCGAGGGCTTCAGCGCCCGCGAGCTGGGGCTCAAGCTGCCGCCGGGGGCCGAGCGCACTCCCCAGGGCTACCGCTACGCGGTCATGCTGAAGCCTGGGGAGGTGCGCGAATTCGTCTACACGGTGACCTTGCGCTACTGACCCGCGGGTCAGTAGCATGAGGCATGCCCGATCCGAACCCGCAAGACTTCCACCGGCTGCGCTTCCTCTCGGACCTCACGCCCGGTCCCGGAGGGGGCGCGCTCTTTCTGGAGACGTCCGTCGAAGCGCCGGAGCAGGAGGGCGATCCGCCCCGCTACCTGTCCCGTCTCTGGCTCCAGCGCGACGGAAAACGCCGCGCGCTCACCCAGGAGGACACGGCCCGCCCCCGCTGGGACGGGGGGCGCTACGTCTACTTCCTGCGCAAGCGCGACAAGGTCAAGCAGCTGTACCGGCTCGACCTCGCCGGGGGTGAGGCCGAACGGCTGACCTCGTTCAAAGCTGGCGTGGAAGGCTACGTGTTGGGTCCCGAGGGTGCGCTGGCCGTCATTACCCGGGGCGACGAGGAGCCGGCGAAGCCCGATGCGCCCAGGGTCTACGACCGGCTGCCCTTCAAGTTCGACGGGGCCGGACTGCTTCCCGAACGCAGCCGCCAGGTGCGGGTTCGCCGCGCAGGCGGCGGGTGGAGCGAACCCAGCGAGCTGCCCACCGATGTGGACGCGGCCGCCTGGGACGAGCGGGGCGACGAGCTCGTGCTGGTCGCGAGCGGGGATTTCGAGGAACGGCGGCAATGGATCCAGCGGTTGTACCGCTGGCGCCCGGGCGGAGGGGCGCGCGAGATCGGGGGCGGTTTCGGCCCCGTGAGCGAGCCCGTCTTCTCCGAGGACGGCGAGTGGATCTACTTCGTGGGGTACGACTGGGCCGCGGGCATCGGCGCGAGCCCGGGCGTCTGGCGGCTGCCGCGGTCGGGCGGCGAGGCCGAACGCCTGACGCCCGAGGCGCTCTACGTGGGCCTCTCGCTCGTCTCCGACGTGCACTACGGCGATTACGGCCGGGTGCTCGAGCCCGACGGCGAGGGCGGTTTCTGGTTTGGCGTCACCGAGGCGGGCGAGGGGCGGCTCTACCGCCTGCGCGCGGACGGCGGGGTCGAGGGGCCGCTGCCGCTGCCGGGCAGCTTGGCCGCCTTCGCGGTAATCGAGGGGGAGGTGCGCCACACCCTGCTTGAGGACCACCACCGTCCGCCGGTCCTCTACACCGGCGCCGAGGCGGTGCACGACCCCAACGCCGACTTTATGGAGGACTGGCCCGCGCCCGAGGCCTTCCGCTGGCGCTCCCCCGAGGGCCACGACGTCCACGGCTGGGTGCTTCTGCCCGAAGGCGAGGGGCCCCACCCGGCGGTGCTCTACGTCCACGGCGGACCCCACGCCGCCTACGGCCGGGCAATGCTCTTCGAGTTCTACCTGCTGCGGGCCCGCGGTCTGGCGGTCGTCTACGCCAACCCCCGCGGCTCGGTGGGTTACGGCCAGGACTACGCCCAGATCAAGGGCCGCTGGGGCGAGGCCGACGCCGCCGACCTGCTGGGTTTTCTGGACGCGGCGGTGGCGCGCTTTGGTCTCGACGCCGACCGCCTGGGCGTGGCCGGCGGCTCCTACGGCGGCTTCATGACCAACTGGCTCACCGCGCGTTACCCCGACAAGTTCAAGGCCGCGGCCACCCAGCGTTCGATCTGCAACTGGACGAGCTTCTGGGGGGCTTCGGACATCGGGATCCGCTTCGCCGAGCTCGAGCTGGGCGCGGGCCTGTGGGAAGCGCCGGAGCTCTACTGGCGGAAGAGCCCGCTGGCCCACGCGCACGCCCTCAAAACCCCCACCCTCGTCATGCATGCCGAGCAGGACCACCGCTGCCCCATCGATCAGGGCGAGACCTGGTTCGCCGCCTTGGTAAGCCAGGGGGTGCCGGCGCGCTTCCTGCGGGTGCCCGAGGAAGGGCACGAGCTCTCCCGCTCCGGCCGACCCGACCGCCGGGTGAAGCGGCTCGAAGAGATCGTGGACTGGCTCGCGGGCTACCTGTAGAGCTCGCGGCCGATGACGATCTTCTGGATCTCCGAGGTCCCCTCGTAGATCTCGGTGATCTTGGCGTCGCGGTAGTACCGCTCCACCCGGTAGTCCACGGCGTAGCCGTTGCCGCCGAGGATCTGCACCGCCTCGCGGGTCACGTCCACCGCGGTTCGGCTGGCCATCAGCTTGGCCATGCTGGCCTCGCGGGTGAAGCGCTCTCCGGCCTGCTTCTTCACCGCCCCGTTCAAGACCAGCAGCCGGCTCGCCTCGATGGCCGTGGCCATCTCCGCCAGCTTGAAGGAAACCCCCTGGAACTCGCGGATCCTGCGCCCGAACTGCTCGCGCTCGTCCGCGTAGTCGCGGGCGATCTCGAAAGCGGCGCGGGCGATGCCCACCGCCTGCGCGGCGATGCCCAGCCGCCCCGAGTCGAGGCCGGCAAGGGCGTAGTGGAGGCCCTTGCCCTCCTCTCCGAGGCGGTCCTCGTCGGCGACGAAGACGCCGTCCATGCGCACCTCGGTGGTGTGGGCGGCGTGCAGGCCCATCTTCTCCTCGGGCTCGCCGAAGGACAGCCCCTCGGCCTCCGCCGGCACCAAAAAGGCGCTGATGCCTTTCGGGGCGCGCGCCATGATCACGTAGAGCTGCGCCTGGCCGCCGGAGGTGATCCAGCTCTTCACGCCCGAGAGCCGGTAGCCGCCGTCCACCCGCTCCGCGACGCTCTTGAGCCCCTTGGGGTCGGAGCCCGCCGAGGCCTCGGTGAGCGCGAAAGCGCCGATCCAGCGGCCTTCGGCCAGGGGGCGCAGGTACTTCTCCTTCTGTTCGTCCGTACCGAACTTGAGCAGCATGTACTGGGGCAGGCCCGACGTTACCGAAAAGACCACGGCCACCGAGGGGTCGGCGGCGGCGATCTCCTCCATGACGAGGGCCCAGGTCACCGCGTCCAGGCCGGTGCCGCCCCACTCCGCCGGTGTGTTCATCCCCAGCAGCCCCAGTTCGCCCATCTTGTGCAGCTGCGGCCAGGGGTACGCGCCGCTCTTGTCGTACTCGGGGGCCAGCGCCGCCAGCTCCTCACGGGCGAAGCGCCGCACCATCTCCAGCACCATCGTCTGTTCGTCGTTCAGGGCGATCATCCCCGCTAGCGTATCACGGAAACGGCGCCTTGCGGCGAAAAAACGTAGGACGAACGGCGGCCGCTTCTCAGCGGCGCGCGGCGCGTGGTGTACGATGGTGCTGGTGAAAGCGCCGGTGCTCCTCAAGTACAAACTCAGCTACGCCGGACGCGAAGCGGGGGAACAGCAGCTCCGCTACGAGCGCATCCGCGCGGGTTCGCGGATGACGCTGACCGCCGATGTGGCGCTGCCGCTGCCGCGCACCAAGCAGCGCTGGGTCAGCGAGATGGATGCCCGCGGGGTGCCCCTCAAGTTCAGCGAGCGGGTCGAGGGCCGCCAGAACAAGGTCTACGAGGTCGAGTTCCTGCGCGGGGAGGGCGTGGTGGTCACCCGGGGCGAGCCCGAGTTCGTGCTGCCGTATACGGTGGACTACCACGATCCGCTCTCGCTCATCCTGGCCCTGGGCGCGGCCGAGGAGGACGTGCTCACGCTGCCGCTGCTCGGCGGCCGCGTGCACGCCGAGCGCGTGGGCGAGGAGACGCTCGCGCTGCCCTGGGGCGAGGTCCAGGCGCGCGCTTGGCGGCTGCGGCCGGGCGTGAGCTTGATCTACTACGACCCCGAGGGTTACCCGCTGCGCTTCTCGCAGCAGGTGGGCGGGCACGTCTTCGAGGCCGAGCTCACCGAGGTGGTGCACGAGCCCGAGCCCGAAGAGCGCCCCGAAAAGAAGAAGAAGTCGCGCCGCCGCGGCGGGCGCCGCCGGCGCCGCCGGAGGTGAACGTGGAGATCCCCAGGTACGAGGCCAAGGAGGTGCGCGGGCGCTTTGCGGCCCGCCGGTTGCAGTTTGCCCTCAGCGAGCGGGTGCGCGCGGGTATTCGAAGCGTCTTTGGCGAGGAGCTCGGCGCCGAGGAGGCCGTGCGCCGCATCGTCGGCGACGTGGCCGCCGGCGGGCAGAAGGCGCTCGACGAATGGAGCCTGAAGCTCGACCGCCACGCCACCTACGAGGTGCCCAAGCGCGAGTGGCGCGAGGCCTACGACGACCTGAGCACCGAGCTGCGCGAGGCTTTGGGCATCGCCCGCGAGCGCCTGGAGAAGTTTCACAAGAAGGAGCCCAAGGGCGGCTTCCTGGCCGCCACCCCGGAAGGGATGCTGGCGCAGATCGTTCGTCCCATTCGCCGCGTGGGCGCCTACGTGCCCGGGGGCAGCGCGCCGCTGCTCTCGACGGTGCTGCACACGGTGGTGCTCGCCCGTGTGGCGGGCGTGCGCGAGGTGATCGTCGCCACGCCGCCGCCCGTGCACCCGGGGGTGATGGCCGCCGCCTGGGCCGCGGGCGCCGACCGACTCTTCGCCATGGGCGGGGCCCAGGCCGTTGCCGCGCTGGCTTACGGAACCGAGCAGGTGCCGCGGGTGGACAAGATCGTGGGCCCGGGCAACCTTTTCGTCACCCTGGCCAAAAAGGAGGTCTACGGCGCGGTGGGCATCGACGGGCTGGCCGGCCCCACCGAGACCCTGATCGTCGCCGACGCCAGCGCCGACCCCGCCACCGTGGCCGCGGACCTGCTGGCCCAGGCCGAGCACGACCCCGCCGCCGAGCCCTGGCTGCTCAGCCCCGACGCTGCGCTGCTCGACGCGGTGGAGCGCGAACTCGAGGCCCAGCTCGAAACCCTGCCGCGCGCGGAGATCGCGCGCGCGGCCCTGCAAAACGGCGGGCTGGTGCAGGTGCGCGACCTGAGCAGCGCCCTGGAGCTCGCCGACCTGTACGCCCCCGAACACCTCTGCCTTTCGGTGGAACGCCCCACCGACTGGCTGGGACAGGTCAACAACGCCGGCGGCGTCTTCCTGGGGGAGCATTCGGGCGAGGCCATCGGCGACTACCTGGCTGGGCCCAGCCACGTGATGCCCACCTCGGGTTCGGCCCGCTGGACGGGCGCGCTGGCGGTGCGCGACTTCCTCAAGATCGTGCCGGTGGTGGCGCTCAACCGCGCGGCCGCTGCGGAATTGTCGCGGCTGGGTGCGCGGCTGGCGCGCGAGGAGGAGCTGGAGGCGCACGCCCGTTCGCTCGAGCAGCGCGCGGAAGGATCAGGCGCGTAGGTACTTCAGGTGGGCCAGGAAGAGCAAGACGCTCGTGCCCAGCGCCGCGAGCGTGACCCCGGCGTCGCCCGTGAGCCAGTAGGCCACCGGCGCCAGGAAGAGCGCCGCTACGGCGAAGCTCTTGTAGGCGTCGCGGCTCAGGAACCAGCCCCCGGCCCAGGCGAGGGCAAGGACGAAGACCGCCGCAGGCTGCACGGCCAGCCAGACGCCGGCGGCGGTGGCCACCCCCTTGCCGCCGCGGCAGCGGATCCAGATCGAGCAGAGGTGGCCCGCCACCGCGGCCACGCCCCCGGCCAACGCGCCGGCGGTGCCGCCCAGGAGCGCCCCGTAGAAGACGGCCAGGAACCCCTTGAAGACGTCGAGCAGCAGCACCATCAGGCCGGGAACCACGCCCAGCACCCGAAGGGCGTTGATCGCGCCGGGGTTGCCCGAGCCCTGGGCGAGCAGGTTCTTCTTCTGGATCCAGCCGAACCCCACCGCAAAAGGCAGGCTGCCCAAAAGGTAGCCCGCGGCCACGGCGTAGAGGACGTCCAAGGTTACTGGGCGGCCCAGCGGGCCTCGCTGGCCTTGCGGATGAACGCGACGATCTCGCCGGTGGGCGTGCCGGGGCCGAAGACCTCGGCCACCCCGATCTCTTTGAGCTTGGGCACGTCCTCGTCCGGGATGATGCCGCCGCCGAAGAGGAGCACGTCGCCCGCCCCCTGCTCGTCGAGCAACCGCTTGACCTCGCGGAAGTAGTGCATGTGCGCGCCCGAGAGCACCGAAAGGCCGATGGCGTCGACGTCTTCCTGGAGCGCGGCGCTCACGATCATCTCGGGCGTCTGCCGCAGGCCGGTGTAGATGACCTCCATCCCGGCGTCGCGCAGCGCCCGGGCCACCACCTTGGCGCCGCGGTCGTGCCCGTCGAGGCCGGGTTTGGCGATGAGTACGCGGATTCGACGTTCCATTGCCCCCATTGTAGCAGCCGCCTACGAGCGCGCGGCGGCCTCGTTCAGGTGGCGCAGCACCGCCTCGGCCGCACGGCGGTTCATCCCCGGAAGTTCGGCCAGTTGCTCCGGGGGGGTGGCCCGCAGCTCTTCTAGGGTGGAGAAGCGTTCGAGCAGCGCCTTTTTGCGCGCCGGGCCGATGCCGGGTATGTCGTCGAAGACGCTCTTCAGCGTTTTCCTGCCGCGCAGCTGGCGGTTGTAGGCGAGGCCTGAGCGGTGGGTTTCGTCGCGCAGGTGGATGAGCAGGCGCAGCCCCGGATCGTCGAGCGGAAGCATCACCCGTTCGCCGCTGGGCAGCACCAGCACCTCTTCGCGCTTGGCCAGCCCCACCAGCGGCAGGCTGACGCCGGCGCGCTCGAGCGCCTTCTGGGCCGCGCGAACCTGACCCAGGCCGCCGTCGATGAGCAGCAGGTCGGGGCTTTCCATTTTGGCCTGGAGGCTGCCGGTGAAGCGCCGGTAGACGGCCTCCTCCATGGCCTTGTAGTCGTCCGGCTTGCCCGCCAAGCCGCGGATGCGCATCCGCCGGTACTGGCCCTTCCTGGGCCGGCCGCCCTCGAAGACCGCGATCGCCGCCACCACCGCGGTTCCGAAGAGGTTGGAGACGTCGTACCCCTCGATGCGCCAGGGCCGGCGGGCGAGCCCCAGGGACCGCTGCAGGCTGGCCAGGGCCGGGTGGTCGCCGCGCTTCTCCAGCCGCGCCAGCTCCACCTCGAGCCCGGCGCGGGCGTTCTGGGTGGCGAACTCGACCAGCCGCACCTTCTCGCCGCGCCTCGGCACCCTGAGTTCCACCCTGCGCCCGGCGCGTTCCGCCAACGCCCGGGCGAAGACCTCCTGCTCCTCGGTTGCGAGCGGCAGCAGCACCAGCGGCGGCAGCGGTGAGGACACCAGGTAGTAGTCGCGCAGGAAGGCCTCGAGCACCTCGGCATCCGCAGCCGCGCCGGCGTTCTCGACGAAGCGGCTGGTGCGCCCCAGCATGCGGCCGCCGCGGATCTGGAAGAGCTGCACCATGGCGTAGGCCCCACTACGAGCCAGCCCCACCGCGTCCAGGTCGCCCAGCCCCACCGCGTAGGCCTGCTGGCCGGAGGCGAAGAAGCGCTCGAGCGCCCGGATCTGGTCGCGCAGCTCGGCGGCCAGCTCGAAGTGCTGCGCCCGCGCCGCTTCTTCCATGCGCGCCGCCAGCTCCGCGAGCAGGTCGTCCACCCGACCGTCGAGGAGTTGTTCCACCCGCCGCACCACCCGGGCGTACTCCTCCGGGTCGGCCCGGCCCACACAGGGGGCCAGGCAGCGGCCCATGGCGTGGTTCAGGCAGGGACGCCGCCGCTTCTTCATGGGCACGCCCGAGTTCTTGCGCAGCGGAAAGACGCGGTCCACCAGCCGCTTGATCCGCCGCACCGCCCCGGCGTCGGGGAAGGGGCCCCAGTAGCGGGCGCCGTCGTCCTCGACGCGGCGGGTGACGACGAGGGTCGGGAAGGCCTCGTTCGTCAGCTTGAGGAAGGGGTAGTGCTTGTCGTCCTTCATCAGGACGTTGAACTCGGGCCGGTGGGTCTTGATCAGGTTGGCCTCGAGCAAGAGCGCCTCGACCTCGTCACGGGTGACGATGAACTCGAGCGCGTCGGCCTCTGAGAAGATGCGCCCGGCCTTGTCCTCGCCGTGGGCGTAGTGGTTCACCCGTGCGCGCAGGTTCTTGGCCTTGCCTACGTAGATCACCCGTCCGTCCCGCTTCCACAGGTAGACGCCGGGACGGGCCGGCAGGCGGGGGAGGTCGCGCGCCTTCACGGCCCCAGTTTATGCGGAGGGGGGATGAAACGGATGGACGGCCGGGGTTTCGCGACCGCCGGGTCCCCGGGCCGTGGTGGACGGCGGGGCCTCGCCATGCGGGCGAGCGCTTGGGGGCCGGGAGCTCGCCCCCGGACATCGATCAGGGGCCGGCCCCGGACTTGGATCCGGGAGCTCGCCCTTGCGAAAGCAGGGGTCTCATGGCCGCCCCCAAACACGCCGAGGACCCGTTCCTTCTGGAAGTTCCCGGTTCCTGGGCCGCGCGCCGCGAGGTTCCGGGTCTCGGGGGCCTTCCGACCCCCTCGCCCGGAACGACGAATTCGTTTAATCCTCGGCATGCTCGTCACTCCCGACAGGCCCGCAGATCAGGAGCGATCGCGGACCGTGCAGGCCTTCCGACCCCCTCGCCCGGTACGACGGTGGGATAGCGCGCGCCGTCGGCCCGCTTCGTCGCTCCGGACTTGATCCGGGGTCTCGTGGTTGTCTTTGAAATCCCCAGATGTTGAAGCTGCGGGTTTCGCCGGTTCCCACGGCTCCGCGGCACCCGAGCCTACGACGGGGGTTCTTGGGCCTCGTCGGGAGCCATGCTCCTGCGCGGATGCATTCGGAATTGCCGCAGCGGAGGGTCGCAACCTCCAGCCGTTATTTCCGGAGCCATAGCGCCGTCGCGGTACCTGCCGCAGCGCGGACCCCGCACCCTTCGTGCGGACTGCAGGTCCGTCCTCCCTACGGCTCCCCCGCGCCGAGGATGCCCAGCGGCGCACCGCGTGCGGCGAACGGCCCGCCCGCGCGGTCCTCTGGCGGACGTTCGCCCCCGCATCCTGCGCTATGATGGGCCCATGAGCCACGCGATCTACGACGCCTGGGTCCAGCTGATGGGTTGGCTCGAAGAGTACGCGGCGGAGCACGACCTCGTCTTCGACCGCGAGGCCGACTTCCCCGAGTTCATCTACCGCATGCACAAACCCTGGGAGCTGCCCACGCGGGTGATGACCGTTTCGCTTTCGCGCGCGAACGACGAACCCTTCTTCGTCGCCTCGGTTTCCCAGCCGTCCGACGAGCAGAAGCACGTCGGCCTGCGCGCGCCGGGGGCCCACCTGCACTGGCACGCCCACGAGCACGGCGGCGGGCTCGAGCTCTCCGGCGGCATCAAGCTCGACAAAAAGAAACTCTTTGCGCTGCTGGATCAGGCGCGGCGCGACTGGATGACCGCGGTTTAGCGCGAAAGGCCGGATTGAGCGGGCGCCCCGTCAGGGGCGCTCTTCCCTTACGGCGGCGAGCGCCAGCGCGATGAGCACGAAGGCCACAAGGGCCATGAAGGCGATGGTGACGAAGCCGAAGTAGTTCACGTACTCGATGTTGCAGGGAATCGGCGTGGCCGCACAAGCCGTGGGGGCGAAGCCGGGAATCTTTTGCTCGGCGTAGTGGAGCACGCTGATCGAGCCGCCCACCAGCGCCATGGGCAGGGCGTAGCGGCGGATGCGGGCGTCGCCAAAGAAGGTGGCGATGCCCAGGAGAAGCACCAGCGGGTACATGAAGATGCGCTGGTACCAGCAGAGCTCGCAGGGGATGAAGTGGCGGATCTGCGAGTAGTACAGGCTACCGGCGGTGGCGGCGATGGCCACCAGCCAGGCGAAGGCCAGCAGCAGCGTGTTGCGGTCGCGCGTGCTCATGGCTTCATCCTACGCGCTCAGCAGCGCCTCCACGTACTCGCCGGCGTCGAAGGGTTGCAGGTCTTCGGCGCTTTCGCCCACGCCGATGAACTTGATGGGCACCCCCAGCTCGCGCACGATGGGCACGAGCACCCCGCCCTTGGCGGTGCCGTCGAGCTTGGTGACGATCACACCGGTGAGCCCGACCGCCTCGTCGAACTTCTTGGCCTGCTCCAGCCCGTTCTGCCCGGTGGTGGCGTCGAGAACCAGCCAGACCTCGCCGGGCTCGCCCGGGTCGGCCTTGGCGATGGAGCGCTTCACCTTCTTGAGCTCTTCCATCAGGTTGTGCTTGGTGTGCAGCCGGCCGGCGGTGTCCACGAAGAGCAGGTCCATCCCGCGGGCGGCGCGCGCCTTGGCGGCGTCGAAGGCCAGGGCCGCGGGGTCGGAGCCCTCGGGGGCGCTGATCACCGGGATGCCGGTGCGCTCGCCCCAGAGCTCGAGCTGGGCCCCGCCGGCGGCGCGAAAGGTGTCGCCGGCGGCGAAGAGGACGCGCTTGCCCCGCTCCTTGTAGTACCGCCCCAGCTTGGCGATGGTGGTGGTCTTGCCCACGCCGTTGACGCCGACCATCAAGACGACGTGCCCCTTCGGCTCGACGGTGCTCTTCCTGGCGTCGGGCTTGAAGCCCAGCTTGCGCAGCTTGGCGCGGCGGGCGTCGGGCTCGAGCTGCAGCACCAGCGCCTGCTTGACGGCCTCGCGCAGGTCGCGCTTGCCGCTCTCGCGCACTTCCTTCAGGATTTCCTGGGTGGCCTCGAGCCCCACGTCGGCGGCGATGAGGGCGAACTCGAGCTCCTCGAGCACCTCCTCCGGGTCGCCGCCCCAGGGGACCGCCTTGGTGAGCGTCTGGCTCGTCTTCTTGAGCCCCTGCTTCAGTCGGTCGAACCAGCTCATGCGTTCCCCTCCGGCTCCCCGGCGTGCGCCAGGGCGCGTTCGATCCGCGCCAGGACGCGTTCCTTGCCCAGAATCTCCAGCATCTCGTACATCCCCGGGGTGGCCAGGGTGCCGGTGATCGCCGCCCGCAGCGGCTGCATCACCTTGCGCAGTTTCAGCTCCTTCGCCTCGGCGAAGCCGACGATCGCCGGCTCGGTGCGCTCGGGGGCGAAGTCGGGCAGCGCGGCGAGCACCTCTTTCAGCTCGCGCAGGATCTCGAGCCCCTTTTTGAGCTCCTTTTCGGCCTTGGGTTCGAAGGGGTAGTCCTCGGTAAAGAAGTAGCGCGCCTTCTCCACGAACTCCGTCAGCGTCTCGAAGCGGGGCCGCATCGCTTCGGCCACCCTGCAGAGGTAGGCGTCGCCCTCCCAGGAGAGGCCGGCGCCCTCCAGGAAGGGCTTCAGGCGCTCGCAGACCTCCTCGAGGCTCAGCACCTCGCGGATGTACTTGCCGTTCATCCAGCGCAGCTTCTCCTCGTCGAAGACGGGCCCGCCCAGGCTGACGCGGTCCCAGCTGAAGGCTTCGATCATCTCCTCCAGGGTGAAGATCTCGCGCCCGTCGGGCAGGGAGAAGCCCATCGTCGCGAGGTAGTTGCGCAGGGCCTCGGGCAGGTAGCCGGCCTCGCGGTAGTAGTCGAGGCTGGTGTGGCCGGTGCGCTTGGAGAGCTTGGCCCCGCCGGGGGCGCGGAGTAGCGGCAGGTGGTACCACCGGGGTTCGTCCCAGCCAAAGGCCTGGTAGAGCAGCTTTTGGATGGGCGTGCTCACCAGCCAGTCCTCGCCGCGGATCACGTCGCTGACCTCCATCAGGTGGTCGTCCACCACCACCGCCAGGTGGTAGGTGGGGAAGCCGTCCGACTTGAGCAGAACCACGTCGGGGATCTCGCGGCCCGCGAACTCGACGTTGCCCCGCAGCTCGTCGTGCACCACGACGGTCCCGGAATCCGGCGTCTTGAGCCGGATCACGTGGGGCTCGCCGGCGGCGGCGCGGGCCTCGGCCTCCTCGCGCGGGATCCTGCGCGCGCGCCCGTCGTAGCCGTAGCCCAGCCCCTTCTTCTGCAGCTCCTCGCGGATGGCGGCCAGCTCCTCCGGGGTTTCGAAGGCGCGGTAGGCCAGCCCCCGGTCCAGCAGCTGTTGGGCGTAGCGGCGGTAGAGCTCCAGCCGCTCCGACTGGCGGTAGGGGCCGTTCGGCCCGCCCACGTCGGGCCCCTCGTCGTAGTCGAGACCCAGCCACTTGAGGGCGCGCAGAATGCCCTCCTCGGCCCCCTCGACGTAGCGGTTTCGGTCGGTGTCTTCGATGCGCACGATGAACTTCCCGTCGTTCTTGCGTGCCCAGACGTAGCTGAAGATGCCGATGTAGGCGGTGCCGACGTGTGGGTAGCCGGTGGG
>JALSIA010000095.1 GCA_026981865.1 Thermaceae bacterium
CTGCACCGGAGCGCCGGGGTACTTGCCCACCTCGTAGAAGAACTGCACGTCCGCCGAGGTGATGGGCACGCCGTCCGACCAGTAGATGTCGTCGCGCAGGGTGTAATGAATGTCGATGCGCTTCTTGCCCTCGCCCAGGTCGGTTACCTTGACGCGCCCGTTCTCGGTGGTGGGCACCTCGGTGGCCAGGTAGGGCTGGTCGTTGCCGTCGATGTCGATGTACTCGAGCCCCGCCCAAAGGAAGTTCTCGATCTCGCTGGCGATGGCGGCGCTGCTCACGAAGGCCCAGGCGTCCCCGAGGACGCGCGGCTCCTGCGAAGCACCGACCACCAGACTGTTGTCCCTTGGTCCGGCGAGCGCCAGACCCGCTGCGGCTACCAATCCCAGAGTAAGAAGAATTCGCTTCATACTCCTCCTTTCCGAGGCGGTTCGCCCCGTATCCATGGCGATGGTTTCACCGCTTTTATTATACGGAGCACCGCTGGAAACGCAATAAAGAACGTTTCGTTCTATGCTGGTCTCATGGATCCGCAGATTCTACGTCAGGCCCTCGCCGCAGCGGGGCTGCCCGCCTGGCTCTTCTACAGCTTTGGCGCGTCGAACCCGCTGGCGCTGGAGGCTCTGGAGCTGAGCCGGGAGCACCTGACCCGGCGCTTCGCCTATCTGGTCCCGGCCGCCGGCGAGCCGCGGCTGCTCGCCCACCGCCTCGAAATCGAACGCTTCGACCCCCTGCTCGGTGAACGCCTCCCCTATGCCCGCTGGCAGGAGTTCGACCGAGGGCTCGAGCGCCTGCTCGAGGGCGTGACGCGCGTCGCCCTCGACTACCAGCCGGGCGCCCGCATTCCGTACCTTTCCCGGATCGACGCCGGTTTCGTCGAGCGGGTGCGGGCCCTGGGCGTGGAGGTCGTGAGCGCAGCCCTGCCCATGCTGCACCTGCAGACCTGGAGCGCCGCCGACCTGGCGTCCCATCGCCGCGCCGCCGCGGCGCTGCACGAAGCCCGGGACGCTGCGCTGGCGTTCTTGCGCGCACGGCTGCCGGACGACCCCCCGCGTGAGCTGGAAGTGCAGCGGGTCATGCTGGACGTCTTCGCAAAGCGCGGCGTCGAATACGACCATCCGCCCATCGTGGCCTTCGGCGCGCACGCCGCGCGCCCCCACTACGCCCCCCAGGCCGCCAGCGACGTCGCCCTGCGGCCCGGCGACGTCGTCCTCCTCGACCTCTGGGCGCGCGAGCCCGGCGGAGTCTACGCCGACATCACCTGGATGGCCGGCTGGCAGGTTTCGCCCGAAGTCTTTCAGGCCTGGGAGGCGGTGGCGTCCGCGCGCGACCGTGCGGTAACGCTGATGCGCGAGGCCTACGCCGCCGGCCGCCGGCCCGCCGGCTGGGAGGCCGACCGCGCCGCCCGCGCGGAGCTGGAGGCTCGCGGCTTTGGCGAACACGTGCTCCACCGCACCGGCCACCACCTGGGGCGCACGGGCCCCCACGGCAGCGGCACCCACCTGGACGATTTCGAGAGCCACGACACCCGCCCGCTCATTCCCGGCCTCGCCTTCACCGTGGAGCCCGGCGTCTACCTGGAAGGACGGTTCGGTATTCGCAGCGAGATCGACGTCTTCCTGCACGAAACCGGGCCCGAGATCACGACGGAGGTGCAGACGACGCTCCAGGCGTTGTGACCGCCCGGGCTCGAACGCCTTCCGTACCCGCGGCGGCGCTCGCCGCCGCGCGGCCTATACCCGGTTACGCTTTTGAATGGCGCGCCGGGTCAAACCCCGGTAGAAGGCCTCGAAGACGAACGCCAGCGCGAACGCGGCGAAGGTGGCCCAAAAGGCCGCGCGCCCCTGGTTCCACTGGTAGACCTGCAGCACGAAAAAGACCGAGGCCACCACCACGAAGGACAGCGCCACGAACCAGGGCCGCCCGTCGGCCCGGCCGGACCGCAGCAGACGGTAATGGGCCACGAAGACGAACAGGTAGATCATGATCATCACCGAGCTGGTGATGCCGGCAATGCCCGAAAGGTCGAAGGCGAGCGCGAACAGCAGCCCCAGGACCGCGGTCGCGTAGAGCCCCTCGGTGGCGCTGAACCAGACCTTGCGTTCGAAGGCCGCCGGCAGCTCTCCCTGCCGCGCCAGCGCGTAAGCGATGTTGGCCCCGCCGTAGAGGGTGGCGTTGAGCGCGGAGCTGATGGAAAAAAGTGCTCCCAGGGAAACGAGAACGTAGCCAAAGGAACCGAGGAAGGGCTTGGCCGCCTCCGCCAACGCGTACTCCTCGGCTTTGAGCAGATCGGGAAGGGCCACGTTGCCCACGGCGACCAAGGCCACCGCGACGTAGACGACGCTGACGATCAAAATGCTCAGATAGATCGCCCGGGGCACGTTCACCTGCGGGTTTTCCAGGTTCTCCGAGGCGTTGGTGACGAGGCCGAAGCCCATGTAGGAAAGGAAGAAGATGGCCGCTCCGTAGAGGGTGCCGCGCAGGTGGGCCGGGTCGAAGCGCGGCGTCACCCAGTCGGGGTGGACGGTCCAGATCCCCAGGACCACGAAGACGCCCAGCACCGAGAGTTTGACCAGCACGATCCAGAACTCGGCCCGGCCCACGGCTTTGGAGCCGAAGAAGTTGAGCGCGGTGAACGCGGCCACCACGCCCGCCTCGACCAACCCCTGGGCCAAGCCAGCCACGGGCAGGTGCACGAGCGGCAGGAAGTAGCCCGCGAATCCCTTGGCGAAGAGGGCGATGGAAACGACGAAGCTGAACCAGAAGAGGATGGCCAGCGCTCCGGTGACCACCGAATCGCCGACGCCGCGGACGATGAA
>JALSIA010000096.1 GCA_026981865.1 Thermaceae bacterium
GACCGGCGGGAAGGCCCCCACGCCCTGGCCGTCGGCACCGTGGCAGGCGGCGCACTGGGCTTCGTAGACCTGCTTGCCGCGGTCGGCGTCCACGCTGTTCGCCTTGACCAGCTTGACGATCGCCGGGTCAGGCCAGGGGTTGTTGTAGGCGCCGATGGGTTTGTTGGGGTTCTGGTCCACCGGCAGCCCCGTCGAGAGCCAGGTGATGTAGGCGGCCATGGCGATCGAGGCCTTGGAGCCCACCGGCGGGCGGGTGCCGTTCATCGAACGCATGAAACAGTTGAGGACGCGGTCTTCCAGGCTCACCACCGCCTTCTCGCGCGGGCTGTAGGCGGGGTAGGAGGTGGCCACGCCCACGAAGGTGGCGTAGCGGTTCTTGCCCTTACCGCCCTGCAGGTGGCAGCTCTTGCACTGCAGGTCGTTGCCCACGTAGTCCTTGGTGAGCGGGTGGGTGTTGGTGTTCATGACGATAGCCTCGCCCAGCTTGACCATCTCGCCCAGCTCACCGGGCGGGTACGCAGCGGGCGGGTTGGGCACTTCCTTCGGGAAGCTCTGGCTGGGCCAGGGGAAACCGCCGGCCACGACGACGCCCAAGGCCAAGACGGCCAGCGCCAGCAAACCCAGGTACGTTTTTCTCATCGGCATCACCTCAGGCACATTTCACGCCCAGGTGGCTCAACAAGTCCTAAACGTCGAGACGGTACCCGGTGCCGGGGAGGCTCTCGATGGCTACGGAAGGGCCCAGCTTGCGCCGCAGGCGACCCACGTAAACGTGCAGGTAGTGGTCCTCGCCGGCCCCGCGCCCCCAGACCGCGTCGAGCAGCTCCTCGTGGGTGAGCGTCCGCCCCCGGCCGAGCACGAGCTGGCGAAGCAACGCGTATTCCATGGGCGTGAGCCGCACCCGGCGGCCTTCGACGAGCGCATAGCCGCCGCCGGGGTCGAGCTCGAGCACCCCCGCCCGCAACCCCTCCGCAGACCCACGAACCCCGTAGCGCCGGATCGCCGCGCGCACCCGCGCCAGCAACTCGGCCACGCCGAAGGGTTTGACCAGGTAGTCGTCGGCCCCGAGGTCGAGGGCCTCGACCTTGCGCTCCTCCTCGCCGAGCGCGCTCATGACCACGATGGGCACGTCGCAGAAAGTTCGCGCCTCGCGGATCACGGTCATCCCGTCCACCCCCGGAAGCATCAGGTCGAGCAGCACGCAAGCGTAGCCGGCCGCACGCAGCCGCTCGAGTGCCGCCTCCCCGCTCGCGGCCGCGTCCACCGCGTAGCCACGGGCCCGCAGGTTGGCTTCGACGAGGCGTAGCAGGTTGGGGTCGTCGTCCACCACGAGCACCCGTTCAGGCATCCTTGCACCCCCCTTTGGGCAGGGTAAACCAGGCGACGGTGCGACCGTCTTCGCGGGTCAGCCCGATGGCGCCCCCGTGGGCTTCGACGATGGTGCGGGCGATGGCCAACCCCAGGCCGGAGCCGCGGGTGGCGTCGTCGGCCCTGAAAAACGGCTCGAAGACGCGCTCTTCCAGACCTTCGGGAACCCCCGGTCCAGCGTCGCTCACGCAGAAGCGCACGGCCTCGGGGAGCTCGTCCAGCTCCAGCGCCACCTCACCGTCCACGGGGCCGTACTTGACGGCGTTCTCCACAAGGTTGACGAGGACGCTGCGGATCCGCTCGGCGTCCAGCCGCAGGCAGAGGGGGCCCGCGGGCAGGCGCACGCGGAAGCGGCGCCCGCGCGCCAGACGCCGCAGCCGCGGCTCGAGCTCGCGCAGCAGCCGCACCGCGTCGCGGGGCGCGGGCCGGACCGCGAAGGCGCCCCGCTCACCACGGGCCAGGTCGAGCAGGTCGTTGACCAGGTAGTGCATGCGGTCGGCCTCGCTCTCGATGATGCGCAGGAACTCCGCGGCCTCCTCGGGCTTCCAGGCCACGTCGGGGGCCAGCAGGGTGCTGGCGAACCCTTTGATGCTCGCCAGCGGGGTGCGCAGCTCGTGGGAAACCGAAGCGAGGAAGCGGGTCTTGGCGCGGTCGGCCTCCAGCGCCCGCTCGAGCGCCAGGCGCAACGCCTCGGTGCGCTCGGCGACGCGGTCTTCCAGGTGCCGGGCGTAGTCCTCGAGCTCGAGCCGGCTCTGCTCGAGTTCGGCCGCCATGCGGTTGAAGGCGCGCACCGTGGCCCGCGCCTCCGGCGGACCGGACTCGGCCAGCGGCCGCTCCAGCCGGCCGCGCTCGAGCTCGTGCGCCCCCCGCGCCAGCTCGTCGAGCGGCCGGGTCACCGATCGCGCCAGCCGCCAGCCGGGAACGTAGCTGGCCGCCATCGCCAACAGCATCGCCGCGAGCAACGTCCACAGCGGAACCGAAAGCGGGGCCAGCAGCCCCCGCACCGGGGCCTCCACCACGAGTCGCCCGCCCAGGCGGTCCACGTCGCGTGCGACCGCCAGCCGCCAAGCCCCGCGACCGTCACGGTAACGGAAGACCCGGCCCGCCACGCCGCGGCGCACCTCGCGCGGCGCCCGCTCCCCGCGCAGCACCTCGACGCGGTCGGAGCTGGCGAGAATGCGCCCGGAGCCGTCGCTCAGGTAGGCGTGCAGCGCCGGGTCGCGCAGCTCTACGAGCGCGTCCCAGAGCACCGGCGCGCGCAAGCGCGCCTCCAGGTAACGCCCGCTTGGCCGCGCGAGGCCCAGGGTCAGCTGCGGTTCGCCCCAGCGGTCGCGCCGCACCGGCCCCCAGGTCTCCTGCACTCCAGCACGGGCCAGCGGCGGCAGGGGCACCGGGTCCACCTCGAAACGCGACCAGCGGGCGCGCACCCCGCGGTCGTCGCGAACCTGCAGCTCCACCACCTCGGGCAGCCGCGCTGCGGCGAAGCGCAACGGCCACGCCCCGTCCGCAGTGGCGTCCAGCGCCTCGCCCAGCACGCCCACGATCGCCTCCAGGCGGCCGTCGAGGCTGCCCTGCAACCGTGCCGCCTCGCTCTCGATCCGCGCCCCCGCCAGCCCCAGATAGCTGCGGCTGAGGCCGTACCAGGCCACCGCGCCCACCAGCACCAGGGGCAGCAGCCCCGCCGCTGCGGCGGCCAGCGTGAACCGCCCCTCGAGCCGCTCGAGCCAGGGCGCCCGCCTCACGGCAGCACCTCGTCGGCGAGGTCGAGCGTGCGCGGATCCGGCTCAAGGCCAAGCCGCCGAGCCACGCCCCGGTGGATCGTAAGGGTCATCCGCTGCGGGCGCTCGACCGGCATCTCGGCAATCGGGTAGCCCAGAAACAGCTGGCGCGCCATCCGTGCCGCCTGCCGCCCCATGGCCGCGCCATCCGCGCCGTAGGCGAGGAACGCCCCCGCACGCACCTGGTCGGCGTCGAGCCCCACCAGGGGCACGCCGGCGGCGTTGGTACGCGCCAGCACCTCGCCCAGATGGTTCTCCAGCACGTAGCTGGGCAAAAGCAGCACCGCGTCGGCGCCTGTTTCCACGACCTGTGCCTCCAGACCCACCAAGTCTGAGGCCGCGCGCACCGGCCGGTAGGCCAGCTCGAGCCCCAACCCTTCCGCGGCCCCGCGCACCGAGACGAGGCCGCGCGCGGTGGGCACCACCCCCGGCTGGTAGAGCACCAACACCCGCCGCACCTCCGGCAGCGCCAACTGCAGGAGCTGCAGGCGCTTGCCCGAAAGCTCGGCGTAGTTGTTGTCCACCCCGGTGACCCGGCCGCCGGGCCGGCTGAGCCGCTCGACGAAGCCCCAGTCCAGGGAGGCGGCGAGGCCGACGTAGAGCACCGGCACGTCGCCCCCGCCCTCGACCGCGGTGCGGGTCTCCACCCCGCCGACGGTCACGTAGAGGGCCACGGAGCCGCCCAGGCAGCCGGCGAGGCGCGCCGCTTCGCCCCCGGCATCGCAGACCCGCACGCGCACGCCGTCGAGCCCGTAGCTCCGCAACCGCTCCGCAAAGGCCTGGGCGCGCGCCAGGCGGCCGGGGCCGGACACCACGACGCGCACCTCGCGCTCCGCGGACGCCTTGCGGCAACCCCCCAGGAGGAGGAGCGGGAGCAACCAGGCGATCCACGCCGTGCGCGTCTTCATGCTCCAAGCTTAGCCCCGGATTACGCTAGAGGCGTGCGGGTGCCCCGTTCGGTGGCCGTTCTCGGGCTCGTCAGCTTCTTCATGGACGTCGCCTCGGAGATGGTCTACCCACTCCTCCCCTTCTTCCTCACCGTGGTGCTGGGCGCGGGCAAGGAGACCGTGGGCCTCATCGAAGGCCTGGCCGAGGGCACGGCCAGCCTGCTCAAGGTGGTGGGCGGCCGCCTCTCCGACCGCCTGGGGGTGCGCAAGCCCTTTCTGATCGCCGGCTACGGCCTGCCGGCGCTGGTGCGGCCGCTGCTGGCCCTGGCCGCGCACCCCTGGCAGGTGCTGGGCTTCCGCCTGCTCGACCGCACCGGCAAGGGGCTGCGCACCGCCCCGCGCGACGCCCTCATCGCCGACGTCAGCCACGAGGCCGACTACGGCAAGGCCTACGGGCTGCACCGCGCCCTCGACACGCTGGGGGCGGCGATCGGGCCGCTGCTCGCCTTCGCCCTGCTGCCGCTCCTCGGCTACCGCGGCGTCTTCTGGCTCTCGCTGCTGCCCGCGGCCGCGGCCGCGGGCGTCGTCGTCCTCTTCGTGCGCGAACGGCGCGTTCCGCCGGCCCGCGAACCGCTGCTGGCGGCGGTGCGGAACCCGCCCTACCTGCGCTTCCTGCTGGCTTCGGCCGTCTTCACCCTGGGCTACGTCTCCGTCGCCTTCCTGCTGCTGCGCCTGGGCGAGCTGGGCCTCTCGCCGCGGCAGACGACCCTCGCCTACGCCGGGTACAACCTGCTCTACGCGGCGCTCGCCTACCCGATGGGCACCCTCGCCGACCGGCTGGGCCCCCGCCGCGCCACCGCGCTGGCCATGGGGGCGTACGCCGCCGTCTTTGCGGGGTGGAGCCTCGCCCCTGGAGCGGCGGCGGGGCTGGCCCTCTTCGCGGGGTACGCGGCCTTCATCGCGCTCTTCGAGCCCGCGCGCCGCGCCTACCTGGCGCAGGTCGCGCCCGAGCGCGAGCGCGCGGGGGCGATCGGCCTCTTTCACACCGTGGAAGGGGTGCTGCTCTTCCCCGCCAGCGCCGTCTTCGGCTGGCTCTGGCAGGCGCACGGGCACGTCGCCGCCTTCGGGCTGGCGGCGGGGCTGGCGCTCGCGGGCGCGGCGCTGCTGCTCCGCCCGCCGCGGTAGGATGGTAGCCGCGACGATGAACCCCGAACCGCCCGCCCCCCTCGAACAACCCATCGGCGTCTTCGACTCCGGCGTCGGCGGCCTGACCGTCCTCGAAGCCCTGCGCCGGGCCCTGCCAGGGCGCGACTTCCTTTACTTCGGCGACACCGCACGGGTGCCCTACGGCTCCAAGCCGCCCGAGCTGGTGCGCCGCTTCGCCTGGGAGATTAGCGGCTTCCTGCTGCGCCAGGGAGCGGTGGCGCTGGTGGTGGCCTGCAACACCGCCTCGAGCGTGGCGCTGGCGGACCTCGCGCGCCTGGGGGTGCCCGTCACCGGGGTGATCGATCCCGCGGTGGCCGAGGCCGAGCGCTACGGCCACGTAGGCGTGATCGGTACCCGCGCCACGGTGGCCAGCGGGGCCTACCAGAGCCGGCTCGCGGCGCGGGGGAAGCGGGTCTGGTCGCTGGCCACGCCGCTCTTCGTCCCCATCGTGGAGGAGGGGCTGTGGAGCGACGGGGTGGCCGAGCTGGTGGCGCGGCACTACCTGGAAGGCGCCCCGGAGGACCTCGAGGCCCTGATCCTCGGCTGCACCCACTACCCCTTCCTGAAGCCCCTGCTCGAGCGCCTGCGCCCCGGCCTGACGCTCATCGATTCGGCCGAACCCACGGCGCGTGCCGTGGCCCGCAGCCTGCCGGCGGGGCCGGGGTCGGGGCGGGTGGTCCACTACGTCACCGGCGACCCCGAGGCCTACCGCGCCCTGGCGGCGCGCCTGGGCGTGCGGGCCGGCGAGGTGCGTAAAGTAGAGTTAGGAGCGCTATGAACCGACCCGACGGCCGTAGCCCCACCGGGCGCCGCCCCCTCAAGATCACCCCCCGCTACCTCGACTACGCCGAGGGGTCGGCCCTCGTCGAACTGGGGCGCACGCGCGTCCTCGTGGCCGTGAGCCTCACCCCGGGCGTGCCGCGCCACATGCAGGGCAAGCGCAGCGGCTGGTTGATGGCCGAGTACAACCTGCTGCCCCGCAGCACCGAGAGCCGCACCCAGCGCGAGCGCTTCAAGCTGGGCGGCCGCACCCAGGAGGTGCAGCGCTTTTTGGGCCGCGCCTTCCGCGCCGCGGTGGACCTGGAGCTGCTGCCGAACCGGACGATCGTCGTCGACGCCGACGTGATCCAGGCCGACGGGGGCACCCGGGTGGCCGCCATTTTGGGCGGCTACGCCGCGCTGGTGCAGGCCTTCGACGCGCTGGTGCGCGCGGGCAAGCTCGACGACTGGCCGCTCACCGAGTTCGCCGCAATCAGCCTCGGCTGGGCCGGAGGCGACGAGGTGCTCGTCGACCTGGACGCCCACGAGGACGACCGCGTCCACGCCGACCTGACCGTGGTGGGCACGGCCGAGGGCGAGCTGATCGAGATCCACGGCGGCGGCGAGGGCCGGCCGGTGCCGCGGGCGATCTACGACCGCATGGTGGACGAAGGCCTGCGGCAGATTCCTGGACTCGTCGCCGAGGTGCACAAGCAGCTGGCGGAAGGGGTATCGTAGGAATGATGCAGGTCGTGATCGCCACCTCCAACCCCGGGAAGTACCGCGAGCTGGCGCAGGGGCTCGAGCCGCTGGGCTGGGAACTGCGCCCCCTCCCCGACTTTGGCGTCGAGCTTCCCGAGGAGACGGGCACCACCTTCGAGGACAACGCCCTCATGAAGGCGGCCACGGTGGCGCAGAAGACGCGCCTGCCGGCCCTGGCCGACGACTCGGGCCTGGTCGTGGACGCGCTGGGCGGCGAGCCCGGCATCTACTCGGCGCGCTACGGCGGCCGCACCAACGACCGCGACCGCAACGTCTACCTGCTCGAGCGCCTGCGCGGGGTGCCTCCCGAAGAGCGCACCGCCCGCTTCGTCGCCGTGCTGGCGCTCGCCTACCCCGACGGCCACGTGGAAAGCTACCGCGGCGAGGTCGAGGGCGTGATCCTCGAGGCCCCGCGCGGCGAGGGCGGGTTCGGCTACGACCCGCTCTTCTACCTGCCCGAGCTGGAGCGCACCTTCGCCGAGCTGGCCCCCGAGGAGAAGGCGCGCCACTCCCACCGCGCCCGCGCGCTCGCGAAGCTGCTCGAAGCCTGGAAGGACGGCCCGCCCCCGCGGGAAATCTGGCCCCTGGAGTAAGCCCCATGCCCACGGTTCGCGAGCCGCACGTCGCGGTCTGGCGCCTCTTCGACCTGGCCGACGAGATCGACACCGACCGGGTCGCGGGGACCCGTTTCGCGTTGCGGCGCAGCCGCAGCGGGGCGGTGCGTCTGGAAGAACCGCCGGTGGAGCTCGACCTGGGCGACCACGGTTTCGCGGGGCGCAGGGGCCGGCTGCGCGCCCGCGTCTACCCTTTCGGCGTCGTCGCGCTGGCCTGGCGGGTGCGCCTCGGGGAGCGGCTGTCCTGGACCGATCTGCAGACCGCGGCGCTCGAGCTGGTGGGCGCCCCCGGCCTCGATGCCTGGATGCGCGAACGTCTGGAGCCGCTGCGCGGCGAGCTGGCGCAGGCCCTCGCCCAACCGCTCGCGGCCCCGGGCGAAGAGGGGTTCTACGCCGTCCACGTCCAGGGGTTCGAGCCCGAGCTCTCCGCCGACGCCCTGGTGCACGAACTCGACCTGGCCCCACTGGTGCTGGGGGAGCGGGTCGCCGCCTCCGCGCAGCTGCGCGCCGACCTGGCCCGCCACGCCTTCAGCTACTCGACCGGCGACCTGGCGCTCCTGGGCTTCGACGGGGTCTTCATCTACGACCGCGAGGGCATCTGGGACGTGGCCGACCTGGTCGAGTGGGTGCACGCGGAGCTGCTGGAGCTCGACTACTACGACGGCGTGCTGGCGCGGGCGCTCGAGGGGGCGCCGCAGGTGCTGCGCGAACTCGGCTGGGGTCGCTACGGCCGCTTGGCGCGGCTGCGGCGCAGCCTGATGGAGCGCCGCGCCGAGATAACCGAAGTGCAGACGCGGCTGGCCGGGGCCCTGCGCATCACCGAGGACCTCTTCTACGCCCGCATCCACCGCGACGCCACCGAGGTCTACGGCGCCGCCGAGCTGGCCGCCGCGGTTCAGGCCAAGCTGGGTACCCTCGCCGAGATCTACCGGATGGTGAGCGAGGAGATGCAGTTCCGCCGCGCCCAGGCGGTGGAGGTGGCCATCCTGGCGCTGATCGCGCTCGAGGTCGTGTGGGCGCTACTCGGGCGCACCTAACCCCGACAGGAACGCCTCCACGTCCCGCTCCCCATCCAGAAAAGTGAGCAGCTCGATCTCCGCAGGCGAAAGCTCCAGGTGCGGCCGGAGCAGGGGCCTCCAGGCCGCGTCCACCCCAACGGGGTACGGGGGCTCGCCCTGGAGCCGCTGGATGTAGGCCAGGTTCCAGGCGACCAGGATCTCGGTCAGGGTTCCGAGGCCCCCCGGGAGGGCGAGGGCGGCGCGACTGACCTCCAGGATGCGCTCGATGCGGCCGGTCAGGGTGGGTGCGGGCAGCTCGAGGTCCACGTGGGCGTTGGCCCCGCTGCGCGACTTGAAGAGGTCGGGCGCGGTCACCCCGATCACCAGCCCGCCCGCGGCCTTGGCGCCGCGGCTCACCGCCTCCATGCTGCCGCCGTAACCGCCGCTGGCCACGGCGAAGCCGGCGCGGGCGACGGCGCGGCCCCACGCCTCGGCCTGGGCCCAGGCAGGGGTGCCGGGCGCGGTGCGCGAGGAACCGAAGACGGCGACGACGGGCACGGGCATGCCTTCATCCTAACCGCACGTTAGACTGATCGGGTGCAGATTTCCGAGACCGTTCAATCCGCGTTGCGCGACGGGTCGCCCGTGGTGGCCCTCGAATCCACCGTCATTACCCACGGCCTTCCCGTACCCGTCAACCTCGAGACCGCCCGCCGGCTCGAGGCCGCGGTGCGCGAGGAGGGCGCCACCCCCGCCACGATCGGCATCCTCGAGGGCGAGGTGCGGGTGGGCCTGGATCCGGACGAGCTCGAGGCCCTGGCCACCCGGAACGAGGTCGAAAAGGCGAGCCTGTGGAACCTGGCGGCCGTCGCCGCCCGCCGGCGGTGGGCGGGCACGACCGTGGCCACCACCGCCCACCTGGCGGCGCGGGCGGGAATCCGCGTCTTCGCCACCGGCGGCATCGGTGGGGTGCACCCGGTCCCCTTCGACGAGTCGAGCGACCTGCTGGGGCTCTCGCGCACCCCGGTGGTCGTGGTCTCGTCGGGCCCCAAGAGCATCCTCGACCTGGGGGCGACCCTCGAACGGCTGGAAAGCTACGGCGTGGGCGTCGTCGGGTTCAAGACGATGTTCCTGCCCGCCTTCCACTCGCCCGACTCGCCCTTCGAGCTGCCGGCCACCGTCTGGAGCGAGGCCGAGGCCGCCGCCGCCTGGCGCGCCGCGCGCGCGCTGGGGCTGGAGTCGGCCACGCTCGTCTTCCACCCCGTGAGCGAGGGGATCCCCTACCGGCAGGTCAAGGCGTGGGTGGACCGGGCGAACGAGGAGGCCCGGGCCGCGGGGATTGGCGGCAAGGACCTGACCCCCTACCTGTTGCGACGCCTCGGCGAGCTTTCGGAGGGGCGCACCGACGAGGTGAACCTGCGCCTGCTCGAAGAGAACGCGCGCCTCGCCGCGCGCATCGCCCGCGAGCTGGCCGGTCCCGCCTGAGCGGGGCGGCCGGAACCGGCGCGGCAGCGGGTCTCCCGCCCGGAGCGGTAAGATGTAGGGGTATGTGCGAGATCGGTGGGATGCTGCGCGTGGCCCGTGAGGAGAGCGGCCGCTCGATCCGTGACTGGGCCCGCGAGCTGGGCATCAAGAGCGACTTCCTGCGCGCCCTCGAGGAGTGCCGCTTCGAGGACCTGCCCGAGGCCGTCCTGGCCAAGGGGCACCTGCGGCGCTACGCCGAGGCACTGGGCCTCGACCCCGAGCCGCTGCTGGCGCAGTACCCGGTGCGGCCCACCTTCACCCCGGAAGACGTGGTCGTCCCCGAACGCCGGCGCGGCCGCCCCTGGCTGTGGCTGGGGCTGATCGCCGCGCTGCTGGCGCTCGCCGCTGGCGCCTGGCTGGTTCTGCAAAACCCCGCCCCGCCAGAGCCTGCCGCCATCGAGCTGGCGGCCCCCGAACCCCCGCCGCCCCCCCCGAGCGACGCCGAGCTGTCGGTGGAGACCGTCCCCCCGGGCGCCACCGTCTGGCTCGACGGCTTCCGCCTGGGCGAGGCGCCGGTGAGCGGCCGCTTCTCGGCCGGTGAGCGGACGCTGCGGGTCGAGGCCGAGGGGTACGTGACCTACGAGGCCCCGGTCACGCTCGAACCCGGCGGGTCCCGGAACCTCAAGGTGACGCTGAAGCCGCTCCCCGCCGCCGAGACCCCCGCCCCCGCGGGCCCGCCCAAGCTGGTGCTGCGCTTCACCGAGCGCGCCTGGGTGCGCGTCACCACCCCCGAAGGCGCCAAGCTTTACGAGGGCATCCCCAAGGTGGGCAGCGAGCTCGAGTTCCCCCTGCCGGTGGTGGTGCGCACCGGCAACGCCGCGGGGGTTCGGGCGGTCCTGAGCGGCGAAGACCTGGGCCCTATGGGCGGCGAGGGGCTGGTGGTGGAGCGCCGCTTCGACGCGCCCGCGCCCTAGTGCGTATACTGGTGCGGTTGGAGGTCTATGGCCGCTAAAGTCGGATTCGTCAGTATGGGCTGCCCCAAGGCCCTGGTGGACTCGGAACAGATCCTCTCGCGCTTGAAGGCCGCAGGCTACGGCTTCGCCACGAGCTACCAAGAGGCCGACGTGGTCGTCGTCAACACCTGCGGCTTCATCACCCCCTCGATCGAGGAGAGCCTCGAGGCCATCGGCGAAGCGCTGGGGGCGAACGGCAAGGTCGTGGTCACCGGCTGCCTGGGGGCGCGCCCCGAGGTGATTCGCGAAAGGTACCCGCAGGTGATCGACGTCAGCGGCCCCGCCGAGACGGAACGGGTGCTGGCGGCGGTGGCGCAGGTGGCCCCGCCCGAGCGCGACCCCTTCCTGGACCTGGTGCCGCCGCAGGTCAAGCTGACCCCGCGCCACTACGCCTACCTGAAGATCGCCGAGGGCTGCGACCACAAGTGCAGTTTCTGCATCATCCCCCAGCTGCGCGGCGGTCTGGCGAGCCGCGACGCCGCCGACGTGCTGGCCGAAGCCACACGCCTGGCCGCAGGCGGTACCCGCGAGCTGCTGGTCATCGCCCAGGACTCGAGCGCCTACGGCGCCGACCTGGGTCACCGCGAAAGCGTATGGGGCGACCGGCGCGTCCGCGCCCACCTCAGCGACCTGGTGCGCGAACTCGCCGGTCTGGTGCCCTGGGTGCGGCTCCACTACGTCTACCCCTACCCCCACGTGCGCGAGCTGCTGCCGCTGATGGCCGAGGGGCGGCTGCTGCCCTACCTGGACGTGCCGCTGCAGCACGCCAGCCCCCGGGTGCTGCGGGCGATGCGGCGGCCCGGGGGCGCCGAGAGCCACCTGAAGACGATCCAAGAATGGCGCGCGGTCGTGCCCGAGCTCGCGATCCGCTCGAGCTTCATTGTCGGCTTCCCCGGCGAGACCGAAGACGACTTCGCGCTCCTGCTGGAGTTCCTGGAAGAGGCGCGGCTCGAGCGCGTGGGGGTCTTCACCTACTCGCCCGTGGCCGGGGCGGCGGCGAACGAGCTGCCCGGCGCCGTGCCCGAAGAGGTGAAGCACGAGCGCAAGGCGCGGGTCATGGAGCTCGCCCAGCGCCTCTCCCTGGAGAAGAACCGGGCCAAGGTGGGCCGCGTCCTGGACGTGATCCTCGACGAGCCTGCGGACGAACCCGGCGTCTTCGTGGGACGCAGCTACGCCGACAGCCCCGGCATCGACGGCACCGTGCGGGTGACCAGCGACGGCACCGTGCGGGTGGGCGAGATCGTGCCCGTGCGCATCACGGCCGCGGACGTCTACGACCTCGAGGGCGAGGTCACCGCCCGCGTCCCGGCCGGGAGGTGATATGAAGGGAGCGGTATGTACATCGTAATCGCCGGCGGCGGCGACATCGGCACCCTGATTGCGCAGTCGCTGCACGAAAACCACGACGTCGTCGTCATCGACCGCAACCCGAGCGTGGCCGAGCGCATGGCGGCGCTCGACGTGCGCGTCCTCGCCGGCAACGCCACCGACCCCGAGTCGCTGCGCGAGGCGGGGGTGGACCACGCCGACGCCTTCATCGCCACCACCAACTCCGACGAGGTGAACCTGATCGCCGCCATGCTGGCCAAGGGCCTGGGGGCGGCGCAGTCGCTCACCTTCCTGGGCAAGGCCTACTACGTCGAGGTGCTCACCGACCCCCGCACCATGGAGATCCTGGGCACCCGCATCGACCGCGTCTTCTGGCCCCAGCGGGCGCTCGCCAAGGAAGTGCTCGAGGTGGTCCTCATCCCCAAGGCGCTCGACACCGAGCTGCTCGCCGGCGGCCGCCTGCGCCTGATCGAGTACATGATCGACGTCGAGTCGAGCTACGCCCACCGGCTGGTGCCCGACCTCGACTGGCCCCGCGGCGTCAAACTGCTGGGGGTGCTGCGTGAGGGGCAGTTCGTCACGCCGCTGGACGAGGACTTTCGTGACCTGGTCATCGAACCCGGCGACCACCTGGTCTTCGTCACCACCCCCGAGGCCTTCCCGGTGCTGCACGCCCTCTTCGCCGGCCGCGAGCAGGTGCGCCGGGTCTTCATCGTGGGCGGCGGCACCGTGGGCTACATGATCGCCAAGGGGCTGCGCGAAACGCGCGTCGAGGTCGTGCTCATCGAGCAGGACCCGGAGCGCTGCGAATTCCTTTCGGAGGAGCTCTCGGGCGTGCTGGTGATCCAGGGCGACGGCACCGACCTCTCGCTGCTCGAGCAGGAGGGCATCGAGGACGCCGACGCCATGATCGCGGTCACCGACAACGACGAGAAGAACCTGCTCGTCTCGCTGCTGGCCAAGCAGCTGGGGGTGGAGAAGGTGGTCACCCGGGTGAGCCGCAGCGAAACCCGCACCCTCTTCGAGCGCGTGGGGGTGGACATCCCCCTCACGCCGCGGCAGGCGGCGGTGCGCGAGGTGCTCGCCCACCTCAACCCCGAGGGCGTCGAGCGCATCGCCCTGATCGAGGACAGCGTCGAGGTAATCGAGGTGCGCGTCCCCCCCGAGCTCGACGGCCGCCGCGTCGCCGAGCTGGAGCTGCCGCCCCACACCACCGTGGTGGCGGCGATGCGCGGCTGGCGGGTGGTCCTGGCGGCCCGCGAGCTACAGCTCAAGGCCGGCGACGAGCTCATCCTCATGGCCGCACGCGAGGAAGTGGCCCACGTGGCCGAGCTGTTCAAGACGAGCTGACCATGGGAGGCTTCGTCCGCTACGCCCTGGGTACCGCGCTGCGCGCGGTGGGGCTGGTCATGCTGGCCTTCGTGCCGCTCGCCTGGTGGTGGGCCGAGGACGCGCGCGGCTTTTTGCTGGGGGCCGCGGTGGGCCTGGCGCTGGGGCAGCTGCTGCGCATGAGCGGCACCCCCAAGGCCGAACCCAAGCGCGCCGAGGGCCTGTTCATCGTCGCGGTGATCTGGCTGCTCGTCCCGCTCCTGGGGGCGCTGCCCTTCTGGGTCAGCGGGCACGTGGGGCTGCTCGACGCCTACTTCGAAGCCATGAGCGGCTTCACCACCACCGGGGCCACGATCCTGCCCGACTTCGACCTCTTCAATCGAAGCCTCTTCCTCTGGCGCGGGCTCTCCCAGTGGTTCGGCGGGGTCGGCATCATCGTCTTGTTCGTCGCGGTGCTGCCGCACTTCGCGGTGGCCGGGCGCCAGCTCTTCTTCGCCGAGTCCACCGGGGTGCAGAAGGAAAAGCTGACCCCCAGGCTGCGCCACACCGCCGAGATGGTGCTGCGCGTCTACGTGCTGCTGACGGCCCTGGCGGTGCTCGGCTACCGCCTCGCGGGGATGCCCCTCTACGACGCGCTGGCCAACGCGCTGACCACCATGCCCGCGGGCGGCTTCTCGCCCAACCCGCTCAGCTTCGCCGGCTACCCGGCGGCGGCCCAGTGGGTGGCCGTCGTCTTCATGTTCTTCGCCGGCGCCAACTTCCTGCTCATCGCCAGCGCCCTCTTCGGGCGCGCCTCGCGCACCCCCTGGCGCGACCCCGAGTTCCGCGTCTACAGCGGCGCTTTCCTGGTGGGGTCGCTGCTGCTCGCCTTCTACCACGTCTACCTGCACGACTACGGGCTCGAGCCCGCCCTGCGCCACGCCTTTTTCCAGGTGGCCTCGCTGCTCACCAGCACCGGCTACGCCTCGGTCGACTACACCCAGTGGGTGATCCCCGCACAGGCGATCCTGATCTTCCTGATGTTCGTCAGCGGCAGCGCCGGCTCGGCGGCGGGCGGGGTCAAGTCGGTGCGCTGGCTGGTGATGACCAACCACGTGCTGCGCGAACTCAAACGCACCCTGCACCCCAACGCGGTGCTGCCGCTGCGGCTGGGCAGCAAGGCGGTGGGCGAGGACGTGCTGCGTTCGGTCTCGTCGTTCGTGATCCTCTACCTCTTCGTCTTCGTGCTGGGCACGATGGTGATCGTCTTTACCGAGGGCGACCTGGTGGTGGCTTTCACCTCCTCGGCGGCCTTCATCGGCAACGTCGGGCCCGGTCTGGGGACGGTGGGGCCGATGGGCTCGTTCGCCGAGCTGCACCCGCTGGCCAAGCTGGTGGGCATCTTCCAGATGTGGGCGGGCCGCATCGAGCTGATCCCGGTGCTGCTGCTCTTCCACCCCGACACCTGGCGGGCGCTGCGGCGCAGCCGATAGCTAACTGAAATTACTACTATCTTATTCTTTGCAGCATAGAACTGATGCGGTGAGGTTTTCACCAATCTTGATCTAAATACACACTGCGGCTCATCCAATGCTTCAATGAAGCAGGGTGTATCTGGCATATTGAAGAAAGCCCATTCGCAAACTGAACATAGCGCACTCATGCCCGCTGCCGTGGTCAGTGGTAGGCGACGCAAAGGACGGTCAAACCACTCAACTTAAGCTGCGCGAACCTGATGTCTGTGTTTCTTGCGCTAGCATGACTAGGCACTTATCGCGGGTTCGGTTCGCGTCGACGTATCGCGTCGGTAGATGCTCATCCTCAACTTTCTTCCAGGCTCGCGTAATCAGGCCGCAGCTCATTTTGCAACTTCCTATACTCCGATTGGCTCTTAAAGAACTTCGGGTAGCTAAAACCGTATTCCTTTTCGTGTGTTTTGACCTTTTCGTCAACCCATGCTAAGAGACTTATATATGCCTCCCTGAAACGCCCGGTTGAGTCTTTTTCTACTAGGTCCTTGAAGCGTTTTAGATATTCCAAATCGCCTATACGAGAACGATCAAAGAACTTATGGAAGAATAATGCAGCGAGAAAATAATCGCCATGGGGTAACCACATGGGGGGCATACTATAGCCCTCCGGCAACCACAGTTCAAGCTCATCAGCGCGACCACTACTTAACTGCTTCCTAAGATTGGTCGCTTTTTCCAGCATAGCTACTGCAACTATTACATGATACGGATCTATTGATGGCCAAAAGATCTTGCTGTAATATCCTCCTTCTTCCTCTACCAGGAATAACTTGGATGTTTGACTCTTAGCAATAGCAGGCATTTGCTCAAAGCAGACAGCCAGGGCCTGCGCTGCATACTTGAATGTTACGTATTTATAGATTTTGACCCCTTGTTTTTCAAGGTCCTCCTTCTCAGCCCTGTAGTCTCCTCGTCGGGTTTCTAAGTAATAACCCAACTTTAACAGTCTTTGCTTGAGGTCAATAGGGACAGTATCTATACCAGCAAAGTCGGAGGCGCGGACTGCATTTTGCGAATTTGCATATAGCGTCACTTTTCTACGGAAATCTATATCGCCTTTCTTCTCAATAATCTTTACCAAAACATGCACTTTGCTAAGACCCGAGGCATCACTATCTTGTTTCCACAACCGCCACAAGCTTGTAACAGTCTGTGCGCCATTGATGATTTGTGCATTATCTAATTTTATTCGAGCATCTTCAAGGGATCGGAAGCTAAACTCGTCACATACGAAGGTTACTCCGTTATTGTAGAACCAAAAATTGGTCGCCTCATCGGGATTCCCTGCTGTTGCTTGTATTCCTTTATTTATTTTTACGTTACCAAGATAATTTCTTATGTTAGCCGCCAGAATTTTATGTCTATGCTCTTCAAATAGTCTGGCCAAGTCGGTACCCTTAATCGTGCCAACGAGCGCACGTGCACCAGCTTTTTCGTCATAGATATAAGGCTTACCGATCAAGTCTATTTCGACTTTGAGTTTGAATGGCTGGTGAACTTGACTTAAATATAATTGTCTTACATCGTCGAGAGTTAGGATTTCTACTTCAAAGTGGTTGCCACTCTCATTAAATCTCTTTCGCCATTGCTCAATCTCAATCAGCACATCGGGGCTTGCACTATGTCCAGCAGTAGTAGCGAAGACGACTTTCACTCCGTCATACTCAAAGCTTTGAAAAGCTTCTCTAAATTCCTCTGCCTTCGCGCGAAATTGGACATTCGACACCTTCGATAAATCGCCCTCGAGAAGCCATCTGACACCATTAAACACTTTTATTAACTCATTCTTGCTTACACCCTTCCCTCTGCAATTGCGATACCGTTTCGATTGCAATACAAGTAGCTTTTGTCCTTTATCTGGGACATAAATCGCATCTATTCCTTTATCGTCCCCTCCGTCAACTATCGCATCTAGCAAATCATGCACATCCGTGTTTGCAGATTCAGGTAAATGTTGGAGGCACCACAGCGTAAAAGCTCGGTCTTTTGCCAACTCTCCTCCGGGTTTAAATAGCTCAAATTCCCCTTCCATTTCGATCACTTCTTCAACTAGTTGTTCCAAACGCTTATCAAGCTCTTGTATAAACCTTTCCACAGCACGCACCCCTTCAAAAGTTAAGATTAGCTTATCATAACTTATTACCATAATAATTCAAGTATTCATCCGCTTTTTTTGAACAATTTGTTTAGTATTTATTGTATTGAAAAAACATTTTTGGAGTGAAGAAATACACCATACGCCGCTTCTAATTACATAGTGTGCTGATTCCTCTCTGTCATTTTGCCTGAGGTGGGGCTACACTTCTCCACCCTAGAGCACGACGGGCAGACGCGCCGCTACGCGCTCTACGTGCCCGCGGCTGCGAAAGGGGAACCGTTGCCGCTCGTCTTCTCGCTGCACGGGGGCGGGGTGGAGCTGGAGGACCAGATCGGCGCCCGCGGCCGCAAGAGCCCCTTCAAGCTCTGGATGGAGCTCGCCGAGCGCGAGGGGTTCTACGTGGTCTACCCCGAGGGGCGGCCCGGGGCCTACGGCACGCCCACCTGGAACGACTGCCGCGCCGACTGCACGGTGGGCTCGGGCGCCGACGACGTCGGTTTCCTGCTGCGGATCCTCGAGGAGGTGGCCGCCGAACACCCGCTGGACCGCGGCCGAATCTACGCCTCGGGCATGTCCAACGGCGGCTTCATGGCGCTGCGGCTGGCGGTGGAAGAACCCGATGTCTTCGCCGCGGTGGCCGCCATCGGCGCGGCCATGCCGGCGGTGAGCGGGTGCGCCGCGGCTTCGGAACCGGTCCCGGTGCTCTTCATGAACGGCACCGCCGACCCCAACATGCCCTACGGCGGCGGTACCCTCGGAAACCCACCCAAGGCGAGCCACGGAACGGCGATGAGCACCCCCGACTCGGTGCGGCTCTGGAGCGAACTCGCGGGGGCCCGCGCCGAGGCGCCGGTGCGCTACCCCGACCTGGACCCCGACGACGGCGGCACGGTCACCCGCAACGATTACGCCGGCGGCGGGCGCGTCTGGGTGCGGCTCTACACCGTGGGCGGCGGCGG
>JALSIA010000097.1 GCA_026981865.1 Thermaceae bacterium
CCACATCGCTCTCCGGACGGGCCCTCCCCGTGGCCTGGGAACCGAAGAGGTAGGCTGCCACCACGTCCGGTTGGGCGGCAAAGTAGCGTTGCAGGGCCTCGATCAGCTCCTCGCCCTCGAGGCAAACCCTCTGTCGTTCTGATGTGCGGATCTCCATCCCATCCTTCATCCCTTTCTCTTCCCTCTTTCACCTTTGGAGTGCGTTGTGTGCCTCAGATGTACCCCAAATCCCGCAAACGCTGCATCACATCCTCGGCTTCCTGGTCGGTGTACCCGGCGGCGTCCGATGCTGCGGGGGCTTCGCCCTCCGCACGGCGTACCTTCGGGGCCTCGGTCAGCGCCCCGCGCAGCACCTGACCGTCCACCTCCGCCGGGAGGGGCAGGTCCATCAGGGCCAGCAACGTCGGCACCACGTCCACGATCTGCGCTGTCTTCAGCTCTGCCCCCGCGCGCACCCCCGGCCCGGCCAGCACCAGCACCCCGTCCGGCGTGTGCGTGCCGTACTCCCCCTCGTCGGGGATGGGGCGCACCAGCGGGTCCGTGGGATAGCCGGTGATGACGTGATCGCTCCAGCGGGCAGGCTCGGCGACCAGGTCGGGGGGATCGTCGCCGGGATCGGCCCCCGGGTAGAGCTCATCCCGCCGCCAGACGCGGCCGAAGAGGGGACGCCCCTCCGGGTCGCGCAGCGCCAGCAGGGCCTGGGCCACCTCGTCGCACAGGGTGTCGTAGGCCGCCGGGGAGACGCTCCCCCGTGGCTGCCGGCCCTGCAGGTTCACGTAGAGCGGCCCCATGCCCGAGCGGGCGTACACCCGCGTGCGCGCCCAGTCCACGTTGTCGTAGGCGACGGCCAGGCGCGGCTCCCAACGCAGGAGCGGCCAGGAGAGGGCCTGTCGCACCCGGTCCGGCAGCCGGCGCCAGAGGCGGGGCAGCCCGCGCCCCAGCGCTCCGGGCAGCCGACGCCAGAAGCGCGCCGCCACCTGGGGCCGAAAGCGCAGCCAGCCGCCGTCGTGCAGCGCCCGGTGGAGGGCGATGTAGCGGTGGGCGGGCGTCGAGCCGTGGTCGGAGACCAGGCAGACCAGCGTGCGCTCGTCCACCGCCTCCAGGATGCGGCCCAGCGCCTCGTCAGCGGCCCGGTACACTTGGGCGATCTGCGCGGCGTCCCGCGTGCGGTGGTTGACCGAGTCCGTGCCGGAGAAGACGACGAACATCAGGTCCACGGGCCAGGCGCGCCACAGCCAGGCCACCAGCTTCCCCTGGTCCTGCGTCAGCGCCACCCAGCGGGCGATGAACTCCTCCAGGTCGCCGCGCGGCTGGTGGGGGTTCTGCCGGTCCATCAGCGCGATCTCCTCCGCCAGCACCCGGTACGGATGCCCCTGGTCCGCCCAGCGGCGGAGCAGATCGCGGGGATGGGCGATCTCCGCCCCGCCCCGCGGGCTGTCGAAGCCGGTTACCAGGTAGCCGTCCAGCGGCGCGGCGGGGTAGGTCATGGGCACGTTGAGCACGCCGGCCCGCAGGCCGTAGCGGTTTACCCAACGCCAGATGGGGACGCCGCGGTAGCCGGTCAAGTTCGTCGGGACGGCCCCGTAGCTCCCCGGGCGCGCCCGCGCCCCGTCGAAGACGCCCGTCTTGGCCGGCCCCAGCCCGGTCACCAGCGAGGGCCAGGCGATGTTGGTGAAGGGTGGAATGGTGGAGCGCAAGACCGCCCGCGCGCCGCGCGCCAGCAGCGCGGCCAGGTTCGGCAGCTCGCCCCGCGCCAGCAGCGGATCGATGTAGTCCCAGGTGGCGCCATCCCAGCCGACGATCAGCACCTTGTCCACGCCCATCATCCTTCCTCCAGGACCGTGTGTTGGCCGCCACGCAGGGACGCCAGGGACGCCCACACGAGGCGCGCCATTTGGGCGAGTTCGCGGCGCTCAAACAGGAAGAGCCACACGCAGAAGGGCAGGGCGAACGCCCCGGCCTTCAGCGCGGCCAGGTTCCAGGGCTGCGGCCGGCCGATTCCTTCCACCCCCAGCGAGACTCCGACGGCCGCCAGTCCGAACACTGCGCCGACGGCCGGCCAGGCGAAGAGCCGCAGCACCGAGTAGTCCACATAGCGCCGCGCCGAGCGGTAGAGCAGCGCGAACCCGACGATGAGCATCCCGTCGGCGGCCAGGGCCACGCCCTCGATGCCGGCCCAGCGGCCTCCCAGGATCACTGCTGGGATGAAGAAGAGAAGCTGTCCCACCCGAGCGCGGGCCAGCCCTTCCGGCGCGCCCACGGCCAGCAGCAGGTTGCTGGTCGTCATGAGCAGTGGGTCCAAGAGCACGTAGACGATCATCAACTGGAAGGCGCGCACCATGGGCATCCACTTGGCGCCCAGCGCGTAGAAGACAAATTCAGGCGCCAGGAGCACCCCGAGCCCGCCGGCCAGAAACCCCATGCGCACCAGCAGGCTCATCAGGCGGAAGTAGGCCTTGGAGAGCCGCAGGCGGTCGTCCTGCAGGCGGGCGAAGACGGGGGCCAGGACGCTCACCAGCGGGTTGGCCAGCAGGCGCCGCGGGTAGCGGGCAAACTCGTAGGCCTTGGCGTAGAAGCCCAAGGGCGTCTTTCCCAGTGCCGTGCCCACCCAGAAATCGTCGAAGCGGTTCAGCAGGAAGCCCACGTTGGCACCGATCCAGGTGGCCCGCCCGTAGTGCCAGAACCAGCGCGCCTCCGCGCGCTCGAACCGCGGGCGAAACGCGCCCACCCGCAACGGTCCCCAAACGAGCAGGAAACGGGTCAGGATGCCGCTCCCCAGCTCTGCCACCAGGCTCCACA
>JALSIA010000098.1 GCA_026981865.1 Thermaceae bacterium
AGGTCGCTTTCGTCCAGTTGCTGCAGGGTGGGGTTGAGGACGAGCTCGCCGTTCACCCGGCCCACGCGCACGCTGGCGATGGGGCCGTCCCAGGGCACGTCCGAGAGCATCAGCGCCGCCGAGGCCGCCAGCGGTCCCAGCACGTCGGGCGGGTTCTGCTGGTCGGCCGCCAGCACGGTAAGGATCACCTGGACCTCGTGACGGAAACCCTTAGGGAAGAGGGGGCGGATGGGCCGGTCGGTCATGCGCGCCGAGAGGATGGCCTTTTCGCCAGGCCGGCCCTCGCGGCGCATGAAGGAGCCGGGGATCTTGCCGATGGCGTAGTGGCGCTCCTCGAACTCGACCGTGAGCGGCAGGAAGGGCATGTCGATGGGTTCCTTCGAGCCCTCGGCGGTGGCCATGACGATCGTCTCGCCGTAACGCACCCAGACCGAGCCCGAGGCCTGGCGGGCGTACTTGCCGGTCTCGATGACGAGCTCGCGCCCGCCCAGCACGGCGCTGAAGCGGTGGGGTTGGGGGGTGTTTTCTGTGGCAATGGGCATATCGGTCACCTATCTGCTTTCTTCGTTACGCGACAAGGCGGGACCGGAGCCCCGGTCCCGCCTTCGCTTTGCATCTCAGTCTACTTCCTGAGGCCAAGTTTCTCAATCAGGTTCTTGTAGCGCTCGGCGTCTTCGCGCTCGAGGTACTTGAGCAGGCGCTTGCGCTGCCCCACCATCTTGAGCAGACCGCGGTGCGAGTGGAAGTCGTGCTTGTGGGCGCGCAGGTGCTCCGAGAGGCGGTTGATGCGCTCGGTGAGGAGCGCCACCTGCACCTCGGTGGAGCCGGTGTCGCCGGGGAACTGGGCAAACTTCTCGATAATCGCCTGTTTTTCCGTTGCGGTTAGTGCCATGGTTTCCTCCGTCAGGTCGGGGAGCGCCGGAGCCCTCCCCGCCTCAAAGCAAACCCCAGACTACACCCCGCGCCGGCGGTTGTCAAACCGCGTGCGCCGCGCCCAACCCAAAACCGCCCCGTCCGGGGCGGTTTTGGGCGTATGGAAGACCGTTCACCACAGGCGCATGCCGGGGACAGGCACCATGTGAATGAACAACTGCACCAGCGTGGGCATGTAGACGATCAGGACGAGCAGCGTGGCGGCCCCCCACCAGAAGAAGAGGCGGTCCATGACCTTGACCCCGTTCTTGCCCTCGGGGCCGGAGATGGCCTCGGCGAAGGGAATTTCGGGAACCTGGTCGGCCGGCAGCCGGCGGCGCGAGAGGAGGGTGGCGTAGAGGACGTAGAAGAGCTGCACCGCGGCGATCGTGAGAAGCACGCCGGCGATGGCGTTGAAGACCATGTAGAAGGCGGAGCTGGCGTAGATGCCCTCGTTGAGTGCGTTCATCGCCGAGATGTGGGCGCGCCGGGGCACCCCCTGCAGGCCCATCATGTGCATGCCGAAGGCCATGAACATCATGCCCACGAACCAGAGCCAGACCCCGGCGAGCGCGGTGCGCGGCGCGGCCAGGGGTTTGTGGGTGATGTGCGGAATGAGCCAGAAAGCGATGCCGAAGAAGGTGAGGGTCGAGGCCGTGGCCACGGGCAGGTGGAAGTGCCCCGGGATCCAGGTGGTGTTGTGCACTACGTAGTCGAGGGTGAAGCTGGCGTTCACGATGCCGCCGGCGCCGCCGAAGATGAAGGCGATGGCGCCGAGCAGCTGGGCGACGACGCTCGGGTTGTTCCAGGGCAGGGCCTTGATCCAACCCAGCATCCCCTTGCCGCCGCGCGCGCGGCCGGCCAGCTCGAGCGAGGCGGCGATGGTAAAGGCCGTCATCAGGCTGGGGATGGCCACCATCATGGTGAGCACGGTGTGGACGCCCTTCCAGAAGGCGCTGATGCCGGGGTCGGCGAACTGGTGGTGGAAGCCTACGGGCGTGGAGAAGACGAGGAAGCCCAGGAAGGCCATGCGCGCCAGCGGGTCGGAGATCAGCTTGCCGCCCGCCTGGCGCGGCAGCAGGCCGTACCAGGAGACGTAGGCCGGCAGCAGCCAGAAGTAGACGATCGGGTGCCCCGACCACCAGAACAGGGTGCGGGTGACCAGCGGATCGACGCCCTTGACCCAGCCGAGCGACCAGGGGATCAGGAAGAAGACGGCGGAGACTACGAGACCGATGGCCGCCAGGCCCCACATCATCCAGGTGGCCGTCGTCATGAAGGTGACCAGCGGGGTAGGCTTGCCGGGGTTCTGTTTCTTCCAGCGCACCCACATCTCCACCGAGAGGAAGACGCTCACGAGGCTGGAAACGATGATCAGCGCGGCGCCTACGTAGAAGGCCCAGTGCCCCTGCAGCGGAGCGTAGAAGGTGTAGAGCACGGTGGCGTCGTTGAGCAACAGCGGCCAGGCGGCGAGCGCCAGGCCGATCAGGGCGGTCCACCAGGCGGCCCAGGCCACGGGCATGATCGGGCGGACATCCGAATCGCGCGCCTGCAGGTAGAGCAGCGAACCCTGGATGAAGAACTGGGTGAAGACGATGGCGTTGAGGACGCCGTGGAGCGTCAGGCCCTGGTAGTACGACTTGAAGAGGGGCTGGAGGGCGGGGTAGAGGTCGATGTCGGCGTAGTTGAAGATCTGGAAGGGGCCAAAGATGACGCCGATGGTGAGGGCGATGAAGCCCAGCACCATGAAGTAGAGCGACACCTTCTTCTCGGGATGGGTCGCGTAAATGTCTTCGGGGGAAACGCTACGTACGGCCATGTTACTTGTCCTCCACGACGATCTTGCCGATCAT
>JALSIA010000099.1 GCA_026981865.1 Thermaceae bacterium
CGTCGATGGCCACGTAGAGGTCGAGGTTCTTTAGCGCCTCCTTGGTGCGGGGCACGTTGGGGATGGAGTGGAAGAGGTTGACGCCGTAGGCGACGAGGCCGCGGATGGGGTAGGGCTCGCCGGTGAGCATCGGCTCGATGAGCTCCTGGATGGCCGTCGTCTTGGCGAAGAACCTGCCCTTGTCGGCCCGCGGCTTGAAGCCTTCGGGCACCTCCTCCTCGCCCCCCGACGAGCCGCTGCAGCCGCCGGCGGCGGGCTCGAGCGGGAAGGCGGGCAGCGGGTATTTCTCCAGGTAGGGCGGCTTGGCGAGGTAGAAGCCTCCGGGCACCCCGTAGTTGCCGAGCAGGGCGTTCAGGATGTAGACCGCGCGCATCCGCTGGGTGTCGTCGCCGTACCAGACGGTGTGGCGCCCGGGCGGCAGCACCGCCCGCGGCGCGGCCGCGGCCATCTCGCGGGCCACTTCGCGGATCGTTTCCGCTGGAATCTCGGTGATCTTCTCGGCCCACTCGGGGGTGTGCTTGTTGCTGTGGACGGCCAGCTCCTCGAAGCCGACGGTGTACTTCTGCACGTAGTCGCGGTCGTAGAGGTCCTCCTTGATGAGGACGTGGATCCAGGCGAGCAGCAGCGCCAGGTCGGTACCGGGCTTGATGGGCAGCCAGCGGTGGGCCTTGGAGGCCGCGGTCGAAAAACGCGGATCGACGACCACCAGCCGGGCCCCGCGCCGGAGGGCTTCGGCGAAGTCCTGCAGCTGGGTGTTGTGGGTGTCCTCACCGATGTGGTGGCCGATAAGGACGATGTAGCGGCTCTCGGTCCAGTCGACCGGCTCGTGGCCGCCGATGGGCCGGCCGAAGGTCCACTGGCTCGCGGTCTCGCGCGGGGCGGTGCAGATGCTCACCGCCGGCTTGGCGGCGTTGGGGCTGCCCCAGGCGGCGGGCAGGTACTCCACGAACCAGCGGTCGCCGCTGCCGTGACCGAACCAGGCGACGGCCTCGGGGCCGTACTGCTCCTTGATTTTCAGCATCCGCTCGGCCACGTAGTCGAGGGCCTCTTCCCAGCTGGCCTCGCGGTACTTGCCCTCGCCGCGTTCGCTTCCCTCGATCCGGATCAGCGGCCGCTTGAGGCGGTCGGGGTCGTAGAGCTGGGCCACGCCCGCTTGGCCGCGGGGGCAGAGGCGGCCGCGCGACTTGGGGTTGTGCTTCTGGCCGTCGATCTTGCGCACCCGGCCGCCTTCCACCTTGACCGCGATGCCGCACTTCCAGAAGCAGTTCTCGCAGTAGGAGTAAACGGTGCGGACCTCGCCGGCGAACCACTTTCGGGGCACCGCCCAGGGGGCGCGCAGGGCCGCGGCCTGGCCGCCGAACGCCACGGCGCCCACGCTGGCCGCGCTGAGTTTGAGGAAACGCCTACGGTCGAGCTTCATGTTCCGCCTCCAGTACCTTTTTCAGGAAGGTGCAGATCGTGCCGTAGAAGCCGGTGGGGTCTTCCCGGGCCACCACCGCGGCGTAGCGTTCGAGCCAGGGCTCGAGGTAGCCGCGCGCCAGCGCCCGCGCCGCTTTGGGGTCGGTTTCCCCGAGCAGCGCGATCGCCTCGCCCAGGGCGGCGAGGTGGTCGGGCAGGTCGTCCCAGCCCTCCCGCGTCAACAGGCCATGTTCCGCGTAGAAGCGTTCGAGCGCTTCCTCCGCGCCGCCCATCAGCCGTCCGTCGAGCGCGTAGCCCGCGTAGGGGGGTGCGGGCAGGCCTCCGGGGTTGGCGACGAAGAGGCGGGTGTAGGCCGCCTGCAGCTCCGCAAGCGGCGGCTCCGGCAGTCTGGGGGGCGGCAGTCCGCGGGCGCGGGCCAGCTCTTCCACGGCCGCCTGCAGGCTGCCGCTGGCGAGGTCGCGTTCCAGGGCCCTGCCCGGCGCGCGGAACGTCGCCGCGGTGATCAACCCGATCCATTCCATACCGCTTCCTCGTCTCCAGGATGGCTTCGGGAGGCCGCGGCGGGGTCGGAACCGGGCGTACGGCCGCGTCGGAACGGAGCCTACAACGGATGTCCTAAGAATTCTTGTTTACGGGGTGGGGTCCTGCAGCAGCCCGTGCTCGCGCGCCCAGCGCGCAATCTCCGAGCGTTTCAACCCCAGCTTGGCGAGCGCGCGGGCCTTGTAGGTCGCGGCGGTCTTGGGGCTGATCCCGAGCGCGGCGGCCACCTCCTTGAGCTCGAGCCCCCGGGCCAGCCCCGCGACGACCGCACGCTCGCGCCGAGAAAGCACTTCCGGACCCGGTTCGGCGACGTAGCCGGCCAGCCGCGCGGCCAGCTCCGGATGCAGGTAGCGCTCCCCCCGCTCGAGCGCGGAGAGGGCGTCGAGGAGGGCGACGTCGGCGGCGCGCTTGCTGAGGAAACCGCGGGCCCCGCGCTTGAAGGACTCGCTCACGTAGGCGGGTTCCTCGTGCATCGAGAGGACGAGCACCCGCGCCCTGCGGGCCAGTCGGGGAAGCGCTTCGAGGCCCCCGACCCCCGGCAGGTTGAGGTCCAGCACGTAGACGTCGGGGCGCACCGAACTGGCCAGCGCGTCCTCGGCGCGCGAAAAGTCGCCCACCACCTCGTGGCCGCTGGCTTCCAGCAGCAGCCGCAAGCCGGTGCGCACGACCGCGTGGTCCTCAATCAACGCCACCCGCAAGGGGGACCTCCGCAAGCACACGCGTGCCCTCACCGCGGGCGCTGGCGATGCGCAACCGCCCCTCGAGCTGTTCCGCGCGTTCGCGCATGCCTTCGAGCCCCAGCGTTCCCGAAGTGCGTTCCGGGTCGAAGCCTGCACCGTCGTCGCGTACTTCCAGCACGAGCCGACCCGCACGCGGCTCCAGCGTGACCCAGACGTTTTGCGCGTGGGCGTGACGAGCCACGTTGGTGAGGGCCTCCTGGGCGATCCGGAAGAGCGCCACCTGCCGTGCCCGGTCGAGTTTGGGCGGGTCGATGCGCGCGTGCACGCGGATTCCGGTGCGGCCGGCGAACTCCCGCAGGTGGCGCTCCAGGGCGCGGGCCAGCCCCAGGTCGTCGAGGGCGGCGGGGCGCAGCTCGCGCGAGAGCCGGCGGACCTCGTCGAGCGCCTGCCCCAGCACCCGACGAACCTCCTCGAGCCGCTCCGGGTCGTTCTTCGCCAGGCGCAGGGCCAGCAGTGCCCCGGTGAGGATGCCGCCCACTTCGTCGTGGAGCGCCTGGCCGACGCGCCGCCGTTCTTCTTCCTGGGCGCCCAGCCACTTGCGCAGCAGCCGGACGCGCTCGGCCTCGCGCCGTTCGAATTCGCGGACCAGCTCCGCGTGGTCCAGGGCCAGCGCCGTCAGGTGGCCGACCGCGCCCAAAAAGCAGCCGTCGACGCCCTCACGATCTTCGCCCAGGTCCAGGCCAAAGACGCCCCGCACCTCCCCCTCGCGCAGCACCGGAAAGGCGACGAGGCTTCCCTCGCGCACCGGTTCACCCCTCCGCACCGCCTCACGGGCCAGATCTTCGAGCCGCCGCTTGAACGGGCAGACCCCGCGGCAGCCGCGCACCACCTCCAGGGCGGGTCCGTCGGGGCCTACCTGGTAGGCCTCGCCGCAGCGGGCGCCCGTCGCTTCGATCAGGGCCACGATGCTGCGCTCGAGGACCCTGGTCGGCTCGAACGTTTCGGCCATCGCGGCGGCCACTCGGCTCAGCGCGGCCAGGCGATGACCCCCCGGGCAGTCGGCCAGGGCGAGGTCGGTGTTCATACCCCCAGCTTAGCCGGGGGTCGCGCAGCGGGTTAGAGACGAAAGAACCGGCGCGCGGCTTCAAGGTCGCGGGCGATCTGCGCCCGCAGCGCCTCCAGGCTTTCGAAGGCGCGCTCGTCCCGCAGTTTCCTGAGGAAGGTCAGCCGCAGTTCGTGCCCGTAGAGCTCGCCGCTGAAACCGATGAGGTGGGCCTCGAGTCGCAGGGCGCTGCCCCTCACGGTGGGCCGCGTGCCCACGTTGACCACCGCCGGGTACGCCCGCTCGGCGACCCAGGTGCGGGCGACGAAGACGCCCCGGGGAAGCACCTTCCCCGGGGCGGTTTCGACGTTGGCGGTGGGGAAGCCCAGGCGTCGACCGAGGCGCTCGCCCTGGCGGACGATGCCCCGGGCGCCGTACGGGCGGCCGAGCAGGTGGCGTGCCGCCTCCACGTCGCCTTGCTCGAGCCGCTCGCGGATCCGGGTGCTCTTCACGGGCGCGCCCCCCAGGTCGAGCAGGGGTACGGTCAGCGTCGGGGCTACCGTCTTCAGGTCGGCGGGGCCGCCCGAGCGGCCGCGGCCGAAGGCGAAGTCCTCGCCGACGACGAGACGCCGGGCCTCCAAGCGCACCAGGTCCTCCAGGAAGGCGGCCTTGTCGCGGGCGGCGAAGTCCTCGTCGAAGGGCACGGCCAGCGCGAGGTCCACCCCCTGTTCGCGCAGCAGGTCGAGCTTCTCGCTCAGGGTGGAGAGCATCCCCACCCCCCGCATGAAGACCTTCGTGGGGGGATCGAAGGTGTAGACGAGGAGGGGCAGCCGTTCTTGGGCGGCCAGGGCGCGGGCCTTGGCCAGGAGGCTTTGGTGGCCCAGGTGGACCCCGTCGAAAGAGCCCACGGCTACGACCTTCGGGCCCGGGGGAAGGTCGGCCACCTCGGCGGCGATGATCACCGTTCCGCCCCCGTCGCGTAGAGCAGCCCGATCAGCGTGGCGGCGCTGACCTGCACCGTGCCGGCGCGCACCTCCGCGAGCACGTCGCCGGGGTCGAGCCAGACGATCTCGAGGTCCTCGTCGGCGTCGGGGGTGCCGGCGGCGGGTCGGGGATCGTGGACGCGGAAGAGGTAGGTCTTTTCGTCGGTAAACCCCGGACTCACGTAGAACTCGGTGAGGCGCTCGAGCCGGCCGCCCAGCTGCGCCTCCTCGGCGAGTTCGCGCGCCGCGGCCGACTCTGGGCGCTCGCCCGGTTCGATTAGGCCCGCGGGGATCTCCAGGGTGCGCAAGCCCACCGCGGGGCGGTACTGGCGCACAAAGAGCACGCCGCGTTTCGGATCCTGGACCAGCAGGGCTACCGCGTCCTTGTGTTCGACGATCTCCCAGTGCCCGTCCTCGATGGCCAAAGAAAGAATTTTCCCCTGGTAGACGTAGCGCCTCACGCCCCCCAGTATAGGCGGTAGGCTGGACGCATGCTGCTCGAGGGTAAGGTCTGGACCTTTGACGGGGAGCCCCCTCGTACCGCTGCGGTGCGGCTCGAAGGCGAGCGGGTCGTCGCCGTGGGGCCGATCGGGGAGCTGCGGGCCCGCTACCCCGGAGCCCGCCGGGTTCGCGCCGAATGGATCACGCCCGGGTTGCACGACGCGCACGTGCACCCGCTGCAGTGGGGGCTCGCGCTGGAAGCGCTCGACCTGCGCGGTGAGGACGACCCCGCCCGCGTGGCCGAGCGCGTGGCGCAGCGGGCCGCGGACCTGCCCCCGGGGCGCTGGATCCTTGGCGGCGGGTACGTCTTCGACGGTTATCCGGACCGCCGCTGGCTCGACGAGGTCGCCCCCGACCACCCCGTCTTCCTGCGCTCGCGCGACCTCCACGCCGCCTGGGCGAATCGGCGGGCGTTGCGGCGGGCGGGCGTCGACCGCGGCACACCCGATCCCCAGGGCGGACGCATCCTGCGCGACGGTTCCGGCGAGCCCACCGGCTACCTGCTCGAACGTGCGGCGGGTCTGGTCGCGGAGTCTCTGCCCCCGCCCGGCAAGGACCAGCTCCTCGCGGGTCTAAAGGATTTGGCCGGACGCGGATTCGTTGCGGTGCACGCGATGGGAGAGCCCCGCGAGGCCAGCGGCTGGATTCGCGAGTTGGACGCGGCGGAGGCGCTGCCCCTGAGGGTCGCCTGGACGCAGCCCGCCGCCGGCCCCGACGCCTGGGAGCCCGCGTGGTCCACGCGCGGTCTGCACGTCTTTGGGGTCAAGTTCTTCGCCGACGGCGCGCTGACGAGCCGCACCGCCTGGATGCTCGAACCTTACCCGGAAGGCGGATGCGGCATGCCGCTCGACGACCCACGCGAAGCCGACGCGGCGGTCGCGGAGGTGCTGCGACGCGGGCTCACTCCGGTTTGGCACGCGATCGGAACCCGGGCGGTGCATGAGGTGCTGAACCTGATCGAGCGCCTGGAAACCCGCGGGCTCCCGGCGCGCACACGTTTTCGCATCGAACACGTGCAGCACGTTGCCGACGACGACCTTCCTCGCCTCGCCGGATTGGTGCTCTCGGTGCAGCCGCAGCACGCCGAAGACGATCGCGCCGCCCTCGACCGGCTTTCCCCCGGACAGAGGCGCGCAGCCTACCGCTGGGGCGCCTTCTCCGCGCTTCCGGGGGTGCGCTTGCTGCTGGGTTCCGACGCTCCCGTGGCCGAGCCCGACGCCGCGCACGCCCTGCGGCTGGCTCAGCGTCCGCCGCTGCCCGGGGCGCAGGGGCTGGGACTGGAGGCGGCGCTGACGGCCTACGTGCACACACCGGCCGCCGTTCTGGGCTGGACGCAGGAGGCCGCACCATGGGGACGCGTCGAACCGGGAGCGTTCGCAGCCCTGACGCTGTGGGAGCGAGGGCGTCCGGTAGCGCGGGTGTGGCGCGGCGGGCTGGAGGCGTTGGGTTAACCCGTTGGCGTGGGGGCGGCCTTCGTATACTAGGGGCACCGGGAGGTCGCCGAAGGGTGGAACCGTTGGACGGGTGGTTGCGGAAAATCGAGTCGGGTGGAGCCCTAGACCCGATCTGGCCGGAGATCTACCGGCACTACGGGTACGAGGGCGTTCGCGTCTTCGACATCCACGGGGGCACCGCCGAGCTGACCTTCGCCGAAGGGGGCGAGGGGGAGCCCCTTGAGGAGCTCAAGATCTTCGCCCGTCCCGGGTACGGAGTCGTCGGCCGCGCCTTAAACCGCGGCGAGCTGCTGGAGGTACGCGACTACCCCCAGCACCCGGACGCGCTGCCGGAACGCAGCGGCTTCGTGCAAAGCCTGCTGGTCCTGCCGCTCCGCTTCGGGGGCGAGGACCACGGAGCCGTCGTCATGACGATGCATACCCGGCCGCACCCAGGTCTGGACACGCGCCAGCTGCAGGAACTGCGCATCCTGCAGAGCCTACTCTCGGCGCACGCGGCGCTGCGCCGAGAGCGCCGCAGGAACGAGCGTCAGCGGGGCCTGGTCGCCTTCATGGACGAGATTCACAAGATCAACCGCCTCGACGAGCTCGTCCCCGTCCTCTTCCGCAGCCTCTCCCGCGACGTGGCGTACAACGCGGTGGCCATCAATTTCATCGAAGGGGGCTTGCTGCGCATCCTCTACGGCGTCGGCGAGAGCGGCCACGGGCCGCGTACCATTGGCGAGGCGATCGTACCCTTCGAGAAGGAGACCCTCACGCACCACGTCTTCAGCAGCGGCGAGCCGCTCTTGATCGGCGACATGACCGACCCCATGGCCCGGCAGATGTACCCGGTGCGTATCCTCGACCCCGAGCCCGATCGCGACGAACCCGAGCCGCGCAGCTTCCTGGCCGTTCCCTTCGAGAGCCGCAGTACTCAGGGCGTGCTCTCGTTGCAGTCGGTGCGGCCCTGGCATTACGGGCTTGAGGACCTGGAGCACCTGGTGGCCGTGGCCGAGGTGCTGGGGTACGCGATCGAGCATCTGCGCTGGCGGGGGCTCGAGCGCTTCGCGCGCCGGCTGGGGCAGCTGCAGTGGCGCGCCGGCGAGGAACGCGAGTTCTTCCACCAGCTGCTGCTGGCCACCGCCGAGGTTTGGAACCAGCTGGGTGCGGCCTTCTTCGTGCGGGAAACACTGGAAGCACCCTTCGAGCGCATCGCCGTTACCGGCCGCGTAGAGTGGCTGCCGCGGCGGCTTGACCCCGTCGACCTTCACCTGGAACAACCCCTGATGTTTTCGCGTTTGCGCCAGCTCCCCGAGGTCTTCCGGCCCCTGTGGAACTCGGAGAAGATGCAAGGGGGTCTGCTGCTGCCCTTTGGGGAGGGGTTCATCTGGTTGGCCAGCGCGCGCGGTTTCACCGAGTGGGACCTGCAGCTGGCGCGTTCGATGATGCGCGAGATCCGCCCCTACGCCGAGCGCCTCGGCCTGCAGGTGCGGCTCGCCCGCGAGGCCGCGCTCGACCCCCTTACCGGTGTCTACAACCGACGCCAGTTGGACCAGCAGCTCGCGCGGCTGGCCTCGCTCGCGGCGCGTCACGGCCACGTCTTTTCCCTGGCGATCGTGGACATGGCCAACTTCGGAGGCGTGAACAACCGCTACGGTCACCTCGTCGGCGACCGTGTGCTCGCGCGCGTGGCCGGCCTGCTCAAACAGGCCCTGCGCGAAGAAGACGAGGTCTACCGCCTTGGCGGAGACGAGTTCGTCATCGTGCTGCCCCACGCGGGCCGTGAGGAGGGACTGCACGCCGCGCGCCGGGCTGCGGAGGTGATCGCCAAGGATCCGGAGCTGAGCCATTACGGGGTGCATGCCAACTTCGGGCTGGCCGTCTACCGGGAGGGCGATACCCCCGAGGACCTGCTGGAGCGGGCGGACCGCGAGATGTACGCCGCCAAGAAGCGCGGCCTCGTGGTCCTCGAGCAGCCGCTCGGCGACTAGCGCTCGAGCTTGTAGCGCACCCCCGCCATGCGCTCGGCCAGCTCCAGGGCGGCCTGCTTGTCCAGGTACTGGTTGCCGTTGCCGCACTTGGGGCTGAGCACGCAGCGCGGGCAGCCGTCTTTGCAGGGGCAGCCGGCGAGCAGCTCGGCGGTCGCCCGGATCCACTCCGTAAACTGCTCGGCGCCGGCGCGGGCGTAGCCGACGCCGCCCGGGTAGCCGTCGTAGATGAAGACCACCGCCCCCGAACCCGAAGGCAGCGGGTGCGGGTAGACGGGGTAACTCACGCCCCCCACGTCGCCGCGCTCGGCGAGCACGAAAAGGGGCAGAAGGCCAATCATCGCGTGCTCGAGAGCATGGATTCCCCCCGGAACCCGATCGGCGGCAAACGGCTCGACCGGGGGGTGGAACCAGACGGCCTCGGTGTCGAAGGCCACCTCGGGCATGGGCTGTTCTACCTCCTCGAGCACCGCCTCGGTGACGTAACGCTTCTTCACGTAACCCGTCACCTGCTCCCGCATCCGCACCCGCCCGACCCAGACGCCGGGACGCACCTCGTGGGCGCGTTCGGGGTAGACCTCGATCTCGGTCAGGGCGCGCGGCTGCGTGTAGTAGTCCTCGAGCCCCGGTAGGAGTACGATCTCCCGTTTGTGCGGGTCGAGGTTGCGCACCAGGAAACTCTCCCCCTGGTGCAGGTAGACCGCGCCCGGATGGGCCTCCCAGTAGGCCTGGCGTTCGTCGAGCTGGCCCAACGTCCTTCCTTCGGCGTCGCGCAGCGTGAAGGTGACGCCGCTGCCGCGCAGGGTGAGCCTGCGGTGCGGCGCCTTGTACGCGGTGTGGACGCGTCCGTTCCGACGGATCAGGGCCTCCCCCTCGAGCAGCTCGGATCGGTGCAGCGGCTCCGTTTCGCGCACCGGCAGCTCGAAGGCGGCGCAGTGGAGGTGCAGCGGGTAGAGGTAGGGGTTCCGCCAGTCGGCCACGGCCGACTCCGGCGGGCTGCCGAGCAGCAGCTCGGGCCGCCTCAGGAAGTATTCGTCGAGCGGGTCCTCGCGGGGGATCCAAAGCGTCAGCGCGCGCTCGCGGCCGCGCCCCGCGCGCCCCGCGCGCTGCCAGAAGGCGTTGACCGAGCCGGGATAGCCGACCATCACCACCGCGTCCAGGCCGCCGATGTCGATCCCCAGCTCGAGGGCGCTGGTGCTGACGAGGACCGCAAGCTCACCCGAACGGAACGCCTCTTCCAGCTGCGCCCGCTCTTCGGCGGTGTAGCCCGCGCGGTAGCTGCGGATCTTGTCCTCCACGGCGGTTCCGCGGGTGTAGCGGCCGATCAGCTCGGCGGTCTTGCGGCTTCCGGTGAAGATCAGGGTCTTTAGGTCGTGGGTGGCGGCCCAGACGGCCAGCTCCGCTGCCTCCAGGTTGGCGCTGCGTCGGCGGTCGCCGCCGGCGTCCAGCGCCTGCGGCTGCCAGACGACGAACTCGAACTCGCTGAACCGTCCCGACGCCGTGACCGCTGCGAACGGCCGCCCGCTCAACGCGGCGGCGTGAGCCGCTGGGTTGGCGATCGTCGCCGACGCGGCGATCAGCTGCGGACGCGCGCCGTAGTGTTCGGCAATCCGCAGCAGCCGTCTGAGGATCAGGGCGACGTGGCTGCCGAAGACGCCCCGGTGGTAGTGGGCCTCGTCGATTACCACGTAGCGAAGGCGGCCGAGGAAGCCCGCCCAGGCGGCGTGCCGCGGCAGGATCCCGAAGTGCAGCATGTCGGGGTTGGTGAGGATGGCGAGCCCCTGTTCGCGCGCCCGGCGGCGGCGGCCGGGCGGGGTGTCGCCGTCGTAGGTGAAGATCCGGTCCGCCAGTTCGAAGGGGTCGGCCAAGGTTTCGAGCCGGCTTCTCTGGTCGCGCGCCAGCGCCTTGGTGGGGTAGAGGAAGAGGGCGGAGCCGCCCTCTTGCATGGCCGCCAGCACGGGCGCCTGGAAGACCAGGCTCTTGCCCGAGGCCGTCGGCGTGGCCATGACGACGTTGGCGCCCGTTTCCAGCCTGGCGAAGGCTTCGGCCTGGTGGGCGTAGGGCGCGAGTCCGAGGCGCGCGAGGATGGGCTTGAAAGCCCCCTCGTAGGGCACCACCTCGGGCGGCCGGGCCGGCAGGACGCGGTGAAAGGCGATCTGCCCCGCGTAGCCAGGCAGGGCCTCCAACCAGGCCCGGTACCCGCCGAAGGGTTCGACCGCGAGGGGCAGCATGCAGGGACATTCTATTGAATCCGCGTGAGAAACCGGCGCCCCGTCGGGGCGCCGGCCGGCGGCTTCGTGGGATCAGTTCTTCTTGGGTACGTTGAGGAAGGGCTGGCTCCCGCCGGGACCCGCCTGAGGCACGCCCGCGGCCTTGGGCGGGTTTTCCTTTTCCACCACCGCCACACGCTGGACCACGGCGGCGGCCAGCTCCTTGTAGGCCTCGGCCACCGGGCCCTCCTGGAAGGCGGCGGGCAGACCGGCGTCGGAACCCTTACGGATCCCCACGTCCATGGGGATGCGCGCCAGCACGGGCGCACCGAAGGTTTCGGCGAAGGCGTCCATGCCCCCCTTGCCGAAGACGTCGATCTCTTCGCCGCAGTTCGGGCAGACGAGGTAGCTCATGTTCTCGACGAAGCCGAGGAGGTTGACGTTCATCTTGTTCAGCATCGTCACGCCGCGGCGCACGTCTTCGAGCGCCACTTCCTGCGGCGTTCCCACGACCAGCGCCCCCGAAAGCGGCAGCAGCTGCATCACCGAAAGGGGAATGTCGCCGGTGCCCGGGGGCATGTCCACCACCAGGTAGTCGAGCTCGCCCCACTCGGTCTTCTGGGTGAAGTCGCGCACGAAGCCGTGCTGCAGACTGCCGCGCCAGACGACGGGCTGGTCCTCGGGGATGGCCGAGCCGATCGAGACCAGCTTGATCCCCTGGGCCTCGATGGGCACGATCTTGCCGCCCTGGGTGCGCAGCGGAACCCCGCGCACGCCCAGCATGCGCGGGGTGTTGGGCCCGAAGGCGTCGGCGTCGAAGAGGCCCACCTTGGCGCCCATCTGCATCAACGCCACGGCCAGGTTGACGGCGGTGGTGCTCTTGCCCACGCCGCCCTTGCCGGCGATCACCGCGACGATGTGGGCGACGCCGGGAAGCCCCGTGCTCACCTCCATCGCCGGCGCGGCGTCCATGGTGACCCGCACCTCACGGACCCCGGGCAGCGCCCCGACCGCTTCCTCGGCCTGCCGCTTGAACTGGTCCTTGATGGGGCAGGCGGGCGTGGTCAGCCGGATGGTGAAGCTGACCACCCCGTCTTCGATCTTGAGGTCGCGTACGAACCCGAGCTCCACGATGTCCTTCTTGAAGTCGGGGTCGACGATCGTCGAAAGCGCTTGGAGTACCGTCGCAGTATCTAGCATGCCGTATCGATTCTGACGCAAGCGGGCAAAAAAGTCTACCGCCGGGCTTGCAATTGGCGCTAGCGTGCCCGTTCAAAGCGGTAGAAGGCGGCAGGAATGACGAAGAGGGTAAGCAGCGTGCTCGAGAAGATGCCGCCAAGGATGATCACCCCGAGCGGAACGCGGAACTCCGAACCCTCTCCGAGTCCGAACAACAGGGGGATGGACACCACGATGATCGTAAGGCTGGTCATCAGGATCGGGCGCAGGCGCAGGCGTGCGGCTTCCACCAGCGCATCCTCGAGGGGACGGTCCTTGGCGCGTTCCACGGCGAAGTCGAGCAGCAAAATGGCGTTCTTGGTGACCAGGCCTACCATCATCACCGTGCCCAGAACGCTGATCACGTCCAGCCCCGTACCCATGAAGTAGGAGAGCCAGAAAGCGCCCACCAGCGCCAGGGGCACCGGAAGGAGCAGGTAGATGGGGTAGCGGAACGAGTTGAACTGGCTGGCGATGACGAGGTAGTTGAGCACGAGCGCGAACAGAAAGGCCATGGGTGCGGTGGCGGCCAGGTCACCGGTGAAGGTGGTGGTGCCCGTGGCCAGATAGGTGACCCCGTCCGTCAGCACACCGGCGTCGGACAGGGCTTTTTTCAAGCGGCGCTCCGCCTGCAGCGCGCCCGCTTCGGGGTCGACGAGGTCCACCTGAAAGCCCGCCGAATAGGCCTGGTTCGTGCGGCCGATGCTGGCGGCTTGTTCCAGACGCTCGAAGCGACCGAGGCTTGCGAGGGGGACGGTGCTCCCCAGGGCGGGAGCCGCCAGCGGAAGGGCGCCGAGGTGCTCCACGTTGGCGAGGCGGCTCGGGTCGGCGCGCACCACGATAGGCGTTTCGCGCCCCTGGGAACGGAGTTTACCGGCCTCCAGGCCGGTCAGGTACGCTCGCAAAGAACGTCCTACGTCGAGGGCGGTCAGGCCCGTCCCCTGAAGCCGGGACGGATCCAGCCGGAAACTGAACTCCCGGGTCCGCTGCGAAAGACTGCTTTTGGCGTCGAGGACGAAGGGCAGGCCGCGCAGAACACGCAGAGCCTTACGGTTGACCTCTTCGAGTTTCTGCTCACTGGGTGCCGCGAGCACGAACTCAAGGTCGGCAGCGCTCGGTGGGCCCCCGGTTATGGGCTGCACGCGCACTTTGGCCCCAGGTACCTCTTGGACGAGCTCGTTGAGGGCGGTACGGTACTCGCTCGCCAGTACGTACTGGTCGGCGCGAAGGGATTTCGGCACCAGCTGCAGGCTCAGGCTGGTTCTTTCGGGGGCGCTGCCCGTTCCTGCGTTTTGCGACGACCCCACGGTGGTGATGAGCACGTCCAGTTCGGGTCGTGCCAGCAGGAAACCTTCGAGTCTCTGCGCCAGCTCATTGGCCGTGTCGAGTGCGGTGCCTTTGGGCAGGGTGAGCGTGATTTCAATGAAGCCGCTGTCGGCCTTGGGTGTGAAGCTGAAAGGCAGCCGGGGAAGCACCCAGGCTACGGAGGCGAAGAGACCGAGGGCTGCGAGCAGGACCAGGCCGTTATGGCGCAGCAGCGAGCGGACGAGCCGAGCGTAGCCGTCCTGCAGCGCCAGGAAGGGGCGATCGACCGCTTCGTGGGCGGTCAGAAGCAGCGCTCCCAAAACCGCGGCGGTCATGCGGGCGGCGTACCGCAGCAGCGGGTAGACCAGAACCAGACCAAGCCCGGCGGTGACCGCGGTTGGCCACCGGCCCGTGAGCTGGAACGCAGCGAACGCCAGCCCGGCGCCCGCCAGCCAAAGCCAGATCGATTGCAGCGAAGCGTACCAGGCTTGAAGGTCGCGCTCGAAGCTGCGCACGATCGGACCCAAGGCCGACCATCCCTTGGGTTTGGGGTCCGGAAAGTACGCGAGGCGGACGGTGAGGAAAAACATGGCCTCCAGGTAGCTGATGGCGATCGCCGTTGAGAGGCCGATGCCGAATTCGCGAAAGATCTGGCCGATGACCCCCGGAAGAAAGCTGATGGGCAGGAAGACGGCCAGCAGGCTCAAGGTGGTGGCCAGCACGGCGGTGCTGACCTCGGAGGCGCCTTTGAGTACGGCCTCCATGCGTGCGTACCCCATCGCCAGCCAGCGGTCGATGTTCTCGGCGACGACGATGGCGTCGTCCACCACCAGCCCCACGGCTACGATAAGGGCGAGCAGGCTGATGACGTTGAAGGTGAAACCCAGGATGCCGTAAACCACTACGGAGCTGGCCAGCGTGACCGGAATGGCCAGGATGACCGAAAGCGCCGAGTTCGTACGTCCCAAGAAGATCAGAATGACCACCGAGACGATCAAGGCTGTCAGCAGCGATTCGACGAAGGTATCGCGCACGGTGGCGCGGGTGAAACGCGTGATGTCAAAGGTGGTACGTACGTTGTAGCCGGGCGGTACCCGCAGCTCCGCTACCCGGTCGCGCACCCGCTGGGCGACATCGACCACGTTGGCCCCGCTGCTTTTGTGCACGCTCAGCAGGACGACCGGGTCACCGTTCAGGCGGCTGAAGGTGGTGGCCCTGGTTTCGGTGAGCCGCACCCGGGCCACGTCTCCGACCCGCAACCCCCTGCGGCTGTCGATGTTGCGTTCGACCACGTCGCGCAGCGACGCGGGCTGGCCGCGCAGGCTGATCACCTGGTGCTCCCCCCGGACGTCGAGCGACCCCGCCGGCAGGTTGACGTTGCCGGCGTTCAGAGCTTGAACGATCTGGAGTGGGGAGAGGCCGAGGGCGGCCAGCCGGTCGGGCTGGAGCAGCACGGCCACCTCTTCCTCGGGGCTGCCCATCACCTCAACGTCGGCTACCCCGCGAACGCGCTGCAGTTTCGGCTTGAGCTCTTCTTCGGCGTACGTCCCCAGCTCGCCGAGGGCCACGCCGGGCGCGGTGAGGGCAACGAAAAGGATCGGATCGGAGGCTGGATCGAACTTGGCCACCACCGGCGGTTCGGCGTCCGCAGGCAGGTTTCCGCGCGTGGCCGATACGCGCTCGGACACGTCCACAGCCGCCACGTCCACGTCCACGCCGTAATCGAACTGGACGATGACCTGCGAGGCGCCTTCGAGGGAGATCGAAGCGATGCGGTCGACGCCGGAAAGCGTCGAGAGCGCGTCCTCGATGGGCTTGCTTATCTGATCGGCAATTTCACGAGGGCTCGAGCCGGGGTAGATCGTGGTCACCGTTACAACCGGTACCTCGATCTTGGGCAGCATGTCGACGCCCAACCGCAGCGCGGTGATCCCTCCGAAGAGGGTGACGGCCAGGAAGAAGGCGGTGGTCAGAACCGGTCGCTCGACAAAGAAACGTACCAGCGGGTTTTCCTTCACTCCAGCACCTCCACCCGGGCCCCGTCACGCAGGTCCTGGGGAAGAGGGAAGACGACGCGCTCGGGCAGGGTGTCGGCCCGAAGGACGGTTACCCCCTCGGCCTCGGCGACGATTTCTACCGGAAACGCCCGCACGCGCCCCTCCTGTGGGGCGTAGACGTACGCCTGCCCCTCGCGAACCCGCAGCGCGCTCGCCGGAACGCGAGGTCCGTCGGCCAGGAGCAGGCGGTAGCGCACCTGCACCGCACCCCCGAAAGGGAGGGGTTGGCCTTCGTTCTCGAAGCGCGCGAAAACGCGTACCAGCCGGTCTTGACCGGGGACCGGACCGGTGCGCTCGAGCTTGAGGGGGTAGGTACGGCCCAGGTAGAGCATTTCCATCCCTTCACCGCGCATGCGCGCGACCTCGTCCGGTGGCAGACGGAAGATCACGTTGCGAGGTCCCGCCACGAGCCGAACGACCGGGGTGCCGGGACCTACGAACGCCCCCGCGTCCGTGTAGCGTTCGGCCACCTGGCCCGCGAAAGGGGCCAAGATGCGGGTTTCGCCGAGCAGCCGCCGAGCCTGCTCCAGGCCCAGCCGGGCTTGGCGGAGCTGCACGCGCAGCTGCGCCAGTTCTTCGTCCTGGCTGCGTTGCCAGCGGCGGTAGGCCGCCTCCGCTGCAGCCGCGTTTGCTTTGGCCTGCTCGTAAGCCGCTTGCAGCGTGTCCACTTCCAGCGGTGCGACGCCCCCGAGGTTCAAGAGGCCGCGCGCCTCCTCGAGGCGTTTGCGGGCGTTGTTCGTGTTTTGCCGTGCGGCCTGCAGTTGGGCCTGCAGCTGGGTGCCCTGATCGGCCAGGCGCTTTTCGGCGCTGGACAAGGCGACGCGCGCCTGTGCGAGCGACAACTCCGCACGGCGCACCTGTTCACGGTAGGCGCGGTCGTCGAGCTGGACGAGCAGCTGCCCTGCCTCGACGTTCTCGCCCTCACGCACCGGTACGGCGACGACCTTTTCGCCGAGCCCGGAAGCGACCCGCACGCTGTGCTCGGGTTCGATACGCCCGGAGGCGTCCCGGTCGACCGTGAGCGGCCCGTGCGTGACCGGAACGGTGCGCACCTTGAAGACGAGACCCTTTTCCGGGCCGTCCTGTCGGGCGGCGGTAGGGGGTGTTGCGGGAGCCGTCTTTTGGGGTTCGTTCCGCTTGCAGCCTCCGGCGAGTAGAAGAAGCACGAGCAGCAGCGACCACGCTCGTTCAAGGCGCATCGTTCACCTCCAGAGGCTGGGCCGTGGCCACCGCCAGGTCCCAGGCTGCGTTCAGGTAGGCGTGGGCGGCGGTCTGGACCTCGAACGCCGCCTGCGCGCGCGCGAAGCGCGCTCGCAGCAGATCGATCTCCGAGATGAGGCCGGTGCGGTACCGTTGCAGGGCGATCCTCTGGTCGGTGTCGGCCTTGACGTCGCGCTTCTCGGCCAGTTCGAGTTCGCGTTGCAGGCGGCTCACCTCCTGCCAGCGCTGCTTCGCCTGCAACTCCAGGCCGCGCACGACCTCGTCGAGGCCGTCGCGCGCCTTGGCGAGCTGCAGTTCGGCTGCTTCGATCTGTGCGCGGGAAGCGTAGCTGGGGTCGAGCAGCGCCAGCGCGGTCTCGGCAAGCTCGACGGCGTGCTGCATGCGCAGGCGGTCGGGGTGCTCGTGCAGGCTCAGGTAGACCGCGCCGAGCGGAGGAACCACCGGGTTTCCCGGAGGCCGCAGCTCCTGGGGCCCTGCGTTTGGGCCGATCAACGAGGCCAGCTGGGTGCGCGCCAGCGAACGGGCTTCGTCGGCCTTGCGCAACCCGTTGGCGGCGTCTTCGAGCCGAAGTTCGGCTGCACGCAGATCCTGCCGGCTGATTCCGCCCTTTACGTACCGTAGACGTGCGATCTCGACGCTGCGTTCGGCGAGTTCACGGCTCATGCTGGCCAGCCGGTAGGCGGCCTCGCTGTCGAGCACCTGCGTGTACGCACGGCCGATCTCGGCCGCCGAACGGACCCGTTCGAGCCGCAGCTGCGCGCGGGCCAGCTCGAGCCTCTGACGCGCCTGCAGCCGCTCGAGACGCAGCGCTTCCGGGTCGTTTTGCAACCGCTGCCACTGGACCTCCGCGTCGGTCAGCTCTGCGCGTGCGCTTTCCACCGGGGGCCGGTGTTCGGCCCGTTCGATCGCGTCGGCGTACCCCATGGCGAGACCCGTTGCCCCCAGCGCGAGCAGGGCTCCTGCAACCCAGATTTTCATCTCCAGACCTCCGAAGGGGGGATCCCCAGGTAGACCAGGTAGTCCAGCTGTGCACGCAAAACATCGTGCCTGGCTTTGATCAGCTCGAATTCGGCCGTGGCGCGGTCGAGCTGGCGGTCAAGGTGTTCCAGCGGCGAGGTCAAACCAAGCTCCAGGCGATGCGCACTTTCCTCTTCGGTTCTGCGCGCGTTTTCCAGGGCGCGCTCGGCCAGCGCGACGGCGCGGGTGCGTT
>JALSIA010000100.1 GCA_026981865.1 Thermaceae bacterium
AGCGTGGTTCACATGCGAAACGAAGTAAGCGTGTACGTCGTAATGGGGAATCTCGTAACCCTCGTGCCCCGCGGGTTCAAACTCTATATCTACATGATCCGCGGCGTAGCCTTCTGCCGGCATGAGGACGCCCGTCCAAGACTTGCCAGCGTTAAAGTCTTCCTGGGCGATCATGATCTCCACGAAGACCACTTCGCCCTCCACAACCCCATAGATGGGCCCGAAAGGCAGGTTTTCCGGATCGGCCCAGTGTTCTCCCATACCGGGAACGCAGGGAGTGAGCTGGATGGTGCCTTTGGGCAGCCCGAGCTTTGCGGCGGTGGCCTTCATCTGCTCTGGGGTGGCCTTATTGGACGAGCTGTCGTTCTGATCTGCGAATGCAAACGCTGCCAGGGCCAGGAATACCGCAAATAGTCTTCCCATTGCTTGCCTCCTTAATTACTCGCTGAAAAAGCCTTTTTTGCTGCCAAATCACACCATAACGGATAAGTTTAGTAGGAATAGTAGCGCAGGCTTCAGTTGGAATGCAGTTGAGGGCGCAGCTTTCGCGGCATGTTTGTGGGCCGCACCCCCCCCACCTTAACCAGTGCGCCCTACTCTGGCGCTTGTGGAGAAATGGCTTTGGACGCGAGGGGAGGGGTCCCCGCCTGCGCGAGGACAGGCTCCAGTAAACATCTACGAGGACCGCCTACAAGCGGCTCCGTCGTTGCCGCGAGGGGGACGAGGCGGGCCTTCGGGACCGCAGTCGCCTTCCCCGCCGCCGCCCGAGGAGGACGCTAGATGAGCTGCGGCGGCAGGCGCTGGAACTCCGCCGGCGTCGCTGGCCCTACCCCGCCGCCGCTTGGAAGCCGGGGCTTTCCAAGAGCAAGGCAGGGCGCACCTTGGTGGCCGAAGGAAGGAGCCGCGGTGCCCCGATGGCGAGCATCCGGACGCTTTCCTGGTCCCCCGTCACGCCAAACACCAACTTGCCTCCGGTGGCGAAGCTGCCCGTCCAGCGCCACGCCCCCATCAGCAGGGCGTAGGTGGTCCAGTCGTCGAAGGCTCGAGAGCCCGGCCGCCGCTTCGGCGGCGTAGGGGACGGTGCGGTCCCGGACGCGGCGGCGGGCCTGTTCGGCCACGAGCGCCAGCGGGTCGAAGGTGCGCCCCACCCCCCAGCGCGCCCTCGCCGTGCCGGGGTAGACGTACCGGGCGTCGCTCATTTGGCGCAGGCGACCCCCTCGTAACCGTCGCCGGCCTCGCCCAGCAACACCTGCACCTTGGCGTCGGCCGCCGGCAGATGGCGCAGCCTTGTCAGGATGCGCGCCTGTTCGGCTGGGAGGGGTCGATCTGCCCGTGCACGGGTAGGGCCACCTGCGGCCGGCTACCGTAGCCAAACCCCGGATTCCATCGCAACCTCAGCCGCCAAAGGTCTCGGGCGGAGCGGGCCGTGCGATGCCGTACCCCTGGGCGTAGCGCACCCCGATCGAGGCCAGGTAGGCGAGGTGGCGCTCGTCCTCCACCCCCTCGGCCAGGACCTCGAGCCCCATGCCCGCCATGGCGGGCACCAGGCCCTCGAGCAGCGCCCGGGCCTTGGCGTCGTCCTGCTCGAGGGCGCGCAGGATCAGGCTGCGGTCCAGCTTGATCAGGTGCAGGGGAAAGTCGTAGAGCAGGTTCAAACTGGCGTAGCCCGTACCAAAGTCGTCGAGCGCCAGGGCAAAGCCCTCGGCCGCGAGCTCGCGGGCGTGGGCGTGGGCTTCGGGCTTGAGGACGCCGTGCTCGGTGACCTCGAACCCCACCCAGTGCGGGTCGGGCCGCCGCGGCACCCCCATGGCCAGCGTGGAGGGCAGCAGGTTGACGAAGACCGGCTTCCCCAGCCGACGCGCCAGCGCCTCAGCGCGCGCCAGCACGTAGGCGTCCAGCGTGGGGCCCAGCCCCACGCGCTCGGCGAGCGCGATGAACCGCGCGGGCGGCTCCTTCCAGCGCAGCAGCACCTCGAAGTGGGCGTAGCGGCCGTCGCGCAGGTCGAGGATCGGCTGGACGACCAGGTCGAGTCCGCCGCGGCTCAGCGCCGACTTGAGCTCGATCTCCAGCTCCCGCTCGGCGCTGCGGGCGGCCTCCAGCTCGGCGTCGAAGAAGGCGAGCGCGCGCCCCTCTTCGCGGGCCCGCAGCAGCGCCAGGTCGGCCTTGTGCAGCAGCTCGGGCAGGGTGGTGCCGTCGCCGGGCGCCACCGCGACGCCCAGGGTGATCGAGGGCTGCAGCACCCGCCCCTCGACCTGGACGGGCGTGGCCATGGCCTCGAGGATCCGCCGGGTCGCCTTCTCGGCGCCGGCGGCGTCGCAGCCGCGGAGGACCGCGGCGAACTCGTCGCCCCCCAGGCGCAGCACCACGTCGCCGTCGAAGAGCGCCGCCTTGAGCCGCCGGGCCACCTCCTTGAGCAGCACGTCGCCCGCGGGATGGCCGAGGGTGTCGTTGTAGGTCTTGAGCCGGTCCACGTCCACCATCAACAGCGCCGCAGGCTCGCCGCGGTCGGCGCGGGCGATCAGCTTGGACCCCAGCTCCACGAAGAAGCGGCGGTTGGGGAGGCCGGTGAGGGCGTCGTGGTAGGCCAGGTAGGCCGCCTGGTCCTTCTGTTTCTTCCAACCCAGGAAGAAGCCCAGCGCCCCGGCGAGCAGGTCCATGCGCTCGAGGTCGCGCTCGCTGAAGGCGTTCGCGCGGAAGGCGTCGAGGTTGAGGACGAGCTCCTCCTGCCCTTCCAGGGCGATGGGC
>JALSIA010000101.1 GCA_026981865.1 Thermaceae bacterium
ATCTTTTGAATCATCCCGCTCGACATCGCCTCGACGCGCTTATCGAGGGCAGCCCCGAGGCTGAGCAGACCGTCGAGCCAGCGAACGCGGGCGTCAAGCTCCTCTGGATCGAGGCCGTAAAAGCGCCCGAAGAAGTGAAGGATTTCCCGCCCCGTTAGCCGCTCGTACAAGCCCATCCCCCCGTTTACGATGCCCAGGCTGCGGCGAACGGCCAGGGGGTCGCGGAGGACGCTGCGGCCGTTCACCCAGGCCTCCCCCGAGGAGGGCCGGATCAGGGTGGCAAGGATGCGCAGCGTCGTCGTCTTGCCGGCGCCGTTGGGACCGAGGAGGCCGAAGGCCTCCCCCGCGCCGACCTCGAGGTCGACGCCCCTGAGCGCTTCCGTTTTGCCGTACCGCTTGGCCAGACCCTTCAAACGAACGAGCGGATCGTTCATGCGAAGAGGTCCTCCCAATCGGGACCGAAACCCATCACCCAGCGGCCGTCGGGCCAGACGAGGATCGGGCGGCCGAGCAGGTTGGGGTCGGCTTCGACCTCGCGCAACCAGACTTCGGGTCCGGCGTCCTTGAGCTCCTTGAATCTTCGGTGGCGCTTGCGCAAGGCCTCGACGCCTCGTTCGCGCAGGGCAGCCTCGACGACCTCACGGGGCGGAAGCTGCTTGGTGTAGTCAATGAAGCGGTAGTCCACGCCGTGCTCGTCGAGCCAGCGACGAGCCTTCTGGCAGGACTTGCACGTCTTCTTGCAGTAGAAGTCGACGGTGGGCACGGGGGCCTCCTAGTGGGCGGCGATCTCCTGTTCGTAGACGGCAAAGGCGGCGTCCAGCAGGTCGCGCACCGCCTGCGGGTCGTGCTCCAGCGTCTTGGGCAGGAAGACGCCGGGGACCGGCTCCGGTGCGCCGTTGATGTGGATGGCGTAGTAGCCGTTCATCGGCTCCAGGTCCACCTCGGCTACCTCGTGGGTCTCCAGCCAACGGCGGACCACGTCGTAGACATCCTGAGGAACGCCCTCGGGGGCGCGTTCGCGGGTGTATTCCAGCCAGTCTCCACGTGCGGCCATGATGCACCTCCTACTGACCTAGGTTAAGTTCAGCATAGTAAACCTCGAGCGCCGCGTCCAGCATTTCCAGGAGCGCCTCCGGATCCGTCAGCGCCGTGGCGGGCACGTAGGTTCCGGGCACCGGATCGGCGCTCATGTTGAACCGCACGGCGAACAGCTCCCCCATGGGCTCGAGGGCCACCTCCCCCACCTCGTGTTCTTGGGCCCAACCCCGCACTGCGGCCTGGAGCGGCTCGGGAAGGTCGCTGCGCGATTTCCAGGGAGTGAAGACGTGCCTCACGAGAGTTCCTCCAGTTTTCCGTCGGGTCCGGCAACGATGGCCAGATCGGCCATGTTGACGAACAGTCCCACTTCGAAAACGCCCGGGAGGGCGAGCAGCTGCTGCTCGAGGCCCCGGGGGTCCCCCACGGGACCGAAGTGGGCGTCGATGAGCAGGTTGCCATTGTCGCTCAGGGCCGGCTCGCGGTTGCCGTCGAGGCGCACGGTGCAGCGGGCCCCCAGCGCCTCGATGAGGCTCACCGTGCGCCGCCAGCCGAAGCGGGCGATCTCGACGGGGACCGCCTTCTTCTCGCCGATGACGTGCACCCGCTTGGTGTGGTCGGCAATCACGATAAAGCGGCCGGCCGCGGCCTCCACGATCTTTTCGCGCAAGAGCGCCCCGCCGTGCCCCTTGACCAGGGTCAGGTCGGGGGCGATCTCGTCGGCGCCGTCGATGGCCAGGTCCACGCCGCGCTCGTCGAGTTCGACGACGGGAATCCCGACCTGGCGCATCAACGCCTCGGTGGCGCGCGAGGTGGGGACGCCCGCCACGTCCTCGAGCTCGCCTGCGGCCAGCCGGGCGCCCAGGAGCTCGACCGCCCAACGGGTGGTCGTCCCGGTGCCCAGGCCCAGGCGCATGCCCGAGTGGACATAGCCCACGGCGGCTTCGGCGGCGCGTTTCTTCAACGCCTCAAGATCCACGGCGTTCCTCCTGCAGGCGCTCCAGCTCGGCCAACACTTCGTCAGCGTGCCCCTTCACGCGCACCTTGGGCCATACGCGGGCGACGCGGCCTTCCGGGTCGACGAGCACGGTCGAGCGGATCGTGCCCTCGTACGCCTTTCCGTAGAGCTTCTTCGTTCCCCAGGCGCCGTAAGCGCGGATTGCCTCGGTCTCGGGGTCGGCCAGCAGCGGAAAGCGCAGGCCCAGCTTTGCGGCGAAGCGGCGGTGGCTCTCCACCGAGTCCTTGGAAACACCCAGCACGACCGCGCCAAGCGCCTCGAAGCGGCCCCGCAGGGCATCGAAGTCGCGCGCTTCCTGGCTGCAGCCGGGGGTGTTGTCCTTGGGGTAGAAGTAGAGCGCTACCCAGCGCCCGGCGTAGTCCGAAAGCCGGTGGATCCGGCCTTCCTGGTCGGGCAGGGCGAAGTCGGGGGCCTTGGTCCCTTCGCTGATCATGACCCCAAGCCTAGCACGGTTAACCGAGCTTGTAGCCGATCGCGCGCAGGAAACCCTTGCGGCGCTCGGTGGCCGCCTCGTCCTCTACGCCCAGCGGCGTCTGGCCGTCGAAGACGCCCAGGACCGCGCGCTGGTCGCCCTCTTCCGCCACCAGCACGGCCAGGGGGTTGGCCGTGGCCGCGTAGAGGTCCACCACCTCGGGCACGGTGCGCAGCGCGTGCATCACGTTGATCGGGAAGACGCCCTCGCCCAACA
>JALSIA010000102.1 GCA_026981865.1 Thermaceae bacterium
AGAAGAACAGAGAGAGAGAACCCAATAGAGCTTTTTCATCGCCTCCTCCAATCCCTAAGTTGGCGTTATGACGGGGAAGGGGCGGTAACGGAAGATGCAATCAGTATAGCATGCAACCTGCACGACGCCCGGCGCTTATTGATTTCGGCGTCATCGTAAGTTCGGGCGCTTTGGGGTGAACGGGCCAACGTGTCGGCGCATGGGTATGTGTTGAGGAAAGCCTATTCCTGAAACCCGTGACGGTTCATGGGCGTGCGGGTGCTTTGCTACAACCCCGCTATCAAGGGCAGTGGGCCGGGGGCCCAGAGCACGTGGCTGCCGCCGGGGCGGTCGCCCGCGCCCAGGCCCAGGGCCAGGGGGCGGGCCCCCAGGGCGCGCAGGGCTTTTTCCAGAAAAGCCTCGCGCGGCGCGTCGCCGTAGAAAAGATGGACCGCCGCGAGCTCCGCGGGGCTTTCCATCAGGTGGTCGGCGTGCCAGTGGAGCGTTTTGTGCGCGGGAGGTCGCACGGCCCAGCCCAGATCGTGGAAGTACGCGAGCAGCTCGCCCCGCATCCGGTGGGGTGGGCCGGCCGCGCGGGTGGCGTGGCGCAGCAGGCGGCTGGGCAGTCGCCCGGCGAGGGCCGAGCCCACGTAGTAGACCCGGCCGGGCGCAATCCGGAAGACCCGGCCGCCCTGGAAGCGGCCGAAGCTCAGCTCGAGCGGGGCCAAAAGCGCCAGCTCGAGCACGTAGGCCCCGCTCTTTTGCGGCTCGCCATGGGCGTGGACGCTCACTGCTTGAGCCGGCGCACCTCGTCCAGCACCTCGGGGTTGACGAGCGCCGAGGTGTCGCCGGTGCCCTCGCCCAGGTAGGCGGCCTTGAGGAGGCGGCGCATCACCTTGGCGTTGCGGGTCTTGGGCAGGTCGCTGACGAAATGGACCGCCGCCGGCTTCATGGGTTTGCCCAGCACCTCGGCCACCTTCTCCGCGATCTCGGCGGCCAGCTCTTCCGAGCCTTCGAACTCCGGCCGCAGCACCACGAAGAGCACCGGCACCTCGCCCTTGACCGCGTGGGGCACGCCCACCGCGCCGGCCTCCTGGACCGCCGGGTGGCGGATCGCGGCCGACTCGAGCTCCGCCGGCCCCACGCGCTTGCCCGCGATCTTGAGGGTGTCGTCGCTGCGGCCGAGGATGAACCAGTAGCCCTCCTCGTCCACCAGCGCCCAGTCGCCGTGAACCCAGACGTCCTTGAAGCGGCTCCAGTAGGTGCGCTCGTAGCGCTCCGGGTCGTTCCAGAAGCCCTTGGTCATCCCCGGCCAGGGCGCGAGCACCGCCAGCTCGCCCACCTGACCGACCACCGGCTTTCCTTCGTCGTTCAGCACCGCCGCCTTGATGCCGGGGGCGGGGGTGTTGAACGAAGCCTCGGCGATGGGTTTGTAGACGGTGCAGCCGAGGATTCCGCCCGAGACCTCGGTGCCGCCGGAGTAGTTGACGATGGGGCAGCGCCCGCCGCCGACGTTCTGAAAGAACCACTGGTAGGGTTCGGGGTTCCAGGGCTCGCCGGTGGAGCCGAGGACGCGCAGCGAGGAGAGGTCGTGCTTCTTCACCGGTTCCTCGCCGTGGGGGATGAGGGCGCGGATCAGGGTGGGGGAGATGCCCAGGTGGGTGATGCCGTGGCGCGCCACCATCTGCCACAGCCGGTCGGGGCCGGGGTAGTCGGGGGCCCCCTCGTAGAGGAAGACCGTCGAGCCCAGGAGCAGGCTGCCCAGGATGGCCCAGGGGCCCATCATCCATCCCATGTCGGTGAACCAGAACATCAGCTCGCCGGGCCGCAGGTCGAAGAGGTGGGCCATGTCCTGCGCTGCCTTGAGGGGAAAGCCGGCGTGGTAGTGGACCGTGCCTTTGGGCCGGCCGGTGGTGCCCGAGGTGTAGATGAGCATGAAGGGGTCCATGCTGCCCATGGCCTCGGTGGGGGCGCCCGCCGGCTGCCGGGCCACCGCCTCGTCCCACCAGAGGTCGCGGTCCTCCTTCATGGGGTAGCCGCCGTCCACCCGGCGCACCACCAGCACCTTCTCGACGCTGGGGGCACGCTCCAGCGCCTCGTCGGCCACGGGCTTCATGGGCACGACCCGGCCGCGCCGCAAGAAGCCGTCGGCGGTCACCAGCAGCTTGGCGTCGGCGTCGGCCAGGCGGGTGGCCGTGGCCCCTGGGCCGTAGCCCGAAAAGATGGGGATGGCGATTGCGCCGATGCGCGCGACGGCCAGAAAGGCCACCGCGGTTTCGGGCAGCATGGGCAAAAAGAGGCCCACGCGGTCGCCGCGGTCCACCCCCAGCTCGCGCAGGGCGGAGGCGGCCTGGGCCACCTGGCGGTCGAGTTCGCGGTAAGTTAGGCGCACCACCGCGCCGTTTTCGCCTTCCCAGATCAGCGCCAGCTGGCGTGCCCGGGCGCCCTTGGCGTGGCGGGTGGTGGCGTTGTGGGCCAGGTTCAGCTTGCCGCCGGGGAACCACTCGGGCCACATCGGTCCGCGGCTGAGGTCGACGTAGCCCTGGTAGGGCTCGAACCACTCGAGGCCCATCAGCTCGAGCGTCGCCTTCCAGAAAGCGTCGGGACGTTCGATGCTGAAGGCGTAGAGGGCGTCGTAGTCGGGCAGGCCCAGTTCCTCCATGAGGCGCTCGAGGTGGCTGCCGCGGGTGTAGGCTTCGCTGGGGGTCCAGACGGGCTTCATCGCTTCTTCCTCCTCAACCAACCAAGAAATCGGAACCCGCGCGGGTTCTTCTGCGGACGTTCGGGGGCCGCCTCGACGGTGTAGTAACCCCCGAGGGTGCGCCGGAGGCTTTCCAGGTGGGTGCGGCGGGCGGGGTCCTTGGTCAACAGTCCGCGGATGCGCTGGACCAGCTTGGGGTGCAGGTCGAGTTCGGCGGGCAGGCGCGGCGGAGCCTTGGTGAGGTGGGCGGCCATGAGCGCCTCGTAACTGTCGCCGTAGAAGGGACGTTTTCCGGTGAGCAGTTCGTAGGCGAGGACGCCCAGCGAGTAGGCGTCCGAGGCGGGGGTGGCCGCGTGCCCCTGAAAGATCTCGGGCGCCATGTAGAAAGGGCTGCCGGCGCGCTCGAAGGGGTTGGGGTTGTCCTGGGTGCGGGCGACCCCGAAGTCGCCGAGCTTGGCGACCTCCCCCTTCATGAAGACGTTGGCGGGCTTGATGTCCTGATGGACGATGCCGCGGCCGTGGAGGTAGATCAGGGCTTCGAGCAGCTGCGTCAGCAGGTTCAGCGCTAGCTCCCGATCGAGCGGCCCCTGCCGCAGCAGGGTGTCGAGGGTTCCGTCGGGCATGTACTCGAGCGCCACGAAGGCGCCCTCGCCGAACGGCTTACCCGCGAGCCCGCGCAGCAGGTGGGGGTGCTTGAGGCCCATGGAGAGCCGAACCTCCTGAGCGAACATCTGCGCTAGGCGTTCGTCCTCGCGCACCTCCTTGCGGGGGAGCTTGAGCGCCACCTCGGTGCCGTCGGGGGCGCGGGCCAGGTAGACCTGCGCCGTCTTGCCGAGGCCGAGCAGCAGCTCGAGCCGGAAGTCCTCGCGGCGCAGGCTACGCAGACTCATGGGCTAGACTTCGATCGCCTCTCCGGGTTTCAAGGCCGCGCCTTCGACGCCGAGCGCCCGCGCGCGAGCGACAAAGGCCTCGCCGTCCTGTTCGATGAGGGGGAAGGTGTTGTAGTGGATGGGGACGACCTTCTTGGGCCTCAGCAACTCGAGCGCCGCCAGGGCGTCGTCGGGGCCCATGGTGAAGGTGTCGCCGATGGGCAGGAGGGCCAGGTCGAGGCCTTCCTCGCCGATCAGCCGCATGTCGCCAAAGAGCGCGGTGTCGCCGGCGTGGTAGATCTTCTTGCCGTCCAGCTCGACGACGACGCCCATCGGCATGCCGCCGTAGCTGCCGTCGGGGAACGAGCTCGAGTGCCACGCGGGGTAGAACTTGAGCCATCCGCCGGGGAAGGCGTAGCGTCCGCCGATGTTCATGGCGAAGGCCTGGGCGCCGTGTTTCTCGGCGTAGACGGCGATTTCGTAGGTCGATACGACGGTTGCGCCTTTGCCGGCCAGGGCCAGGGTGTCGCCCCAGTGGTCGCCGTGCGCGTGCGTGAGGACGACCAGGTCCGCCCGCAGCGCCTCCGGCCCCACGGCGGCGACGGGGTTGCCGGTAAGGAAGGGGTCGATCACCAGCGTGGTATCCCGACCCTCGAGCAGAACCGCAGCATGTCCCAGGAACGTGACTTTGGCCATCTGCAAGCCCTCCTTTCCGAGCGCTTCTTATGCTTTTCTCAGTCTAACAAACCGCCGTGCGCGCCTCGGTTTACGTCCGCGAGGGTGCGTTCGAGGGTTCGCGCGAAAGCCGCCTCGGCCATCTTCTTGAACGCGCGGCCGCCCCACTTTTCCCCTTCGGGAAGGCGCACCCGCAGACGCACCCGGGCGCGGTAGCAGACCTGCGAACCCTCCCGCCGGGCGCGCCCCGAGAGCTCGGCGGCGAGATCTTCCGCACCGGGGTCGAGGGCTTCGAGCACGGCCGTCTCCCCGCGGGTCGCGAAGCGCGCGCGGAAGGGGAAGCGTACCTCGCCCAGCAGCGCGAAGGGCGCGACGAGCGCGCCCCGCAGCTCGTCGCCCGAGAGCTCGAGGTCGCGAAAGACCGCCAGCCGCCCCAGCGCCTCCTGCGGACGCTCCAGCAGCGCCTGCGCGGTCGCGGGGTCGGCGGCGGCGAGGCAGAAGGCAACGTCGCGCTCGAGCTCCATCGCTTACTCCACCCACTCCACCCGGACCCGGCCTTCCTTGACCAGTTCCTCGATCTTGCGTTCGCCGACGTTGCGCAGGGTGGGGAGCTCGTTGAACCGCGGGGTGTTCGAGGCCAGACCCACGCGCACGATCAGCACGTCCTCGGCTTCGTTGGTGCCGATGCGCCAGACCAGGTACTCTCCCAGCTCGCCCAGTTTGCGCTGGAGCTCGTCGGGCAGTGGCTCGGTCCGGAACTCCTCGCGTTCGTTCACTCGAGCACCTCCATCAAGGCCAGCTTAAGGTACCGGGTCTCGGGAACGGTGAGCAAGACGGGGTGGTCCCAGCCCTGCCCCCGCTGCTCGCGGACGCGCACGATCCGGTGGGCGTCGGCGGCCGCCGAGGCGAGCATGGCGTAGAAGTCGGCCTCGGACACGTGGTGGCTGCAGGAGGCCGTGACCAGCAGGCCCCCCGGTTTCAGTAGCTTCAGCGCCCGCAGGTTCACTTCCTTGTAGGCCGCCAGGGCCCGTTCGCGGTCGGCTTTGCGGGCCGCGAAGGCGGGAGGGTCGAGGACGACCACGTCGTAGCGCTCCCCGGCACGCTGGCGCTGGCGCAGCAGGTCGAAGGCGTTGGCCTCGGTGAAGCGAAGGTTTTCGAGTCCGTTCAGGGCTGCGTTCTCACGGGCTGCTCCCAGCGCTGCGGCGGAGCTGTCCACCGCCTCCACCTCGTCCACGTGGCGCGCCATGTGCAAGGCGAAGAGCCCCTGGTAGGCGAAGACGTCCAGACCCCGCGCGTAGCCGCGGCCCTCCAGGTAGGCCTCGAGGCGCTGGCGGTTGTCGCGCTGGTCCAGGAAGGCCCCGGTCTTCTGCCCGCCTTGTAGGCGGACGCGGTAGCGCACGGCGCCCTCGCGCACCTCCACGGCCTCGGGTACGTGCCCGGCGAGGGTGCGCAGGTAGCGCTCCAGCCCCTCGCGCTCGCGCAGCGGCGCATCGTGTTTGGCCAGAAGGCTCGCGGGCTTCAGGGCCGCCTCGAGCCGCAGCGTCAGCTCGCCGAGGAGCGGCTCCCAGGCGGCCGCGTGGGCCTGCACCACCAGGTGGCGGGCGTAGCCGTCCACGACCAGGCCGGGCAGCAGGTCGCCCTCGGCGTGCACGAGGCGAAGCCCCCCCTCGGGCTCGGATTCGTAGGCTTCTCGGCGAAAGGTCAGGGCGCGCTCGAGGTTGGCCCACAGGGCGGCGAGCGGGTCGTCCGTGGGGCCGAAGTGGAAGACGCGCACCTGGATCAGCGAGCGGGGGTTGGTCAGGGCCCAGCCCAACAGCCCCCGGGGACCGTAGACGGGGTGGATGCCGGGGGTGTCGGGGAGGCTGCGCACGTCGCTCTGCCAGACCCAAGGGTGGCGGGCGAGGACGCGGGCGGCGCCGCGGGGGGAGAGCACGACCTTCACGGCATCGAGCATACACGCGCCGGAGCGCTGGCGTATGATGGTAGACGTTGGTTCGCCCCCTGACGGGCGCGCGTTGACACCTCAGGGGGCCTGGGGTATTATGCGCCGGGACGCGTCGCAGACGCGAGTTTAGCCGTGTTTCGCGGGGTATAAGGAGGCGGTATGCAAGGCCTAGGACTGGTAAAGAGTCTCGCCGAGCGTGAGCGCGAGTTGGCGCAAAAACTCGAGGAAGCGCAGAAGACCGCAGAGGCCAAACTGGCCGAAGCCCGGGCGGAAGCCGAACGCATCCTCAGGCAGGCCGAGGAGGAAGTCGAACGGCTCGCCGCCGAATACAGCGAACAAATCGAAGCCGAGGTGCGGCGGATCGAAGAGGAGGCCCGCCGCAAAGCCGAGGCCGAGGCGCAGAAGGTCAAGACGGCTGCGGAAGGCAAGCTCAAGGGGGCCGTGGAGGCGGTCCTTGAGGAGGTCCTTCCGTGATCGCACCCATGGAGAAGCTGATCGCCTGTGGCCCCAAGAGCCGGGTGCACGAGCTTCTCGGGGAGCTGCAGCGGATCGGGGTGGTGCAGATCGACGCGCTCCGCACCGAAGAGCTGCCGGAGTACGCCTACAGTCCCGAGGAAGAGGACGCGGCCAAGCGCTGGCAGCGCGTGGTCCAGGGGGCGGAGCACGCCCTCGCGCTGCTCGGCTCGGCGCCGGAGGCCACCCGCCCCTTCGAGGGGGGGTTGGCGGCGGCCGAGTCGGAGCTCGAGCCCCTGGTCCACCGGGCCGACGTGCTGACGCGCGAGGCCGAAAAGCTGCGGGAGGAGATCGAGCTCATCGACCTCTACCAGCAGCCGGTGGAGACCCTGGCCGAGATGGCCCAGGGCCTCGATCAGAGCCGCTGGCTTGCGGTACTTCCGTTCCTGCTCGAGAAGGAAAGCGAACTCGAGTTGGCCGCTGAGGCACTCACCGAAGCGTTGGAAGAGCGCTACGTGCTCGCCCACAAGCCGCTCGAGGACCGGGTGGCGGCGCTCGTGGTCGTCCTGCAGGAAGATCTGGAAGCGGCTCGGGGCGCGCTCTCCCGTAAGGGCATCGGCGAGCTGCGCCTCACCGGCCCCTTCGCGGGGCTGCCGCTCGGCGAGGCGCGGGTGCGCATGCGCGAGCGCGCCAAGCTGGCCCCCGAAGAGCTCGAGAACGTGCACTCGGCACTGACCCGGCTGCGCAAGGAGGCGGAGGCCCCGCTGCGCTCCCTCTGGACCCGGGCGATGGACGAGGCTGCGCGCCTGCGCGCGCTGCTCGACATCGCCGCCGGCCGCTTCGGTTTTGCGCTCTTCGGTTGGATCCCCGCCCGCCTCAAGGGCAAGGTGGAAGAAGCGCTGGCGGCCCACAAGGAGCACGTGGTTTACACCCTCGAGCCGGCCGACGAGCACCACGAGGCCGACCGGGTGCCGGTCACCCTCGACAACGGCCCCATGGTCAAGCCCTTCCAGATGCTCATCGAGTTCCTGAACATCCCCAAGTACGGTACCTGGGACCCGACCTGGGTCGTGGCCGTCTTTTTCCCTTTCTGGTTCGGGATGATCGTGGGCGACCTGGGCTACGCCCTGCTCTTCATGCTGATCGCGCGGCTGCTCTCCGGGCTGGTCAAACAGAAGAAGCCGCTCGTCATCGAGTTTTTTGGCATCCACATGAAGCCCCCGGTGGTCAAGGACCTGGTCTTCGTCCTCAACGCCATGATCTTCTGGACCGTCGTCTGGGGCTTCATCTACGGCGAGTTCTTCGGCAACTTCCTCGAACACCTGGGCGTCTTCTACGTGCCGGGCCACAACGAGGGCCTGATTCCCATCGCCATTCCCAGGGCCGACACCGCGGCGACGGCCACCATGATGATCCTGATCGCCATCGCCTTCGGGGTCTTCCAGGTCTTCCACGGCCTGGGCGTGCGCGCCTGGCTGAGCCTGCGCCACGGCCACATGAAGCACTTCTGGGAGGCGACGGGCTACCTGGGCGGGCTCGTGGGCCTGATCGTCTTCGCCTACACATTCCTCACCGGAGCCAGCGGCGGCGGGTACAACCTGGTCATGTACGCCGGCTTCGCCGTCTTCCTGCTGGGCATCGTGATGTCGCGGGTGGTCCTGATGATCGCCGAGCTGCCCACCCAAGGCGGGCACATCCTTAGCTACATCCGTATCTACGCCGTCGGCGTGGCCGGGGCGATCATGGCCAACCTGGCCACCGACCTGGGTTTTTCCCTGGCCGAGAAGCTGGGGATCTTCGGCGTCCTGATCGGCCTGGTCGTGGGTCTGCTGACGCACCTCACCATCCTGGCGCTGACGATGATGGGCCACATCCTGCAGCCCATCCGTTTGGTCTGGGTCGAGTTCTTCACCAAGTTCGGTTTCTACGAGGAGTCGGGGCGGCCGTACCGCCCGTTCAAGTCCGTCCGTAACGATGCAGGTACTGCATCTTAGGGAGCAAGAGAGAAGGGTTGTGGAGGTTACATCATGAAGAAAGTTCTAACTGCACTGGGGATGATGGTTCTGGGCGCTCTGGCGATGGCTGCGGAGAACACCGCCGGCGGGGACGGCGGCGTCAGCAGGGGCCTGATCGGCCTGGGTATCGGACTCGCGGTCGGCCTGGGCGCGCTCGGCACCGGCGTGGCGCAGGCCCGGATCGGTGCGGCGGGCGTCGGAGCCGTGGCCGAGAAGCCCGGGATGTTCGGCACCGCGCTGATCTTCCTGCTGCTGCCGGAAACCCTGGTCATCTTCGGTCTCGTGATCGCGTTCATCTTGCTCGGCAGGCTCTAGAGCGGTGCATAACGGCTTCGCCCGCGCCGCACGCGGCGTCGGGCGAACCGTCACGGGAGGCGGTGCATGTCTAAACTAGAAACGATCCTCCAGGAGGAGGTGCTGGCCGAGATCCAGCAGCTGATGGCCAAGGCCGAGGAAGAGGCGGCGGCGATCGTCGCCGAGGCCAAGGAGAAGGCCGAGGCGCTGGTGGCCGCGCAGCAGCGCAAGCTCGAGGCGCGCAAACAGGCCGAGCTGCACCGCGCCGAGAGCGCGGCGGAGCTGGCGGTCACCACGGCCCGCGTCGAGGCCAAGGGTGAGGTCATCGCCACGATCTACCGTGAGGTGCAGGGCCGCCTCGAAGAGCTCCCCCAGAACCCGGAGTACCCGACCCTGCTCGAGCGCCTGGCCGAGGAGGCCGTGGCTGCGGTGGGCGAGGCCGAGGCCATCGTCGTCCATCCCGACGACGTGCCCCGGCTCAAGGGCTGGGCCGAGGGCAAGGGTTTGCAGGTTCAGGCCGACGACGCCGTGCGCCTCGGCGTCGTGGCCGTGGCCAAGGGCGGCAAGACCCGGGTGGCGAACACGCTGCCCGACCGGCTGGAGCGCGCGTGGGAGGTTCTTTCCGCCAAGGTCTCGCAGGTTTTGTGGGCATGAGGAGGTCCCGGTGACGGACGACTTTGGATACCTGAACGCGCGCGTGCGCGTCCGCCGCTCGAGCCTCCTGCCCGAGGGCTTCTTCCAGGAAGCCCTGAACCTAAACTTCGACGACTTCGTTGGTGCGCTGGGGGAAACCCCTTACGCCGAGCACTTGAGCGGCGAGGACCTGGGCGCGGTCGACCGCGCCGTCGCCGCGCGCCTGCGGCAGGTCGTGGGCTCGCTGCCCGGGTTGGTGGGGGGCGAGACCCGCGAGGCCGTCGTCATGCTGCTTTCGCGCGCTGACCTGGCGAACATCAAGACGATCCTGCGCGCCAAGGAGGCGGGCCTCTCGGGCGAGGAAATCCGTGCAAACCTGGTCGGCGGCACCCTGCCCGAAGCCGTGCTGCAGGCGATGATCGAGGCGCCGGACGCGGCGGGCGTGGTGCAGGCCCTGGTTCTGCCCGGCCACCCGCTCTCGGCGGCGCTGCGCGAGGCCGTGGCCGCCGGCGGCGAGGCGGAGCAGATCGAAGTCGCCCTGGACCGGGCCTACTTCGAAGGGTTGCGCAAGCTGGCGGGAAGGATCGACGACGCCTTCCTGCAGGACTACCTGGCCTACGAGATCGACGGCGTCAACCTATCCACCGCTTTTAAGCTGGCGCAGCGGGGGGGCGCGGCCGACGCCGACGCCTACTTCGTCAAGGGCGGGCGCCACGTCAGCGAGGCGCTCTTCACCCGCATCGCGGGCGGCGAGGTCGCCGCCGTGGACGAGCTCGCGGGCACGCCGCTCGAGCCGCTGGCAGCCGCGCGCGACCTGGGCGAGATCGAGCACGCGCTGCGCTGCTTGCTGCTCGAGCGTGCCGGGCGCGGCGCCTTCGACGCGGAGGGCGCCGGTCTGGTGACCGCGTTCGTCCGCGCCATGGAGTGGGAGGCGGCCCGCTTGCGCCTGATCGCGCGCCGCGCCTACTACCGCCTGCCGGTCGAGGCCGTGGAGCGGGAGGTGTTCTGCTCGTGAAGATCGCCGTGCTCACCGATCCCGAAACGGCCACCGGATTCCGGCTGGGCGGCCTCGAAGTGGCGACCGCCCGGGACGAAGCCGAGGCCACCGAGCGTCTGGCCGAGATGGTCGAGAGCGACGAGTTCGCCCTGATCGCCGTGGACGAAGGGCTCCTGCCCGAGCCCTACGAGGCGGTGGAGCGGGTGATGCGGGGGCGCGACCTGCCGGTCCTGCTTCCCTTCACCTCGCTCGCCCAGGCCTTTGCCGCCGGCGAGGAAGACGCCACCGAGTACATGCGGCGGCTGGTGAAGTCGACGATCGGCTACGACATCAAGCTCTAGCGCAAGGAGGCAAACGGGAATGATTCAAGGAACCATCTACAAGATCGCGGGCCCGGCGGTCATCGCCAAGGGCATGAGCGGCGCCCGCATGTTCGACATCTGTAAGGTCGGCGAGGAGGGACTGGTCGGCGAGATCATCCGCCTCGACGGCGATACCGCGTTCGTGCAGGTTTACGAGGACACCTCGGGCCTGCAGGTGGGCGAGCCGGTGGTCTCGACCGGAAACCCGCTCTCGGTCGAGCTGGGTCCCGGCATGCTCAACGCCATCTACGACGGCATCCAGCGCCCGCTGGACAAGCTGCAGGACAAGACCGGCGACTTCATCGACCGCGGCGTCGTGGTGCACGCGCTCGACCGCGAGAAGACCTGGGACTGGACCCCCAAAGTCGAGCCCGGGGACGTGGTCTCGGGCGGTCACGTGCTCGGCACCGTTCCCGAGTTCCAGTTCACCCACAAGATCCTGGTCCCCCCGGGGGTCAGCGGCACCGTGAAGTCGGTCAAGCCAGCGGGGGCCTACACCATCGAGGAGCCGGTCGTGGTCCTCGAAGACGGCACCGAGCTGAAGATGTACCACCTCTGGCCGGTGCGCCGCGCCCGCCCCATCACTTCCAAGGAAGACCCCAACGAGCCCTTCCTCACCGGCATGCGCATCCTCGACGTACTCTTTCCGGTGGCCATGGGCGGCACCGCGGCCATCCCCGGGCCCTTTGGCTCGGGCAAGACCGTAACCCAGCAGTCGCTGGCCAAGTGGTCCAACGCCGACGTGGTCGTCTACGTGGGCTGCGGCGAGCGCGGCAACGAGATGACCGACGTGCTCGTCGAGTTCCCCGAGCTCGAAGACCCCAAGACCGGCGGCCCGCTGATGCAGCGCACCGTGCTGATCGCCAACACCTCCAACATGCCGGTGGCCGCGCGTGAGGCGAGCATCTACGTGGGCGTCACCCTGGCCGAGTATTTCCGCGACCAGGGTGTCTCGGTGGCCCTGATGGCCGACTCGACCAGCCGCTGGGCCGAGGCGCTGCGCGAGATCTCCAGCCGCCTCGAGGAGATGCCGGCCGAAGAAGGCTACCCGCCCTACCTGGCCGCGCGCCTGGCCGCCTTCTACGAGCGCTCCGGCCGCGTCGTCACCCTCAACAAGGAGCCCGGTGCGGTCTCGATCGTCGGCGCCGTCAGCCCTCCGGGCGGCGACATGTCGGAGCCGGTCACCCAGTCCACGCTGCGCATCGTCGGCGCTTTCTGGCGGCTCGACGCCTCGCTTGCCTACCGCCGTCACTTCCCGGCGATCAACTGGAACGGCTCGTACTCGCTCTTCATCGACATCCTCGACCCCTGGTACCGCAAGCACGTGGCCGAAGACTACCCCGAGCTGCGCAACCGCCTGCAGGAGCTGTTGCAACAGGAGGCCAGCCTGCAGGAGGTCGTACAGCTGGTCGGCCCCGACGCGCTGCAGGACGCCGAGCGCCTCGTCATCGAGGTGGGGCGGATCGCGCGCGAAGACTTCCTCCAGCAGAACGCTTTCGACGCCGTCGATGCCTACTGCTCGCTTTCGAAGGCTTACGGCATCATGCAGATGATCATGGGGCTGTACGAGGCCGCTTCGGAGGCGATCCAGGCCGGGGTGACGATCGACGAGATCATCCAGCACGAGGTGATCGAGAAGATCGCCCGCGCCCGTTACGTCCCCGAGGACGAGTTCGAAGCCTACAAGGACGAGGTTCTGGCCGAGATCAAGAGCGCCTTCAAGGCCGCGGCCTAAGGGGGAAGAACCATGGATCTGTTCAAGAAAGAATACACCTCCCTCACCTACATCTCCGGGCCGCTGCTCTTCGTAGAGAACGCCAGCGACCTGGCCTACGGCGCCATCGTCGAGATCAAGGACGGTTCCGGGCGCGTCCGCGGCGGTCAGGTCATCGAGGTCTCCGAGGAGTACGCGGTCATCCAGGTGTTCGAGGAGACCACCGGTCTGGACCTGGCCACCACCACCGTGAGCCTGGTCGAGGACGTGGCCCGGCTGGGGGTGAGCCCGGAGATGCTGGGGCGCCGCTTCAACGGGATCGGTAAGCCGATCGACGGCCTGCCCCCGATCACGCCCGAAAAGCGCGAGCCGATCATCGGCAAGCCCATCAACCCGGTGGCCCGTCGCAAGCCCGAGGAGTTCATCCAGACGGGCATCTCGACCATCGACGTGATGAACACGATGGTGCGCGGGCAGAAGCTGCCCATCTTCTCGGGTTCGGGTCTGCCGGCCAACGAGCTGGCCGCACAGATCGCCCGCCAGGCGACGGTGCCCGGCGAGGACGTGCAGTTTGCCGTGGTCTTCGCCGCCATGGGGATCACCCAGCGCGAACTCTCGTTCTTCGTGAACGAGTTCGAGCGCACCGGAGCGCTGGCGCGCAGCGTACTCTTCCTCAACAAGGCCGACGACCCCACGATCGAGCGTATCCTCACCCCGCGCATGGCGCTCACGGTGGCCGAGTACCTGGCCTTCGAGCACGACTACCACGTCCTCGTCATCCTCACCGACATGCTCAACTACTGCGACGCGCTGCGCGAGGTGGCGGCCTCGCGCGAGGAGATTCCCGGGCGCCGCGGTTACCCGGGCTACATGTACACCGACCTGGCGACGATCTACGAGCGCGCCGGCGTGATCGAGGGTAAGAGCGGTTCGGTTACCCAGCTGCCCATCCTTTCGATGCCCGACGACGACCGCACCCACCCGGTGCCCGACCTGACGGGGTACATCACCGAGGGTCAGATCCAGCTGTCGCGCGAGCTGCACCGCAAGAACCTCTACCCGCCCATCGACCCGCTGCCCTCGCTCTCGCGGCTGATGAACAACGCCATCGGCAAGGGGAAGACCCGCGACGACCACAAGCAGGTGGCCGACCAGCTCTACGCCGCCTACTCCAACGGCGTGGACATCCGCAAGCTGGTGGCCATCATCGGCGAGGACGCGCTCACCGAGAACGACCGCAAGTACCTCGAGTTCGCCGACCAATTCGAGAAGTACTTCATCAATCAGGGCTCGGCGAACCGCACCCTCGAGCAGTCGCTCGACCTGGCCTGGGCCCTGCTTTCGACGCTGCCGCAGTCCGAGCTGAAGCGCATTTCGCGCGACCATATCGGCAAGTACTACGGCGCCAAGCTCGAAGAGATCTGGGGCCAGGTCTAGCCGGGAGGCGCCATGGAACAGATCAGCCCCACCCGGATGACCCTCCTGCAAAAGCGCAGCCAGCTGCAGCTGGCCAGCAAGGGGGTGGACCTGCTCAAGAAGAAGCGCGACGCGCTGGTGGGGGAGTTCTTCGCGCTTGTGCACGAGACGCTCGAGGCGCGCAAGCGGCTTGAGGACGCGGCCAAGGACGCCTACTTCGCCCTCTTCCTGGCCAAGGCCTTCGACGGCCCCGAGGCCGTGGATGCGCTGGCCCTGGGCATGCCCGTGCTGGGCAGCGTGGAGGCCGAGGTCGAGAACGTCTGGGGCACCAAGGTGCCCAAGCTGAACGTGGACTGGCCCGAAGGCGCGGCGGCGAGCCCCATCGCCACGGGTGGGCAGACCCTCAAGGCGCAGGAGGCCTTTCGCCGCTTTGCTCGGGCCCTCGTCGAGGTGGCCAACACCGAAACCCGGCTGCGCCGCATCGGTGAGGAGATCAAGAAGACGACCCGCCGCGTCAACGCACTGGAGCAGGTGGTGATCCCCGGCGTGCTGCACCAGATGCGTTTCATCAAGCTGGTGCTCGAGCAGCGCGAACGTGAGGACACCTTCCGCCTCAAGCGCATCAAGGCCAAGAGCGAGAAGGAAGAAAAACAACCCGCTACGGCCTGAACCCGTTTCCCGTTTGCCTTGCTGCGGGGCCCCCTGGGGCCCCGTTAGCCTTTTCCGCTCAGAACCAGCAGGAGGTGGGCAGGGGGCCGGACCGCGCCAGTTGCGCGCCGAAGCCTTGCGGCAGGACGACGGGCTCGAACCCGGCCGTTGCGCTGCCCTTCAAGGCGTCCGCGGCATATCCGGAGGGCTTGACGTGCACCCGCACCACCACCAGGGTGTCGGGGTCGAGCAGCACCGGACCGCCCGAGCGCGTGAAGGGCTGTTCGCTTGCGTGCGAGTGCAGCAGCACTCGGCGGTAGAGCAGCTCCGACCCGTCGGGGGTTACCACTTCCCACCAGTCGGCGTAACGGTCGCAGCCGCTGTCGGGACTTTGCACCGTGACCGCGAAAGCGTATGCGCCGGGGCGGCCCGTGACTTGAACCGCCAACACCCGTGCCCGCTCGAGCGCCTGCGGCGCCGGTTCCACGGGCTTACCGGAAGAGACGGCCAGGGTGGAGGCCGTGAGCAGCAGCAGCCAGATCGCGTAGCGCATACTGCAGGCTATCCCGGATGCATGAGAGGCGGCTGTCAGGGCATCCAGTTGCGCAGCCAGCGAAGCCAGTTCTCGCCGAGGGCGCCGGGGAAGGCGTCCGCGGGCAGCACCTCCACCAGCCGCCGCAGGTCGGCGGGGCGGTCCAGAGGCTCGGGCAGCTCGTGGGCGCCGAAGCCGCCGTCGAAGTCGGAACCGATGCCCACGCGTTTCCAGCCGATCAGGTCGGCGACGTAGGTCATGTTTCGCACGATCGCCTCGAGCCCGGGCCGTGCGTCGCCCCGCCGCCAACCCTCCTGCAGGAAGGCGTTGTACAGGACGGTGCCGATCACCCCGCCGCGTTCGCCGATCGCGCGAATCATGGCGTCGGTAAGGTGGCGTTCGTGGTCCACGAAGCGGCGGGCGTTGGAGTGGCTGGCGAGGAGGGGGCCATCGTAGTGCTCGAGCGCCTCCCAGAAGGAACGCTCGGAAAGGTGGCTGGCGTCGAGGGCCACCCGCGGTTCGTCTTGCAGGGCGGCCATCAGCGCACGGCCCAGCTCGGTGAGGCCGCCGGTGCCGTACCAGCTGCCGCCGGCGTAGCGGTTGCCGGTCCAAGCGGGGCCCACTAGGCGTACGCCGGCGTCGGCCCAAAAAGCCAGCTCGTCGGGCGTTCGTATTGGGTCGGCCCCCTCCATCAGGACGATTACGCCAACCACGCCGTCCTCCCCCCAGGCCCTCAGGTGGGCTTCGAGCCCCGCCCGGTCGGTGACGAGCCGCACCCGGCCCTCGTCTGCCCAGCGGCGGTAGAGCTCAAGCTGGCGCCGGGCCCGGGCGTGGGCTTCGTCCGGGGTGCGGTAGCCTTCGGGGTTGTGCTCGGGGTGGTAGGGGCTGGCGAAGAGGGTGGCGAAGACGAGCGCCGCACCCGCCTCCTCCAGCGCTGGCAGCGTGACCGTGGGCAGGTCGCCGTTCGTGCACCGCCGCCTCAGCTCCTCGAGCGGCAGCGTCAGGTCGAGGCCCGTGTCGAGCACGTTGTGGGCGAGGTCGAGGTGGGCGTCCACGAGGGGAGGCTTTGGGGGTTTCACGTTTTCCATGGTACGGCAAGGGGCGTGGTGCTCGGTGCGTAGTGCGTGGCTTGGGGCGCCTCGTAGGGCCGGCCCTAGGTGCCGGCCCGTGGTGTTGGTTTTGACGAGGCGGCCACACCCCGCACTCCGGATCAAGTCCGGCCCCCCCCGCTCCTCGGTTCGCTTTTTACGAGCCGACCGCCCGGGAAAGACCCGGCGTGGCCGCAGGACCCCGCTCGGGTCCGTCCGCTTTCTTTGCACGAAGAAACGGGGCCCCGGACGGCGGCGAGGGGGCTCTAGGCGCCGGCGAAGGCCACGTCGGCGACCTCGACCGTGGGGCTCGCCCCCACGAGGAAGATCACGCTCCACTCGAGGTCGTCCCCCACGGCCACGATGCGCTGGAGCAGCTCGAAGACGTTGCCGCTGATGGTGAAGTTTTCGACCGGGTAGGCCGTCTCGCCGCCCTCGATCTTGAGGCCGAGGGCCTGCAGCGAAAAGTCGCCCGAAATGGGGTTGGCGCCCGCGTGGACGCCCATCAGGTCGGTAACCCGCACCCCCTCTTGTTGCTCGACGCCCTGGCCCGGGGCGACGATCAGGTTGTGCGGCGCCACGTCGAGCACTCCCTTGTAGCTGCGGGCCGCGTGGCCGGTGGGTTCGTGCCCCAGCTTGCGGGCCGTGCGGCTGTTGTGCAGGAAGCTCTCAACCACGCCCTCCCGCAGCAGGTGGACCTTGCGCGTGGGGGTGCCCTCGGCGTCGAAGGGGGCGTTGCCCAGCCCGTCGGGGTGGTCGGGGTCGTCGTAGAGCGTGAAGACCGGGCTGGCCACCTGCTGCCCCAGCTTGTCCGCGAGCCGGCTCTTGCCCTCGAGCACCCACTTGCCGCTCCAGAGGCTAATGAAGGGGGCCAGCAGCGCCAGGAAGGCCTGGGGTTCGAAGTAGGCGGTGTAGCGCCCGCTCTTCAGATCGCGTGCGCCCAGGAGGCGGCCGGTCTTGCGCAGGAACTCCTGGGCGGTGCTGGCGGGATCCAGCGCCGCGATCTCGCGCGCCACCTTGACCTCCCAGCCCTGCTTGACGCTCGTTCCTTCGGCCATGACCGCGCTGGCCATCACGTAGGCGTAGCCGCTGCGGAAGCCGCCGGCGGCGCCGCGGGTCGAGCTCAGCTCGGTTTCGTACTCGCGCTCGGAGTAGACCGCCCCGCTGATCTGCTGCACCCGCGGGTCGCGCTTGGTGGCGCGCTCGAGCTCGAGCGCCATCTGCTTCTTTTCTTCGAGCGGGGCCGAGAGCCCTTCGCCGAGGAGGTCGTGCCGCCCCAGGCTCCGACCCGCGGGCAGGAAGGCGTCCTGCTC
>JALSIA010000103.1 GCA_026981865.1 Thermaceae bacterium
TGACCTCGATCTACCGCTGGGAAGGCGAGGTCCACGAGGACGCGGAGCTGCTGCTCTTGGTCAAGACGACCGCCGCCGCACTGCCCGAACTGGAGGCGCGGGTGCGGGCGCTGCACCCCTACAGCGTGCCGGAGCTGCTCGCCCTTGCGGTAGACAGTGGCCTGGATCGCTATTTGTCCTGGGTGAAAGAAAACGTTAAATAAATTAATATATTTATTTACTTAGTCGTGCGCACGTGCTACCCTGGAAGGGGAGGGAAATGTGACGCAAGGCAGCATCATCGATACGCTGGCGTTCCGCGCCGGGGAGATCATCCTCTATCCCGGCAGCCCCGGCCCGCGGGACCGCATCTACCGGGTCGAGTCCGGCTTGGTCCGTATCCAGAGCGTCGACGACGACGGCAACGCCCTGACCCTGCGCTTCGTGCGTCCCGGCGAGTACTTCGGCGAGGAGGCGCTCTCGGGCGGCGAGCGGCGCTACCACGCCGAAGCCGCGGCGGACACCCGCATCGCCCAGATCCACCCCGAGCGGATGGACCCGCAAGAGACGCTCAACCTCGCGGTCCGGCTCGCCCTCGCCCTGGGGCAGACCTACGACGCCATCCAGCGGCTGGTTTCCCAGCGCCTAAAGAACCGGATCGCGGCGGCGCTGCTCGAGTTCATGGACACGCCGTTGGCCGTCCACGACAACAAAGGGCGGGTGATGATCCACGTCACCCACGACGAGATCGCCTCGGCCGTGGGCTCGGTGCGCGAGACCGTCACCAAGGTGGTCGGCGAGCTGGCGCGCGACGGCCTCATCAAGTCCGGCTACGGCCGGGTGATGCTGCTCGACGTCGAGGCCCTGGGCGAGCTGGCGCGCCAGAACGGCTGAGGGGGGCCGGTGCCCAAGACCGACGTCATCATCATCGGAGCGGGGCCGAGCGGGCTGTTTGCGGCCTTCTACGTGGGGATGCGCGACCTCACCGCCCGCATCATCGATCCGATGGCCGAGGTCGGCGGGCAGCTCTCGGCGCTCTATCCGGACAAGTTCATCTACGACATCGCCGGCTTCCCCAAGATCCGCGCCAAGGAGTTGGTGCGCAACCTGGTCGAGCAGGTGAAACCCTTCGACCCCATCTACACCCTGGAGGAGCGCGCGGAGCGGCTCGAACCGCTGAACGAGGGCGGATTCGCGGTGACCACCTCAAGCGGGCGCACCTACCTGAGCCGCGCGGTGATCATCACCGCCGGGGTGGGGGCGTTCGAGCCGCGGCGCATCGAGGCCGAGGGGGTGGCGCGGCTCGAGCACAAGGGGCTGGAGTACGCCGTGCGCGACGCCCGCGCCTACGCGGGCAAGCGCCTGCTCATCATCGGCGGAGGCGACTCCGCCGTGGACTGGGCGCTGACGCTGAAGGACCTGGCGGACCAGGTCACGCTGATTCACCGGCGCGAGGCCTTCCGCGCCCATGGAGCCACGGTCAACCGCCTGATCGCCGCCGCCGAGGCGGGCGAGCTCACGATCCTGACCCCTTACGAGCTCCAGGCGGTACTGGGCGAGGAGTGGGTGCGCGAGGCCGTGATCGTCGACAAGAAGACCGGCGCAACGCGCAACCTTGACGTGGACGCCGTCCTCGTCCTCACCGGATACGTCTCCAAGCTGGGCCCGATCGCGCACTGGGGCCTCGAACTCGAGAAAAACCGAATCAAGGTCGACACCCGCATGGAGACGAACATCCCCGGGGTCTTCGCCGCCGGGGACATCACCACCTACCCGGGCAAGATCCGGCTGATCGCCGTAGGCTTCGGGGAGGCGGCCACCGCCGCCAACCACGCCGCGGCCTTCGCCCACCCGCGCCTGCGCGTCGATCCCGGACACTCCTCCGACCACCCGCCCGAAGGCCGGCCTTCGGTGGCGCGCTCGAGCCTCGACGAATGAGCCGCCGGCCTGGCGTACCGCGGGCGGTTTGAGGATAGAATCAACGGTGGAGGTGATGCTATGAAGCTGTTGCGCAAAGGAATACTGTTGCTCGCGGCGCTGGCCATGGGTCTGGCTTTCGCCGCGAAACCCGATTTCACGCTCTTCCACTCGAACGACGTCTACGAGATCCAACCCGTCAAACGGGGCAAGCTAGGCGGAGCCGCCCGGGTCGCCACCCTGATCAAGCAGCTCGACGACGGCAGCCTGATCGTCACGTTCGGAGGGGACGCCTTCAGCCCCTCGATCATGTCGAGCCTGCTCAAGGGCAAGCAGATGGTCGACGTCTTCAACAAGCTGGGCTTCGACTTCGCCGTCTACGGCAACCACGAGTTCGATTTCGGGCCCGCGGTCGCCGAGCAGCGCGTGAAGGAGTCCAACTTCCCCTGGCTCAGCTCGAACCTGCTCGACAAGCGCACGGGTGAGCCGCTGGCCGGTGGGGTGCGCTTCGCCATCACCGAGGTGAACGGCGTCAAGGTCGGCTTCATCGGCCTAATCGACAACTGGCTCGAGCTCACCAGCCCCGGCGACAACGCCCAGTACCTCGACTTCGTCACCGTAGGGCGCGACCTCGCCCGCAAGCTGAAGGCCGAAGGCGCCGACGTCGTCGTCGCCCTTACCCACATGGACATGGTCCACGACGAAGAGCTGGCGGCCAAGGTGCCCGAGATCGACCTCATCCTCGGCGGCCACGACCACGGCGGCATGTTCAAGGTCGTGAACGGCACCCTGATCTTCAAGGCCAAGTCCGACTGGCGCGACGTCGGTTACCTCAAGGTCTACAACATCCCCGGCCTCAAGCCCGTCGTCTTCCTCGAGGTCATTCCGGTGACCAACAAGATCCCCGAGGATCCGGCGATGGCCAAGGTCGTGGACGAGTACGTGAAGATCCTCGACGAGAAGCTCAACGTCACCATCGGGGAAACCAAGGTGCCGCTCGACGCCCGCCGCAAGACCGTGCGGACCATGGAGTCGAACATCGGCAACCTGATCGCCGACGCCATGCGCGACTTCGCCCAGGCCGACGCGGCCATCGCCAACGGCGGCGGCATCCGCACCGACAGCGTCTATGGCCCCGGTCCGCTGACCCGCAAGGACATCCTCGCCATCCTGCCCTTCGGCAACGTGGTGATCAGCGTCAAGGTCAGCGGCGCCGACCTCAAGGCGGCGCTCGAGAACGGGGTGAGCCAGGTCGAGCGCGTCAAGGGCCGCTTCCCGCAGGTTTCCGGCATCACCTTCACCTACGACCCCGCCGCCGAACCCGGCCAGCGGGTCAAGGAGGTCTACGTGAACGGTCAGCCGCTCGACCCCAACAAGACCTACGTGGTCGCCATCAACGACTACATGGGCCGCGGCGGCGACGGCTACAGCATGTTCAAGGACGCACCGCGCGTCATCGACGAGCGCTCCGGCCTGCTCCTCGCAAGCGTCGTCATAAACTACATCGAGGCGCACTCGCCCATCGCCCCTAAGGTGGAAGGCCGCATCAAGACGGTCAAGTAACCCCGGCGGCATACCCTGCGAGGGCGGCCGCGGGGCCGCCCTCGTTTCATGCGACCGACATTTATTTTTATTCAGCCCGCATGCAGTTTCTTACTTGCGGGATGTACCATAATTTCTTACTTGTGCGCCGAGTCTATTCGTACATTGAGCATCGTACGGTGGTGTTTCGATGCAATATACCCTGCATAGCCGCCATGTTGTAAGGTTCACGCCTCTTCCCCATTCGCGCATCTTGTGTTTATAATGTTGCCGTATGGGACGGACGAAGAAGGATATCCTCCAAGCGATGGCCGAACACGACGTTCGGTTCCTCCGGCTTCAGTTCACCGACATTCTGGGCAAGAACAAGAACGTCGAGGTGCCGGCGTCGCAGTTCGAAAAGGCCCTGGACGGCGAGATGATGTTCGACGGATCCTCGATCGAGGGGTTCACCCGCATCGAGGAGTCGGACATGCTCCTCAAGCCCGACTACGACACCTTCGCCATCTTTCCCGACGAGATCGAGGACGCCAGCCGCGGCCGCGTCGCCCGCCTGATCTGCGACGTCACCTACCCCGACGGCACCCCGTTCGAGGGCGACCCTCGCGGCGTCCTCAAGCGCCAGATCGAACGGCTCCAGAAACTGGGCTTCGACAGCATGTCGGCCGGGCCTGAGCCCGAGTTCTTCCTCTTCCTGCGCGACGAGGAAGGCCTGCCCACGATCGAAACCCACGATCAGGCGGGCTACTTCGACCTCGCCCCCATCGACAAGGGCGAAGAAGCCCGGCGCGACATGGTCAACGTCCTGGTGGAGATGGGCTTCGAGATCGAGGCCGCGCACCACGAGGTCGCCCCGGGCCAGCACGAGATCGACTTCAAGTACGCCGACGCGCTCAAGACCGCCGACAACATCGCCACCTTCAAGTTCGTGGTCAAGCGGGTGGCGCTCCTGCACGGACTGCACGCCACCTTCATGCCCAAGCCGATCGCCGGCATCAACGGCTCGGGGATGCACACCCACCTCTCGATCTTCAGGAACGGAGAGAACGCCTTCTACGATCCCGAGGCCGAGTACCAGCTCTCGCGCACCGCGCTCAACTTCATCGCTGGTCTGCTGGCGCACGCCCCGGGGATGGTGGCCATCACCAACCCGCTGGTCAACTCGTACAAGCGCCTCACGCCCGGTTACGAGGCGCCCACCAACATCGCTTGGTCGGCCTCCAACCGCAGCGCCATGATCCGCATCCCCGCGCGCCGCGGCGTGGGCACGCGCGCCGAGCTGCGCATGCCCGACCCCAGCACCAACCCCTACCTGGCGCTCGCCGTGATGCTCGCGGCCGGCCTCGACGGCATTGAGAAGGACCTGCTGCCCCCGCCCTCGATCCAGCGCAACATCTTCTCGATGACCGTGCGCGAACGCCGCCGCCACAAGATCAAGGAGCTCCCCGGCACCCTGCGCGAAGCCATCGTGGCCCTGGAAAAGGACGAGGTGATCAAGGAGGCGCTCGGCGATCACATCTACCACCACTTCGTCCAGGCCAAGCGGCTGGAGTGGGAGGACTACCGCATCACCGTCCACGACTGGGAGCTGGACCACTACCTGAGCGAGTACTGAACCGCAGATCCGCCCTGGCCAATCCCCCACAGGGTTAACCCCGTGGGGGATTTCCCGTTAACGCACCCCGCGTGCACGTTTTTAGCTACGTGACGCCACGTTTGCTTGAACATTCAGTGGGTTCGCCGCCCCATTGCCCGTTAAAACTTTCCCGGCTGCTGCGTCCGCTTGCGGTTTTTTCTGCACGCGGCAAGTTGACACCCGCGCACATTTTGCATATAAAATACGGGTGCGAGTATAAAACACCAACGCTCGCGCAAGACGATTGGACACGCAGGAAAGGGAGGACGTATATGAGGAAAAGCCTTTTAGTAGCCGCGTTACTGCTTATCGCCGGCAGCCTCGGCCTGGCCCAGGTCAAGATCGGGATCAACCTTGAGCTCTCGGGCCGCTTCGCCGCCATCGGCAACCAGACCCTGAACGGGATCAAGGTGGCCAACCTGCAGACCCCCGAGGTGCTCGGGCAGAAGGTCGAACTGGTCATCTGCGACAACGAAACCACCCGGGAGGGCTCGATCGCCTGTGCGCAGCGCTTCGTCAACGAAGGCGTGATCGGCGTCCTGGGCGCGATCTCCAGCTCGATGTCGATCCCCGCCGCGGAGGTTCTGCAGGACGCGGGCATCATCATGATCTCCACCTCCTCCACCAACCCGCAGACCACGCAGATCGGTGACTTCATCTTCCGCATGGCCTACACCGACGACTTCCAGGGCAAGCTCGCCGCCGCCTATGTGGTGGGGGACCTGGGCGCCAAAAAGGTTGCGGTCTTCCGCCAGATCGACGACGACTACTCTTACGGCCTGGCTGGCTTCTTCGACCAAACCGCCAAGAAGCTGGGCGCGAAGACCCTGATCCAGGACTTCGTGGCCAACACCGTCGACTTCACCGCCCAGCTCAACAACATCCGCAGCTTCAAGCCCGACGCCATCTACTACTCGGGCTTCTGCGCCGAGGGCGCGCCCTTCATGAAGCAGCTCCGTGAGCAGGGCTTCGCGCAGCAGGTCGTCGGCGCCGACGCCTCCGACGACCCGCAGTGCCCCGAGGGCGCCGGCGCGGCGTTCGACGGCTACATCTTCACCGGCTTCGCCACCCCCAACCTGATCGCCGACCCCGCCGCCAAGAAGCGCGCCGAGGCCTTCAAGCAGAAGTACTTCGAGGTCATCAAGAACGCCAAGCCCGGTGACTTCAACGGCTTCGTGCTCGCCGGTGCGGACAGCTACAACGTCCTCGTCGCCGCCATCAAGGCCGCTGGCACCACCGACGTCAAGGCCGTGCGCGACGCCCTGGGCAACATGGAGCACTACCCCGGCGTCTCCGGCGACATCACCTACAAGGGCACCGACGGCACCCCGAAGGACCGCACCATCGGCTTCTACAAGTACGAGGTGAAGAGCGCCAGCGACTGGAAGAAGATCGAGCTCTTCGGTAAGTCGACCGCCGAAGTGCAGTAGTCGCTCGTCGCATTCCGGACCTGGGGCGGGCCTACGCGGCTCGCCCCAGTTAACGCCGGAACTTCGGAGGAACCCTGTGACCGCATCCAAACTCGCCTCGCGTTCAACGTTGTTCACCCTGCTCGCAGGCCTGCTGCTCGTCGTCCTGATCGGATGGCGCATCGCCATGCTGGGCGATTACACCTTCGCGCGCATCGTGCAGGACTTCCTCAACGCGCTCACGCTGGGAAGCCTGTACGCGCTCATCGCCCTGGGCTACACCATGGTCTACGGCATCATCCGCCTGATCAACTTTGCCCACGGCGAGATCTTCATGTTGGGGTCGTACTTCGCCTTCTACGCCATGACCCTGACCCCCATGCACTGGGGCCTGGCCCTGCTCATCACCGTCCTGCTTGGCGGCACCGTTTTGCTCGTCTTGCGCAGCCTTTTTAATCTCGAAGAACCAAAACGAACGGCGGCCCTGGCGCTGCTGATCTTTGCCGGAACCTTCTTCTTGCTGGCCTTCAGGAACATGGGCTGGATCGAGGCGCTGCTCCTCAGCATGCTCGCCACCGGTGTGGCCGGGGTGCTGCTTGAGGCCGTGGCCTACCGCCCGCTCCGCGGTGCACCGCGCGAGAGCATGCTGATCACCGCCATCGCAGCCAGCTTCTTCCTGCAAAACATGGGTCAGCTGCTCTTCGGCCCGCGCGTGCAGGGGTTCAACGCCGAAACGATCCTCAACCGCCCGCTCAACTTCACCATCGGCGAGGAAACCGTTTACTACACGGGCATCCTCATCGTCGTCCCCACCGTCACCGCAGTGCTGCTCTTCGTGTTGAACCTCTTCGTTTCCCGCACGAAGCTGGGCAAGGCCATGCGCGCCACCGCCCAGGACGCCGAGGTGGCCCAGATGATGGGGGTCAACGTCAACCAGGTGATCGCCCTAACCTTCTTCATCGGCTCGATCCTGGCGGCCGCCGCGGGCGTCATGTACGCCATCCGCTTCGGGCAGATCCACCCGCTCATGGGCCTGATCCCAGGCATCAAGGCGTTCACCGCCGCGGTCATCGGCGGCATCGGGAGCCTGCCCGGCGCCGTGCTCGGCGGCCTCCTGCTCGGCTTTATCGAAATCTATGTGGTGAGCCTGTTCCCCACGCTGTCGGCCTATAAGGACGTCTTCGCCTTCGTGCTCCTCATCCTGATCCTCCTCTTCCGCCCCTCCGGGCTGGTCGGGGAAGACCTCACGGAGAAGGTATGATGCGCAACACTCTGCTCACCCTTGCGACCGTCGGGCTGGCGATCCTGGGCCTCTACCTGCTGACCCAGGCCGAAGGCAGCAGCGGCCTCCTCTCCGCCCTCACCCTCATCTTCATCTGGGGCATCGCGGCCGTCAGCCTCAACCTGATCAACGGTCAGCTCGGCATCCTCTCCCTCGGCCACCACGGCTTCATGCTCATCGGGGGGTACGTCACCGCACTGCTGATGCTCCCCGAGAAGGAGCGCGCACCGTTCCGCACCCGCCTGCTCTCCGACTGGGCCCGCAACCACCTGGACCTCGACAAGTGGCTGCGCGGCGCGGGCCTCGACTTCATCGCCAACTCGATCGATCTCAAGTTCGTCGTCGCCCTCTTCCTCGCGGGGCTGGCTGCGGCGGTGGTGGGCGTGATCGTGGGTGCGCCCTCGCTCAGGCTCAAGGGCGACTACCTGGCCATCGTCACCTTCGGCTTCGGCGAGATCATCCGCCTGCTGCCCAACGCCCCCGAGGTCGCCGCCCTGACCAACGGCCCCCTGGGCATCAAGGGCATCCCCGGCGACGCCGGCACGGTCTGGTGGACCTTCTTCGCCTTCCTCTTCGTGCTCTGGTTCCTCACGCGGCTCAAGTTCTCCTCCTACGGGCGCGCCTTCGAAGGCATTCGCGAGGACGAGATCGCCGCCGAGGCCATGGGCGTGAACCTGGCCTACCACAAGGTGCTGGCCTTCACCATCAGCGCCTTCTTCGCGGGGGTGGCCGGTGGGCTGTACGCCAGCTACCTGCAGTCCGTGGACACCCAGACCTTCAACTTCTTCGTGACCTTCTTCCTGCTCGTGGCCATCAGCCTGGGCGGGCTGGGCTCGATCACCGGTGCGGTGCTGGGGACCGCCATCGTGGTGCTCGTCCGCATCTACGGCGGCTTCCTGGAGAAGCCCTACCCCGCCTACGTCGGCTACCTGGGCGGCGCGGTGGTGATGCTGAGCGCCTTCGCTTTCTCGGCGTACATCCGCAAGGCGCGCCGCCTGCGGCCGGTCGTCGAGACCAAGCACCTCATCTTCGGCGCCCTGGGGGTGGCCCTGTTGCTCGTCACCGTCCTCTTCCGCAACGAACCCTGGATGACGCAGACCGTGCAGTTCTTCGGGCTGCGCAAGATCCTGCTCGCGGTCATCCTGATCCTGATTATGATCTACCGCCGCGAGGGCATCATGGGCCGCGCCGAGTTCTCCTGGAAACTCATCTTCGGCCCGCGTGAAGACATCCCCACGGAAGAACAGCGCAAGCAGGACGCCTGGCTCTCCAACCCCGACCTTAACCCCGACGCCGCCAAGAAGGAGGACGACGATGCCTCTGCTTGAGCTGCGCAACCTCTACAAGGCCTTCGGCGGCCTCCAGGCCATCAGCAACGTCAGCCTCACCGTCAACGAGGGCGAAATCGTCAGCATCATCGGACCCAACGGCGCCGGCAAGTCCACCCTGTTCAACCTGATCACCGGGGTGTACCAACCCGACCGCGGCGACATCATCTTCGAAGGGGAGCGGATCAACGGGCTGACCCCGGACAAGGTTACGCGTAAGGGCATCGCCCGCACTTTCCAGAACCTGCGGCTGTTCACCCACCTGACCGTGCTGGAAAACGTACTGATCCCGCAGCACCACCGCCTCAAGTCGGGCTGGCTGGCGGCCGTCCTGCGCACCCCCGCCTACCTCAAGGAAGAGGAGGAAATGCGCAAGATGGCGCTCGAAAAGCTCTCGTTCTTCGGGCCCCGCCTGATGAGCTTCCGCCTGCACCAGCCCGTCTACGTCCTCTCCTACGCCAACCGCCGCCGCACCGAGATGGCGCGCGCCATGGCGACGGGTGCGAAGCTGCTCCTCCTCGACGAGCCCAGCGCCGGGATGAACCCCAAGGAGACCAAGGAGATCACCCAGATCATCCGCCGTTTCCGCGACGAGGGGGGCTACACCATCGTGCTCGTGGAACACAAGATGAACCTCGTGGGCGAGATCTCCGACCGGGTCGTGGTGCTCGACTACGGCGAAAAGATTGCGGAAGGCGACTACAAGGACGTGGTGAACGATCCCAAGGTGATCGAGGCCTACCTGGGCCGGAGGGAGGAGTGATGCCGGAACCTCTTCTCGAACTCAAAAACGTCAGCGCCTACTACGGCCCCATCCGCGCCTTGAACCAGGTCGACATGGTCCTCTACCCCGGGGAGATGGTCTGCCTGCTCGGCGGCAACGCCTCGGGCAAGAGCACGACCCTCAAGACCATCCTCGGATTGGTGCAGGTGGGCGAGGGCGAAGTCTACTTCCGCGGCGAGCGCATCGATCCCAAACCCACCTCCTACCGCATCGAGAAAGGGATGGCCGTAGTGCCCGAAAACCGCCGCGTCTTTCCCAAGATGACGGTGCGCGAAAACCTGGAGATGGGGGCGTACCTGCGCAACGACGCCAAGGGGATCAAGGAAGACCTGGACTACGTCTTCTCGCTCTTCCCGCGGCTGGAGGAACGCCTCGGCCAGATGGCGGGCACGATGTCGGGCGGAGAACAGCAGATGCTCGCCATGGGACGGGCGCTGATGAGTCGCCCCAAGCTCATCCTCATGGACGAACCGTCGATGGGCCTCGCCCCAAAGCTGGTGGAAACGATCTTCAAGATCATCAAGACCGTCAACGAGCGCGGCATCACCGTCTTCGTCGTCGAACAAAACGCCAACATCGCTCTTTCGATTGCCGACCGCGGCTACGTGCTGCAAACCGGCGAGGTGGTCTTGGAAGGTCCCGCGCAGGACCTCCTGCACAACGAGGCCATGCGCCGCGCCTACCTGGGCGAGGTCTGAACCGGCCGCGCCCTAGGTCCGCCGCCCCAAGGGGCGGCGGACCTTTATGCGACGGCCCGCCCCCGCAGCCCTTTGCGCGCTTTATCCAGGTGAGAAAGTTGAGTATACTTGCACTGTAGCGAATTTACAGCCGCGCACGCCGCGGACGAAAGGAGCAGCATATGAAGCGATGGATCATAGGACTCTTGGCCCTTAGCCTTGCGTTCGGTGTGGCTTCGGCTCAGACCCTCATTTACGGGCAGAGCGACCTGCCCAAGACCCTGGATTCTTCCGACGCGCAGGACGGGAACTCGCTCCGGGTGGCCTACCAGATCACCGAGACGCTGGTGGCCTTCAAACCGGGCACGGTCGACCCGATCCCCGGTCTGGCGCTGTCCTGGGAGGCCAGCAACAACGCCAAGGAGTGGACCTTCAAGCTGCGCCAGGGCGTCAAGTTCCACGACGGCACCCCCTTCAACGCGGAGGCCGTGAAGTTCAACATCGACCGCTGGAACGACCCGAACAACAAGTACCGCGGGAACAAGCAGTTCGTACCCTTCACCTGGGTCTTCGGCGGCTTCAAGGGCGACGGCTCGATCATTGACCGCGTGGAGGTCGTCGACGAGTACACCGTCAAGTTCTACCTCACCGACTCGGTGGGCTTCTTCCCCAACATGCTCGGGGCCAGCTACTTCGGCATCGACTCGCCCAAGGCCGTGATGGCCAACCCCGAGAAGTACGGCACCCCCGAGGTGGGCGCGGTGGGAACCGGCCCCTTCAAGTTCGACCAGTGGGTGATCGGCGACAAGGTCGTGCTGAAGCGCAACGACGCCTACTGGGGTGAAAAGGCCAAGGTGGACACCCTCGTCTTCCGCGGCATCCCCGAGCCGGCCTCGCGCCTCGCCGAGCTGAAGGCGGGCGCCATCCACATCGCCAACAACCTCTCGCCCGAGGACAAGGTCACCATCGATGCCGACCCCAACCTCGAGGCCGTGGTCCAGAAGGGCCTGAACATCGGCTACCTGGCCTTCCACCAGAAGAACAAGCCGCTCGACGACATCCGCGTGCGCAAGGCCATCGCCGCCGCGGTGGACTGGGACGCAATCGTCGACGCCTTCTACGCCGGCCTGGGTGAGCGCGCGACCGAGTTCGTTCCGCCGGCCATGTGGGGGCGCGACGGCAACGTTCCCGCTTACACCTACAACCCCGATCTGGCCAAGAAGTTGCTGGCCGAGGCGGGCTACCCGAACGGCTTCGAGACCGAGATCTGGTACATGCCGGTGAGCCGCCCCTACTTCCCCGCCCCGCAGCCGATCGCCGAGACGATCGCCACCTACCTGGCGGACGTGGGCATCAAGGCCACCCTCAAGACCGAGGACTGGGGCACCTACCTCTCGGACTACGACCAGGGCAAGTTCCCCATGTACATGCTGGGATGGAGCCCCGACTACCCCGACCCCGACAACTACCTCTTCACCTTCTTCGGCCCCACCTCGATCAAGACCAACCTCGGTTGTGAGAGCGCCGCCTGCGAAGAGATCGGGCAGATGCTCGTCGAAGCGCGCACCGCTCCCGACATGGCGACCCGCAAAGCGCTCTACGCCAAGGTGCAGCGGATGGTGCACGAGCTGACGCTCTCGATCCCCGTGGCCCACAACAACCCGCTGCACGCGGTGCGCAAGGGCGTGTCGGGCTGGGTGCCGAGCCCCCTGGGCAGCTCCGAGAACCTCAACCTGGTCACCATCAAGTAACGCAACCTCACCGGGGCGCGGCCGCGGCCGCGCCCCCTTCCCTTTGGAGGCTTCGTGACCGCCTACGCCATCCGCCGTTTTTTGAGCCTTATCCCCGTTCTCTTCGGCGTCAGCTTGCTCGTCTTCACCTTCATCCACATGATCCCCGGCGATCCTGCGGTCGTCATGCTGGGCGAGCGCGCGACGCCCGAATCGCTCGAAAAACTCAGAAAACAACTCAATCTCGACAAACCCCTCTTTTTCAACCTCGATGCGGCCGTGGAGAAAAAGTCCCCCGCCGCACTTTTTGAAAGCCAGTACTTTACCTTCATCGCACGCATCCTGCGCGGCGACCTGGGCCAGTCGATCTTCACCAAGGTGGACGTGGCCACCGAGTTGCGGGCCCGCTTCCCCGCGACGTTCGAGCTTTCGGTGGGTGCGATGCTGATCGCGCTGATGCTGGCGATCCCGGCCGGAATCATGGCCGCGGTGCGCAAGAACAGCTGGCTCGACCTGAGCGTGATGACCGCGGCGCTGGTGGGCATTTCGATGCCGATCTTCTGGCTCGGCCTGCTGCTCATCTACCTCTTCGCCGTGAACCTGCACTGGCTGCCCCCCTCGGGGCGGCTCGACGTGGGCGTGCAGCTCACCCCCGTCACCGGCTTTTACGTGATCGACGGACTGATCACCGGAAACTTCGCGGCCACCCGCAATGCGCTGCGCCACCTGATCCTGCCGGCGCTGGCGCTCGGCAGCATCCCCACCGCGGTCATCGCCCGGATGATGCGCGGGGCGATGCTCGAGGTGCTTAGCCAGGACTACATCCGCACCGCCCGTTCCAAGGGGCTCTCGGAACGCGTCGTCATCTGGAAGCACGCCCTGCGCAACGCCATGCTCCCGGTCATCACGGTGATCGGGCTGATGTTCGGGACGCTGCTTACCGGTGCGATCCTGACCGAGACGATCTTCAACTGGCCCGGCATCGGCAAGTGGCTCTACGACGGCATCGGCGCCCGCGACTACCCGATCGTGCAGGGCGGCACGCTCTTCATCGCCACCGTCTACGTCATCATTAACGCCCTCGTCGACCTTTCCTACGGGTTCTTCGACCCGCGGATCCAGTACCAATAGGAGACGCCATGGCATCCTCCGAAGCCTACATGCGCACGCCGACCCAGCAGGCCTGGCGGCGCTTCATGCGCTCGAGCTCCGGCAAGGCCGGCCTCTTGATCGTGGGGTTCTTCGTCCTGCTCGCCTTGCTCGCCCCCCTGATCATGCCCTACGACGCGACCAAGGACCGCAACCTGCGCGAACGCCTCAAACCGCCCTCCGCGGAGCACATCATGGGCACCGACGAGCTGGGGCGCGACATTTTCACCCGCGTCGTCCACGGTTCCCGCATCTCGCTCCGGGTCGGGGTCTTCGCCGTAGGCATCGCCGTCGTCGCCGGCACCTTCCTGGGGCTGCTCGCCGGCTACTTCGGCGGCCGCACCGACATGCTCATCAGCTGGCTCGTCGACATCATGCTCTCCTTCCCGTCGATCCTGCTCGCAATCGCCATCGTGGCCGTCATCGGTCCGGGAATATCCAACGCAATGATCGCGGTGGGGATCGTCCAGATTCCCATCTACGCCCGCCTCACCCGCAGCGTGGTGCTGTCGCTCAAGGAGCAGGACTTCGTCGCCGCCGCGGAAGGGCTCGGGGCGGGGCGGGCGCGCATCATCTTCCGCCACATTCTCCCCAACGGACTCTCACCGCTGATCGTGCAGGCCACCCTCTCAATCGCGACGGCGATCCTGGACGCGGCGGGCCTGGGCTTCCTGGGGTTGGGCGCGCAACCGCCGCAGCCCGAATGGGGTTTGATGATCTCCAAGGGTTTCCTCTACTTCACCCGGGCCCCCTGGATCAGCCTTTTCCCCGGCGTGGCCATCATGATCGCGGTCCTGGGGTTCAACCTCCTGGGCGACGGCCTGCGCGACGCCCTCGACCCGCGGACCTCACGTTAAGGCCGCGTTCATGCGACCTAATGCGGAAATAAGAAAGGTACTTTAGACTGTGCGTATGAAGCTCTGGAAACTGTCGCTGGGACTGCTCGCCCTGGGGCTGAGCGCCTGCGTGCCCGTACTGGTGGAAACCGGCCCGCGCTACAGCGTGACCGAAATCGAGTGGCTCACCCCCGAGGCCTCGGAACGCTGGACCTACTTCTTTGGCGATCCGCAGACGGTCTACCTCGACGGGCGACCGCTCGTTCTCGAGCCCGCCCCCGCCCGCGAGCACATCTGGGCGGTTCCCGGAGCCCTGTGGGTGGACGGCCAACCCAACCTGCGCGAGGTCCTCCCGCCGCTGCGCCTTCCGGCGCAAACCGTCGAGGCCCTGCCCGGGTTCGACTACGTCGTCGAGACGCGGGTGGACCTGGAGGGGGTCTGGCTCTACGACGGCACCTGGTTCCGCCTCGCCGGGAAGCTGAAGGCCGGCAGCCGCATCCGCAGCGACGGTGTCCCCGCTTATCCCGTGCTGCAGGGGCTGGAGCGTGCGGAAACCAAGGTGCTCCTCAACGAGGCCTTGGCCCGTTCGGGCAACCGCCCGCTCGTCGTCTACCAGCTCAGCGACGCCGTCTACCCCGACTACCGCTTCGACCCCAAGCCCCGAACCTACCGCAAGGTCAGCCTTGCCGTGCAGTACGGCGTTCCAAAGGAGTTCGTCTTGGGTCCCGTAACCCCGCCCGCGCCCGCCTGGGAGGTCCTGGACAAGGGCCCCTTCAGTGCCTACGCGGACACCCAACCCTACGCGGTCCTCGCCGTCACCGAGAAAACCTTCCTGCAAAAGGTCTGGCCGCTGGCCGCGGGCCGTCGGGTTCCCCAACCGGCACCCCCCGCGATCGACTTCCGGCGCGACAGCGTGGTCGCCTTCTTCTGGGGCACCAAGCCGACCGGCGGCTACGCCCTCAAGGTGCTCCGCGTCCTCTTGAAGGACGACGTGCTCGTCGTTCAGCTGCAGCTGATCCAACCCAAGCCGGGCAGTCTGGTCACCCAGGCGATCACGAGTCCCTACCTGCTCCTGCGGGTTCAGGGGAAGCCGACCAGGGTGCGGTTCCTCGACGAAAAGGGGAACCTACTCAAGGAAGCCCGAGCCGAGTAGCCGACCGACCAGGTAGAGCGAGCCCGTGACCACCACGGGCTCGTCTTCACGCGCCGCCGCGGCGGCGCGCGCCAAGGCCGCGAGGGGATCGGGTTCGTAGGCGAACCCCCTTTGCGGTCCGGGCAGAGGCCAGGTAAGCACGGTGGCGCGGGCGCGCGCCGCCAGGAGCTCGAGCATCGGGTCGACGCGTTTGTGCGGTTGGGCGCCGAAGATGAGGCGGTAGCGCCGAGGCAGCTCGGCGGCCAACGCCCGGGCCGCGGGCGGGTTGTGGGCGCCGTCGAGCAAGACGGCCCGGCCGCGGAAGCGACGGCGGTCGAGGCGGCCGGGCAGGCGGGCGTTCGCGAGGGCCGCCCGCACCGCCTCCTCGCCGAAACCCAGAAGCCGCAGGGCCGCCGCCGCCAGCGCTGCGTTCACCCGCTGGAAGGCCCCTGCCAAAGCCGGCGGCACCGGCAGGGCGAAGAGCGGATCTTTGGGGTCGTAGACGTGGAGGGGCGCTCTCCGCGCGTGTGCGACCTCGCGCAGGACCTCGAGCGCCCGGCCGCGGGCCGCGCTCACCACGGGCGTCCCCGGCCGCATCGCCTCCGCCTTGTCCCGCGCCAGCGCCTCGAGCGAACCGAAGCTCGCCAGGTGGTCCTCGCCCACGTTGGTGAGCACGGTCAGGGCCACCCGCTCGCGGGCGAAGGAGGTGGCGTCGCTCGCGCCCCCCACCCCCGCCTCGAGCGCCGCCCAGGCCACCCCCTCGGCCGCGAAGCGCTCGAGCGCGAAGGCGAGCATCCACTCGAAGAAGGCCGGGGGGTCGTCCAGCTCGAGCGCGCGGGCGCGCGCTGCGAAGTCCGAAAGCGCCTCGCGGCTCACGGGCACGCCGCCCACCCGCACCCGCTCGCGCGGATCGACGAGGTGGGGGCTGGTGAACGCCCCGGTGCGCACCCCGGCGGCGAGGAAGCCCTGCTCCAGGTAGGCGGCCACGCTGCCCTTGCCGTTCGTCCCCACGACGTGCACGAAGCGGGTCGGGGGCAGCGCCCCACCCAGTCGCACCCAGGCGGCACGCAAACGCACGGCACCGCGCGCGCGGCCGGCGCGCCGCTGCGACACGAGCCAGCGAACCGCCTCTTCGTACACCGCCTACCCCAGCACGAGCGGAAGGGCCGCACCCTCGGGTTCGGGCTGGGTGAGCGGGTCGCGCCAGCCCACCTCGGCGAGGGCGCGCTTCCACCCGGCGAAGGACTCCCCGTCCTCGAGCAACAACGCCGCCCGGCCCACTTCAGGCCCGCCGCGGGCAATCACCGCCTCGATCCAGGCCCACTTGGCGCTGGTGGAGCGCACCTCGACCCGGGGCCGCAGCTTGCGCAGCTCCTTCTGGATGCGTTTGAGCCGGGCTTCGATCGTCTTGATGCCGGCGAAGCGGTCGCTCCAGTGGGGGGTGTGGCGCTTGGGAACGAAGGGCGAGATGCCCAGCGCCACCGGGGTGATCTCGGCGACCCGGCGGGTGAACGCGATCATCTCGGCGATGTCGTCGTCGGTCTCGGTGGGCAGACCGATCATCTGGTAGAGCTTGTATCCCTTGAAGCCCAGCTCGCGGGCGATCTCGGCAGCGCGCAGCAGGTGGTCCTCGGTGATCTGCTTCTTCAGGAGGTCGCGCAACCGCTGGCTGGGGCCGTCGGAGGCGATGGTGAAGGTGCGCAGGCCGCCTTCCTTGAGGATGGCGGCGAGTTCGGTGTCCACCCGGTCGGCGCGGATGCTCGAGACCGAGAGCTTGACGCCGCGCTCGAGCAGCGCCCGCCCCACGCGCTTGATGTGGGGGTAGTCGGAAAGCGCCGCGCCCACCAACCCCACCTTGGCCACGCCCTCGGGCACGACCTTGAGCACCCGTTCGGCGGGGACGTTGCGCGTGGGGCCGTACATCGTTCGCGCCAGGCAGAAGGTGCAGGGCCGCGGGCAGCCGCGCTCGGCCTCGACCAGGAAGACGTCGGGAAACTCGGACTGCTCGGCGACGATCTGGGAATAGACGGGCAGCACGTCGAGGGGTGCGGTGGCCCAGTGGGGCTCGCGGGCGTCGCGGTCCGGCAGGAAGACCCCCGGCGTCCCCTCGATCAGGTCCAGGAACTCGGCCTTGCTCGCCGCCTGGCGGTAGGCCTCGGCCAGGAGG
>JALSIA010000104.1 GCA_026981865.1 Thermaceae bacterium
GCGAACTCGGACGCCGTGGAAGACAGCCTGCCTTCCCCGGTCGGTAAGCCGCTCGGGGGTCAGGGCGTTGGCGGGCTCGCCGTCGGGTGCGGCACTTGCGGGCCAGGTCCCCTCCATGACCAGCACCCCGGGCTGGACCCGGTCGGTTACCCGCAGCCGCCGCTTCACCTGGCCGGCCTCGCTTTCGAGCCGCACGTAGCCCCCATCGGCCAGGCCCTCGCGCGCGGCGTCGTCGGGGTGCATCCAGACCTCCGGTTCGTTCCCCTCGACCGCGCGCAGGCGCGCGAGCGGGGCGTAGATGGTGCCCAAAAAATGGTGCGCCGGTGGGGTCATGAGCAGGTAGGGGAAGGCGTCCGTGGTCTCGGGGGGCGCCACCCTGGGCGGCGGATCGAAGCGCACCTTGCCGCTCGGGGTGTTCGCGCCCTGGGCGTGGGGGGTGAAGGGGCGGGGCAGGTTCAGCTTCAGCGAACCCGCGGCGCGCAGCCTCTCGAAGCTTACGTTCGCCAGGTAGGGGTGGCCGGCCCCGTCCAGCGCCGCCCGCGCCGCCTCCTCGGCGCTCCAGTAGAGCTCGGGAAGGTCGAGCCCCAGCCGCCGCGCCAGCTCGGCGAAGACCCAGGTGTTGGGCCGCGCCTCGCCCGCGGGCTCCATGACCGCCTCGCCGTAGTGCAGCCAGTAGGTGCCGTAGCTGGTGTAGAGGTCGGGGTGCTCCAGAAAGGTGGTCGCCGGCAGCAGCCAGTCGGCGTAGCGGGCCGTCTCGCTGAGGGCGTTTTCGAGCACCACCGTGAACAGGTCTTCGCGCGCCAGGCCCGCCCGCACCCGCGCCGAGTCGGGGGTGCTGACCGCGGGGTTGGCGTTGAAGACGAAGAGCATCCGGATGGGCGGGTCCCAGCGGGTGAGGGCGCTGGCGAACTCGCTTTGGTTGACCGTGCGCACCCCCGGGTCGGGGCGGAAGTAGCCCGCGGCTCCGCTCGCGCGCCTGAGCCAGTGCTCGCCCTCGAGCCGGCCCGAAGCGAGCCGGAAGGCGCCGCTGGTGCTGAGCAGCGCCCCGCCCGCCGGGTGTTTCCAGGCGCCGGTGAGCGCCGGCAGCAACACCACCGCCCGCAGCGCGTCGCCGCCCCCGGGTTGCCGGGTCATCCCGTAGCCCACGCGGACAAAGCCGGGCCGGGCCCGGCCGAAGCGGCGCGCCAGCTCGACGATGGCCCCGGGCTCGAGGCCGGTCAGCTCCGCCGCCCGCTCGGGCGTCCAGGCCTCGGCCGCGGCGCGGAAGGCCTCCACCCCCTCGGCGTGTTCGTTCAGGTAACCCCAGTCCACCAGCCCTTCCTCGAAGAGCACCCGCGCCACCGCGTAGGCGAGCGCCGCGTCGGTGCCGGGGCGGATCTTCAGGTGACGATCGGCGAAGCGGGCGGTGCGGTTTTCGTAGGGGTCGACGTGCCAGATTTCGGCCCCGTTCCCCCGCGCCTCCTTCAGGAAGGGCACCAGGTGGGTGTTGGTCGAAAGCGGGTTCGTTCCCCAGAGCACGATGAACTCGGCCCCGCCCACGTTCTCGGGGTCGGTGCCGGTCTTGTGGGGCCCGTAGGCCATCTCCCAGGCCTCGCCGCCGGCGCTGGCGCAGATCGTCTCGTCGAGCTCGCAGGCGCCGATGGCGCGAAAGAAGGCCACCGGCCCCCGTCCCTCGCTCAGCCCGGTCGTGCCGGCGTAGTGGTAGCGGGCCACGGCCTGGCCGCCGTGTTCGTCGAGCACCTGCTTTAGCCGCTCGGCGATCGCGTCCAGCGCCTCGTCCCAGCTCACGCGCTCGAAGCGGCCCGCGCCCTTGGGCCCCGCCCGGCGCATGGGGTAAAGCGGACGGTCCGGGTGATGCTGGCGCTCGCCCCAGCGGTTGGTCTTGGCGCAGGCGAAGCCGCGGGTGGTGGGGTGGTCGGGGTCGCCCGTAACGCGGACGACCCGCCCCTCCTCCACGGTCACGAGCAGGCGGCAGCGGTCGGGGCAGTCGAGCGGGCAGGTGACGCGGTGGACCATTGGCGCATTCTACCCGTTTGGTAGAGTGGGGCGAAGGGAGCGAAAATGCGGAAACCCATCCAGGCCGTGGCGTTCTTGCTGCTGCTCGTCGTCGCGGGTTGCGGCGGCGGCGAACGCGGCAATCTCTCCTCGCTGCCCCCCTGCGGCGGCGCGGTGGAGCTCACCGCCCTGCCGCTCGCGCAAGGCGACTTCACGAGCGTCGTGCCGCTGGGCAACCTCAGCCCCAGCGACCATACCCTCCCCACCGAGCACCACTACTTCGTGCTGCCGCTGGACCCGGCCAACCCGGACCGCGCCCAGCAGGTGCCGGTGCTGGCGGCGGCCCGGGGAACCGTGGTCGAGGTCGAAGACGTCGAGCACGTGAACCGGGGGTTCCACGATTACGACCTGACGCTGGGCGTCTGCCGCGACTTCTCGGTGCATTACGGCCACCTTTCCCAGATCAGCGAGGCCTTGCGCGCCGAGCTGGGCAGCCCCACGCGCTGCGACACCTACACCACCGGCGGCAACACCTACAGGCGCTGCAAGTACCGCCTGCACGGCGAGGTGGCGGCCGGAGAGGAGCTGGGCCGGGCGGGCGGCAACCCCGAGCAGTACGCCCTCGACCTGGGGGCCAAGGACTACCGCCGCGAACAAAACGCCTACGCCA
>JALSIA010000105.1 GCA_026981865.1 Thermaceae bacterium
GGGTTCTGGAACTCGGGGTACAGGTTCTTCAGGTTGGGGATGCGGTCGGGGTCGAGCGGCTGGATCAACCCCGCCCGCGCCATCTCGGCCACGTAGTAGTCGGGGGGGACGACGAGGTCGTACTCGCGGGCCCCACCGGCCTGCAGCTTGGCCATCATGGCCTCGGGGGCTTCGAAGGTGTCGTAGACGATGCGCACGTCGTAGCGCCGTTCGAACTCGACCAGCACCTCTTCGGGGATGTAATCGGACCAGTTGAAGATCCTAAGCTCCCCCTTGGCCATACCCACGAGCAACAGCAACGTTCCCAGTCCTGCGATGAGTCTTTTCATCCTCACCTCCTTGCCTGTACCCGCTGGACCGCGATGAGGGCCAGCGTGGTGACCAAGATCATGAGCGTCGAGAGCGCGTGAATCTCCGGTGTGACCCCGCGCTTGACGCTGGAGAAGATGTAGATCGGAAGCGTCGTCGCCCCGGGTCCTGCGGTGAAGAAGGTGATCACGAAGTCGTCGAGGCTGAGCGTAAAGGCCAGCAGCGCTGCGGCGGCGATGCCCGGAGCGATCAGCGGGAAGGTCACCTTCCAGAAGCGCGTCCACCCGGCCGCGCCCAGGTCGGCCGCGGCCTCGTCCAGGCTGGGGTCGAGGCCTGCGAGCCGGCTCTTGACGACGAGCGTTACGTAGGCGATCTGGAAGCTGACGTGGCCAAGGATGACGGTCGTTAGGCCCAGGTGCAGGGCGTCGAAGGCGCGTTGCACCCAGGCGAAAAAGAGGAGCAGCGAGACGCCCATGACCACGTCGGGGATGACGACGGGGATGTAGAGCAGAAAGAGCAGCCCGCCCCGCCAGGGGAAACGGTAGCGGGCGAGCCCCAGCGCCAGCAGGGTACCCAGCACCGTGGAGAGGAAGGTCGAGACCGAGGCGACGATCAGGCTGTTCCAGACGTAGGGGTGAATGCGGGTGTGCTCGAGCAGCTGCCGGTACCACTTCAGCGTGAAGCCGTGCCAGGCGACGCCGTACTTGCTCTCGTTGAACGAGAGCACGACGATGACGGCGATGGGCAGGTAGAGGAAGAGCAGCACCAGGACGCCGTGCAGCGTCAGCCAGCGGCGGGTCGTCATACCAGCTCCTCCATGCCGCGCTCCCCCGCCCAGCGGGCGTAGAGCCAGAGTCCGGCGAGCACCACGGCCATGAGCACGAAGGCCGCCGCCGAACCGAAGGCCCAGTCGCGTGAGGCGCCGAACTGTTGCTGGATCACGTTGCCCACCAGGATCGCCTTGCCCGCGCCGAGCAGATCCGAGATGACGAAGGTCCCGACCGCGGGGATGAAGACGAGCAGGATGCCCGCGATCAGGCCGGGCAGCGTCTGCGGGAAGACCGCGTGCCAGAACCCCTGGAGCTTGCCAGCCCCCAAGTCATGGGCCGCCTCGAGCAGGGTCCAGTCGATCTTCTCCACCGAGGCGTAAAGGGGCAGGATCAGGAAGGGCAGGTAGGTGTAGATCGTGCCCACGTAGACGGCGGTCCAGCTGGGGTAGAGCAGCACCGGGTCCATCCCGAACTGCCCGAGCAGGGCGTTGAGCACCCCTTTGCGCTGGAAGATCACGATCCAGGCGTAGACGCGGATGAGGAAGTTGGTCCAGAAGGGCAGCACCACGAGCAGCAGCAGCAGGTTCTTGCGGGGGCTGGCGGCAATGAAGAAGGCGAAGGGGTAGCCGATCAGCACCGTCGCCAAGGTGGTGACGAAGCCGAGGAGCAGGCTGCGCCCCAAAATGTTCAGGTAGAGCGGGTCGATGCCGTCCGGGCCGATACCGAAGAAACGGCGGTAGTTCTCGAGCGTCAGGGGACCGCTGAGCCAGCCGTGGGGATCGCGCTGGAGGAACGAGGTGTAGAAGATCAGCAGCGTCGGCACCAGGGTGAAGACGAGCAACCAGACCGTGCCCGGCCCCAGGGTGGGCAGGAGGCGCGTCCAGCGGGTGCGCTTATTCATGGATGACGACCAGGTTCTCCTCGGGCAGATGGACGGCGATGCGCTCGTCGTAGTCGAACTCTTCGTAGCCGGGTTCCTGGATGTCCGAGTTGAGGGTGTAGGCGACCAGTTCGAAGCCGCCGGCGTCGAGGAGGTACTGGTTCTCGGCGCCGGTATAGATGATGTCGTCGACGCGGGCCCAGGTGCGGTTGGGCCCGGGCTGGATGCGGCGGCTGAGCCGCACCTTCTCCGGGCGGATCGAAAGGGTGTAGCGCCGCCCCGCCTCCAGCGGCTCGGCCACCCGTAGGGATCCCAACGGGGTCTCCACCTGCCGCTCGTCCACGGCCCGGGCGGGGATGAGGTTGGAAGTCCCCAGGAACTGGGCGACGAAACGGCTGGCGGGGCGTTCGTACAGGGCCTCCGGCAGGCCCAGCTGTTCGATGCGGCCGGCGCGCATCACCGCGATGCGATCCGACATCACCAGGGCCTCTTCCTGGTCGTGGGTGACGTAGATGAAGGTGAGCCCCAGCTCCTCCTGCAGGTTCATCAGCTCGACCTGCAGCTGCTTGCGCAGCTTGTAGTCGAGCGCGCCGAGGGGCTCGTCGAGGAGCAGCACCTCGGGTTCGTTGACCAGGGCGCGCGCGAGCGCGACCCGCTGCTTCTGGCCTCCGGAGAGTTCATGGGGCCGGCGGCGCTCGAGCTCG
>JALSIA010000106.1 GCA_026981865.1 Thermaceae bacterium
GCCCTTGCCTCCGCCGTAGGGCAGGCCCACGGCCGCGTTCTTGATGCTCATCCAGGCCGCCAGCGCCATCACCTCGGAAAGCGTCACGTCCTGGTGGTAGCGCACGCCCCCCTTGGCGGGCCCGCGTGAGGTGTTGTGCTGCACCCGGTAGCCTTCGAAATGAACCACGGTGCCGTCGTCAAGGTGGATGGGCACGTCGACGATCAGAATCCGCTTGGGCCGCTTCAGGGTGTCGACCCAGTACTTAAGCTTGCCCAGGTAGGGGGTGACGCGCTCGACCTGTTCCAGGTAGATCCCCCAGGGGCCTTGGTCGCCGGACGGCAGGTAAGACAACGGTTCGCTCTTCATGGATACACCCCCCGCATGTGCGTGGAGAAGTTGATCTGGTCCACCGCGATGGCGTAGGAGGCCAGGCGCAGATCGATGCCGTGGGCCTCTGCGTACGTGCACACTTCCTCCAGCGTCTGGGCGACGCGCCGCTGCATCGCCGACCAGACGCGCTCCTCCGACCAGTTGAACATCGAGAAGTTCTGCACCCACTCGAGGTAGTCCATGGTCAGCCCGCCGCCGCCCGCGATTACGTCGGGCACCACGGGCACACCCCGGCGGCGCAGCTGTTCGTCGGCATCGGCGGTCACCGCGCCCACGGCCGACTCGACGATCACCCGGGCCCGCACCTGGTCTACGTTGCCCTCGTTGATCAGCCCCTCCAGAGCCGCCAGGATCAGGAAGTCCGCATCCAGCCCCACCAGGGCGTCGCGACCGATGGTGTGGGCTCCGGAAAAGCCCTCGACCCGCCCCGTCTCCTTGAAGTGCAACAGCAGCGCCTTGTAGTCGAGGCCGTCGGGGTTGTAAACCGCCCCCCACTCGTCGGAGACCGCGATCACCTTCGCCCCCGCTTCGGAAAAGAGCCGCGCCACCGCGCGGCCCACCTTGCCGTAGCCCTGCACGGCCACGGTGCTGCCGACGAGGTCCTGCTCCTGAAATCGGGTAAAGGCCTCGACGGCGTAAAGGACGCCGCGCCCCACGGCCTCGCCGCGCTTGGAAACGCCCCCGAGCTGCGGGGGCTTTCCGGTAACGACGCCGGGCTCGGTGAAGCCCCGGTTGGTGGAGAAGGTGTCCATCATCCAGGCCATCTCGCGCTCGCCCGTCCCCAGGTCGGGGCCCAGGATGTCCTTGTCGGGGCCGATCACGTCCACCAGCTCGGCGGCGTAGCGGCGAGTGAGGCGCTCGACCTCGCCGATGGAGAGCTTGCGCGGGTTCACCGAAACGCCGCCCGCTGCCCCCCCGTAGGGCAGCCGGAAGACGGCCGACTGGATCGTGGCGATGGCCGCGAGCCCCACCGACTGCCCCAGGGAGACTCGGGGGTGGTAGCGCACGCCCCCGCGCGCCGGACCCAGGGCAATGTTGTGGACGACCCGGTAACCGCTGAAGAAACTGACCGTGCCGTCGTCGAGCTGGACGGGCACGGTCAGGGCCACCGTTCTTCGGGGATGGGTCAGGTACTCCACGGTGGCCGGGTGGGCGTTCACGTGCGCCAAGGTGCGTTCGAGTTGAGCCAGAAAGTCGTGCCATAGCCCCGGCTCACCGGGAGGTTTGTAGGCGCTCTTGAGCATGGGTACCTCCTTGGTCCGCCACGATGCTTAGGTCTACTGCAACCGCTCCAGTTCCGCAAGGGCCAAACCTTCCAAGGCGGCCTTCGCCTCGGAGCCGGGCAGCACCTCCAGCGCCGCGAGGGCGCGGCGGATGCGTTCGCCGATCACCTCGACGACGCGTTCGGCGACGCCGGTTTGTTCCGCCAACTCCCGGAGGAAGGCGACGTCGTCGGGCTCACGCCCGCGCCGCAGCAGCACCTTCCCGACGCGTTCGGGTTCGGCGTCGAGCAACCAGAGCGTGATCAGCGTGACCTTGCCCTCGCGCACGTCGCCGCCGACGGGCTTCCCGAGGCGTTCGGAAGCCCCCATGAGGTCGAGGTAGTCGTCGCGCATCTGGAAGGCCATGCCGTACTCGCGCCCGTAGGTGACCAGCGCCTCGCGCAGGGCCTCGGGCACCCGCCCCAAAAGGGCCGCGCCCTCGGTGGCCGCGCGCATCAGCGCCGCGGTCTTGCTTTCGATGATGCGGTAGTACTGCGCTTCCGAGTACTCCTGGTAGGCCGCGGCCTGGAACTGCAGCACCTCGCCCTCGGCGAGCTGACGCGCCGCCTCGGCGAAGAGGTGCACGAGTTCGATGCGGCCGGTCTCGGCCAGCAGGAAGAGGACCCGGCTGAGCAGGTAATCACCGGACAGCACGGAGACGGCGTTGCCGTACTTGCGGAAGGCGGCCTCACGGCCGCGGCGGGTCTCGGCGTCGTCGACGAGGTCGTCGTGGAGCAGCGTCGCCGAGTGCAGCAGTTCGACGGCCAGCGCCAGTTCCATCTCGTGGGGCACGCCGCCCAGGGCGCGGCTGGCCAGCAACGCGAGCCGGGGGCGGATGCGCTTGCCCCCGGCTGCAATCAGGTCGTCTTCGATCAGCTGGATGAACTCGACGTCGGAACGAAGCAGGGCGCGCAACCTTCGCTCGAAGGCTTCGCCCGGTTCGGGCAGGGCGGACAACGACGGCTCTACGCTCACCGAGTCGAGTATACCCGTAGAGGCCGGGCTACTGCGCCTTCAGGGGGAAGATAA
>JALSIA010000107.1 GCA_026981865.1 Thermaceae bacterium
GGGAGGCCGAGGCCCCCGAGGAGGGCCAGCCAAAGAACGCCGCCGAGGATGGGGGCGGCGTTGTACACGCCCTTCATCGCCGCGATCTCGCGGGTGTGGGTGCGGTCGGCCAGCAGGCCGACCATCAGGAACATCAGGCCGGTGATCACGCCGTGGGCCACCATCTGGTAGACCGCGCCGTGCAGCCCGACCGCGGTCATCGAGGCAATGCCCAGCAGCACGTAACCCATGTGGTTCACCGAGGAGTTGGCGATCAGGCGCTTGAGGTCGCGCTGGGCCAGGGTGACGTAGGCGCCGTAGACGATGGAGACGAGGGCCACCGCGGCGAGCAGGTTCGCAAAGCGCTCGAGCTCGCCCGGGAAGAGCGCCAGGTTGAAGCGGATGAGGCCGTAGCCGCCCATCTTGAGGAGCAGCCCCGCCAGGAAGATCGAGCCCGCGGTGGGCGCCTGGGTGTGCGCGTGCGGCAGCCAGGTGTGCAGCGGCACCGCCGGTAGCTTGATGAGGAAGGCGAGGGCGAAGCCCCAGAAGAGCCAGCCCGCCGCCGGCAGCAGCGCCAGGTAGCCGGCCACGCTGACCAGGTCCAGGTAGTCGAAGCTGACCTCGCCCAGCGCCGGCGCGGCCAGGTAGGCCGTGGCCAGCATCGCCGCCAGCATGAAGACCGAGCCCACCAGCGAGTAGATCAGGAACTTGACCGCCGCGTAGCGCCGCTGCTCGTAGCCCCACAGCGCGATCATGAAGTACATCGGCACCAGCACGAGCTCGAAGAAGACGAAGAAGACGATCAGGTCCAGGGCCGCGAAAACGCCCACCAGCGCGCCCTGCAACAGCAGCATCAGGGCGAAGAAGCCCTTCTCGGTCTTGCGCCAGCTGGCAAGCACGCTTACCGCGGTGAGCAGCGGGGTGAGGGCCACGAAGGGCAGGCTCAACCCGTCGAGGCCCACGTGGAAGCTGGACCCCACGAGCGGCAGCCAGGCCAGCTTGAACTCGCTGACGAAGCCGCCGAACGAAACCGGGTAGGCCACGTAGACCCCGAGGCTCGCGATCAGCGTGAAGAGCGCGACGCCCAGAGCGGTGCGCTTCGCCGCCTCGGCGCGGGGGTCGTCGAGCAGGCCCACGAAGGCCGCGGCCACGATGGGAAGGAAGATCAGGATCAGGGTCACCGCACACCTCCCACGTAGAGCGCCAGCGCGCCCAGCAGCATGTAGAGCGCGTAGACCGCGAAGCGGCCGCTTTGCAGGTGGCGCAGGAAAGAGGAGGCCACCAGGCTCAGGTACCCGACCAGGTCGACCAAGGCGTCCACCACGTAGCGGTCGAAGAGCTCGAGCGCGTAGGTGGGCGCCTGCGCCAGCGCGCCCAGCGCCCGGTAGAAGAACTCGTCGAGGTAGAGCCGGCGCTGCAGCGCCGCGGTGAGCCAGACCGGGGCGCGCGGACGCAGCGGGTCGGCGGTGTACCAGTAGGCCGCCAGCCCCGCGCCCGCCAGGGCGACGAGGGTCCCGGTCACGTACCCGGCCATCAGCTTGGCCGCGGGCAGCAGCTCGGGCGCGTCACCCCAGTAGACCAGGGTGAGCAGGCCGTAGCCGAAGACCGGGCTGCCCCAGAACCCCACGACCAGGCTCAGCACCGCCAGCGCCAGCAACGCGGCGATCATCTCGGCGCCCGACTCGTGGGGGCGGTGCCCCTCGGGGGGGCTGGGGTCGGGCTCCGCCTCGTTCGGACCCAGGTTGAGCCAGGGCGCGCCCTGGGTCCAGGCCGCCGCCTTCCAGGGGCTGGGCATCGCCGGCTTGTGGAAGGCGATCACGATCATGCGGGTGGTGTAGAAGGCGGTGAAGAAGGCGGCGGTGAGCCCCACCAGCCAGAGGAAGCGGGCGTGCTCCTCGGCGGCGTGGAGGATCAGGTCCTTCGACCAGAAGCCGGCGAAGGGCGGGATCCCCATCAGCGCCAGCGCCCCGACGAGGAAGGTCCAGTAGGTCCAGGGCATGTACTTCTTGAGCCGGTCCATCTCGAAGATGTCCTGGGTCTTCGCCCCGTGGATCATCGAGCCCGAGCCCAGGAACAACAGCGCCTTGAAGAAGGCGTGGGCCAGCAGGTGGAACATCGCCGCCGCCCAGCCGAAGACGCCCAGCCCCAGGAACATGTAGCCCAGCTGACTGACCGTGGACCAGGCGAGGATCTTCTTCACGTCGGCATAGGCCGGGGCCAGCACCGCGGCGAAGAGCGCGGTAAGCGCCCCCACCCAGGCCACCACCCAGAGCACCTCGCCGTGAAGGAGCAGAGGGTAGAAACGGCCGGTCAGGTAGACGCCCGCGGCCACCATCGTCGCCGCGTGGATCATGGCGCTGACCGGCGTGGGACCCTCCATCGCGTCCAGAAGCCAGACGTGCAGCGGGAACTGGGCGCTCTTGCCCATTGCCGCCACGAAGACGAGCAGCCCCACGGCCGCTGCGGCGCCGGTGCCGATCAGGGCCAGGGTCTGCTCGCTGGCCAAGTCGGCGAGGTCGAAGTTGCCGATGAGCAGGTAGAGCCAGAAAAGGCCGAGCATGAAGCCCAGGTCGGCCAGCTTGGTGGTGATGAAGGCCTTCTTCTGCGCCTGCTGGGCGGTCTTCTTCTTGTAGAGGAAGCCGATCAGCAGGTAGCTCATCAGCCCCATGACCTCCCAGGCGAGGAGCGAGTGGAAGAAGTTGCCCGCCAGTACGAAGGCCAGCATCGCGGCGCTGAAGAGCTGCAGGTAGGCGAAGAAGGTGGGGTAGCGCTCCTCGCCGTGCATGTAGCCGATCGAGAAGAGGTGGATGAAGAGCGAGGCCAGCGCCACCATCGCGGTGACGACCGCGGCCAGCGCGTCGATGTAGATGACCAGGGGAATGCCGGCCTCGCCGCGGATGGCCAGCCAGGTCCACTCGAGCCGGAAGGGGAAGTCGGGCGAGCCCGCCTTGGCCAGCGCCTCCTCGTGGTTGCCGCCCAGCAGCGCGGCGAGGTCCCAGCCCGGCGCGGCGAGGATCACGTCCCGCAAAAGCCCCAGCGAGAGCACCGCCACGACGGCCATCACCGCGGTGGCGATCCAACCCGAGCTCCGACCCGGCAGCGAACGCCCGAAGAGGACGAGCAGCACGAACCCCAGCGCGGGCAGCAGCGGAATCCAGTAGCTTAGTTCAACGTAGCTCACGTTCGCCTCCTTATCCGCGCATCTCGCCGATGGCGTCGTCGGTGACGGCGCCGTGGGTGCGGTAGACGTTCAAGAGGATCGCGAAGCCGATGGAGAGCTCGGCCGCGGCCACCACGATGATGAAGAGCGCGAAGACCTGCCCCGCGAAGAGGCTGGGGTCGCGGAAGGCGGCCACGCTGGCGAAGGCCAGGGCCGCGGCGTTGAGCAGGATCTCGACCGACATCAGCACCGCGATCAGGTTGCGGCGGGTAAGCACGCCGTAGAGCCCGATGGCCATCAGCAGGCCGGAAAGCAGGAGGAAGTGTCCCAGCGTCACCATCAGCCGGCCCTCCTCCGGGCGAGGACGATCGCGCCCACCATCGCCAGCAGCAGCAGCACCGAGGCCACCTCGAAGGGCAGCAGCGCCGCCTGCAGCAGGTTGACGCCCAGCGTTTCGGGGCTGACCGGGGTGATCTGGCCGTCTCCGTGGCCGACGTTGCCCTTGAAGAAGACGAGGGCCGCGGCGGCGGCCAGCAGGCCGGCGGCGATCTGCCAGCTGCGCGGCCCGGCGCTGGTGCGCGACTGGGTCATCATGATGATAAACAACGTCATAATCGGGATCGCCGAGGCGTTGACCATGAACTGGATGGCCGCCAGCGCCGGCGAGCCCAAGAGCAGGTAGAGCCCCGCGATCAGGAAGAAGGTGATCGCCAGGCTCAGGGCGGCGCGTACCATGCTGGCCGTCGTGACCGCAAGGATCGCGAAGACGAGCACGAAGGCCGCCAGGGCGTAGAACGCGGTCAGGCTCACGAGTCCACCTCCTCGGCCGGTTTCAGGATCTCGGCCAGGCCCCCGGGCTGCATCTCCGGCGGCGCCTTCTCGATGCGGCCGTCCTCGGTGCGGACCTCCACGCCGAACTTGGGGCTGTACCACTGCCGCGCCCGGCGCGCCTGCTCGTGCAGGAAGTCGACGTCCGCCTTGAGCGTCTGCAGGTCGTAGGTGGACATCTCGAAGTCCTGGATCGTCACGATCGAGCTGACCGGGCAGGCCTCCACGCAGGCGGCGCAGTACATGCAGTTGACCAGATCGATGTCGAACCGGTCGATGAGGAAGCCCTTGCCCTCGGGGTTGCGGTGGCGCTCGATGGTGATCACCTGCGCCGGACAGGCGCGCTCGCACTGCAGGCAGACGATGCAGCGCTCCGAGCCGTCCTCGTTCTCCACGAGCGCCAGCGACTGCACCGAGACCGGGGGCAGGTCGGGTTTGACGTAGGGGTAGAACTCGGTGGGCGCCTCCTCGTAGACGCGCTTGTGCACCGTGGCCATCCCGGTACCGATGGCCTTCACGGCTTGCCAGACTTCTTGAAGCAGGCTCATCTTACCTCCAGATCAGGCGCAGGTAGGCCGCCAGTACCAGTCCAAAGAGGGCCAGGGGAATCATCGCCTTCCAGGCGAACTCCATGAGTTGGTCGTCGCGGTAGCGCGGCAGGGTGGCGCGGATCCAGAGGAAGATCCAGACCCAGACCGCGGTCTTGGCCGTGAAGTAAAGGCTCTCGAGCGCGCCCGCCGCCAGGCTGCCGGGCTCGAGCCCGAAGAGCGGCCCGTGCCAGCCGCCGAAGAAGAAGACGACGATCAACGCCGGCAGCAGGAAGAGCTCGACGAACTCCGCCAGGAAGAAGAAGGCGAAGCTCATCCCCGAGTACTCCACGTTGTAGCCGGCGATCAGCTCGGACTCGGCCTCGGGGAAGTCGAAGGGAATGTGCTTGAGCTCGGCCAGGCTGGCGATCACGTAGAGCACGAAGGGCAGCGCCAGCGGCAGGAAGTTCCAAAGCCCCAGCTGGGCGTCCACGATGCCGCCCAGGGAGAGGGTGCCGCTCCAAACGGCGACGGTCAGGAAGACGAGGGCCAGCGGGATCTCGTAGCTGACCATCTGCGCGCCGGCGCGCAGCGCGCCGATCAGGGCCCACTTGTTGCCCGAGGAGACGCCGCCCAGGAGCACCCCGTAGGCGCTGAGGGTGGAGACCGCGATCAGGTAGATCAGCCCCACGTTGGTGTCGGCCAGCACCCAGCCGGAGGCGAAGGGGATGACGGCGAACATCGCGAAGCTGGCCACGAAGGTGATCGCAGGCGCGAGTCGAAAGGTGAGGACGTCGGCGGCCGCGGGGACGAAGTCCTCCTTGGCCAGCAGCTTGAGCGCGTCGAAGACGGTTTGGATGCCGCCGGCGGGGCCGTAGTGCATGGGCCCGTAGCGCTCCTGCACCTTGCCCAGGTACTTGCGCAGCAGCAGGATGAGGAGCAGCGCAATGACCGCCGAGAGCAGGAAGAGCAGCACCACCTGCAGGGTGCGCATCAGCACGAAGCCCCAGCCGGAGTCCCAGCCCAGCGCGCCGAAGAGCGCCGGCACGCCGGCGTAGGTGCCGATGACGATCAGCCAAAAGACGAAGACGTACGCGGAATAGACCGTGCGTTCAAGCCAGGGCCGGCTCTTCTGGGGGTCGTAGCCGAGCAGGCGCGGGCGGAAGTGCCGGTCTTCGGGAATGGGGATCTGGCTCACCGGTGCACCTCCTATCGGTCGATCTCCCCGAAGACGGGGTCGAGCGAGGCCAGGATCGCGATGGCGTCCGAGAACTTGGCGCCCTCGAAGAGGTCGGGAACGATCTGCAGGTTCGAGAAGGCCGCCCCCCGGTGCTTGACCCGGTAGGGCTTGTCGGTGCCGTCGGAGACGACGAGAACGCCCAGCTCACCGCGGCTGTTCTCGACCGCTCGGTAGCGCTCGCCCGCCGGGGGCTTGATGCGGGCCGGCGCCTTGCCCTTGTAGGGCCCGGTCTTGGGGGTGAGCTCCACCAGCTGCCGCAGGATGCGGATCGACTGGTACATCTCCTGGAATCGCACCCAGAAGCGCGCGTAGGTGTCGCCGTCCGGCGAGGTGGGAATCTCGAACTCGACGTCCGGGTAGGCGTCGTAGGGAAAGGCCTTGCGCACGTCGTAGGCGACCCCGCTGGCGCGCAGCACCGGGCCGCTCACGCCGCGGGCGACGGCGCGCTCCTTGCTGAGCACGCCCACGCCGATCGTGCGCGCGTGCACCACCGGGCTCTCGAGCACCAGGTGTTCGTAGTCCACCATGCGCCGCTCCATGTGGTCGAGGAAGTCGGCCACGTCCTTGAAGAAATCGGGGTGGACGTCGCGGCGGACACCGCCGAAGGTGTAGTAGTTGGGCAGCATCCGCGCGCCCGCGGTCTTCTCGACGATCCCCAGGATGATCTCGCGGTCCCAGAAGGTGTAGAGGAAGGGCGAGATCGCGCCCAGGTCGAGCATCGCCGTCCCCATCCAGACCAGGTGACTGGCAAGGCGGTAGAGCTCGAAGAACATGGTGCGGATCTTCTTGGCCCGGTCGGGCACCTCGATGCCCAGCATGTCCTCGACCGCCAGTACGAAGGGCAGCTCGTTCTGCGTGCCCGAGACGTAGTCCATGCGGTCGGTGTAGGGGATCACCATCGGGTAGGTGCGGGCCTCTTCGATCTTCTCGTGGTTGCGGTGCAGGTAGCCAATGTGCGGGACCGCGCGGGTGATGCGCTCGCCCTCGAGCCCCAGGACCACCCGCAGCACGCCGTGGGTGGCCGGGTGCTGCGGCCCCATGTTGACGATCATCTCGTCGCTGCGGCCGGGCACCGGTTCTAGGCTCATCGTGCTCACGAGGCCTCACCTCCTTCGTCCGCCTCGCCCGCTTCCTCCGGTTCGGGCGGCGGGGGCGGCGCCCAGGGTTCGGGGTCGGGCCAGGGTTTCGGCTCCCAGCCGGGCACGGGGTAGCCGCCGGTGTCGTAACGTTTCAGCAGGGGGTGCAGCGCCCACTCGTCCTCGAGGAGAATGCGCCGCAGGTCGGGGTGCCCCTCGAACCGGAGGCCCAGCATGTCGTAGGCCTCGCGCTCGTACCACTCGACGCCTGGCCAAAGGTCGGTCACCGAGGGCACGACGGGGTTGTCGTAGGGCACGTCGGTGCGCACCGTCACCTTGGCCAGGTCCTTCATCCGCGTCAGCTGCAGGGTGACGCGCAGACCGTAGCCCATGTCGATGCCGCTGATCGCACGGGGAAAGTCGTACCCCTCGCCCGCGAGCCGCTCGCAAAGCGCCCGGTAGTCCTCGGGATGGACCGTGTAGACGTCCTCGTCGTAGAGGCGTTCCTGCTTCATCCTCGCTTCCACGGCCACCTCCTAGAGCACCGGCAGACGCCCGTCCTTACCGGGTTCGGCCAGGACGTCGTAATCGGTGGGAATCGCGCGGGGCTTCTTGTAACGCAGCTCGCGGTCGGCGATCTTGTCGCGCAGCAGCAGGAGCGCCTGCAACAGCGCTTCGGGCCGCGGCGGGCAGCCGGGGATGTAAACGTCCACCGGCACGATCTTGTCCACGCCCTCGACGACCGAGTAGCCCTGGCGGAACGGCCCACCCTGGTTGGCGCAGGCGCCCATCGAGATGACCCACTTGGGCTCGGCCATCTGGTCGTAGAGGCGGCGCAGGCGCTTGGCCAGCTTTTTGTTGACCGTGCCGGAGACGATCATCACGTCGGCCTGCCGCGGGGTGTTGCGAAAGAACATCCCGAAGCGGTCGGCGTCGATCTTCGGATCCCAGGTGGCCATCATCTCGATGGCGCAGCAGGCGATGCCGAAGGTAAGCGGCCACATGCTGCGGCTGCGCGCCATGTTGATCAGGTCGTCCAGTGTTCCCAAGACGATGTCGCGCGGTCGTTCGTCCGAACCTAGTAGACCCACTTGAGCACCCCCCTCCGCCAGGCGTACACCAGCCCCATCGCCAGGATGCCGATGAAGACCACCGCCTCGAAGAAGCCCAGCCAGCCCAGCTTGTCGTACGCCACCGCCCACGGGAAGAGCAGCGCGGCCTCGACGTCGAAGAGCAGGAAGAGCAGCGCGAAGATGTAGTAGTTCACGTTGAACCGTAGGTTGACGTCGCCGATGGGTATCTCCCCGGACTCGTAGGCGTCGAGCTTGCCCGGCGCTTTCGGGCGCACCCCGACCAGCAAGCGGGCGATCCCGATCGTCACGAAGACGATGGCGAGGCCGACGAGGAAGAAGACGATCGCGGTGATCCCCGCCTGCAGTTCCGTTAGGTAGTCCACGGCTTGCCCCCTTTCCGCTCCGGATCGGAGCACACTCCGCCATTCTTACACTTCTCAGGCGCCAGCGGCTAGGGACGCGTTTACCATCGAATCTGGAACCGCTGCGTTCTCACCTGCATTCTGGCTATAATCGCGGGAGATGCGCGCCCTCGCCCTCCTCTTACTGGCGCTGTCCAGCCTCGCCTGGGCCGGTCCCGACTGGATGCGCTGGGCGGCCCACAATGAGGAGGGGTTCACCCGCTTCGTCTTCGAGTTGCCGCTCGGGACCGCCTACGCGACCGAGCGCAGCGGCACTTTGGTGCGGGTGCGGCTGGGTTTGAACGTGGAGGCCTCCGAGGCGCTGCGCACCGACGACCCCGCCGTCGAGCGGGTCGAGCTGCAGCCCTCTGCGGAGGGTACCGAGGTGCGCCTCTACCTGCGCCCCGGAGCGACGGCGAAGAAACCCTTCGTGCTCGAGGGCCCCGAAGGCCGCTTCCGACTGGTGATCGACGTGCTGCAACCCGAGGCGGGCAGCACCGCGCCGCCCCCCAAACCGCAGCCGCCGGCGCCGGTGGTGGTCATCGATCCGGGCCACGGCGGACCTGACCCCGGAACCGTCGGCTACGTAAAAGAGAAGGTCGTCACCCTCGACATCGCGCTGCGCGTGAAGAAGATCCTGGAGGCCAAGGGAATCGAGGTGGTGCTCACCCGCGACGGCGACTACGACCTCGCCCCCAAGTCCGTCAGGGACTTCGACGAACGCAAGTTGCTCGATCTCAACCAGCGGGCCAAAATGACGAACGGCAACCGTAACCTCTTCGTCTCCATCCACGTCAACTCGGCCGAACGCCCCGCCCGCGGCATCGAGGTCTACTACTTGGGCAAGACCTTGGACCCGCGCACCCTGGCGTTGGCCATCGCCGAAAACGGCGGTGGGGAGCTCGGCGAAAAACTCACCCAGAAGGCCGAGAGCACGGCCGAAGCGGCGCTCGCGGACCTGATCGCCCAGGGGAACCTGCAGTTCTCGGCCCGGCTCGCGGACGACATCCTCGAGCAGCTGATCGCGCGCACCGGCACCAAGAACCGCGGGGTGCACTCGGCCCCCTTCTACGTGCTGCGCTACGCCCGCATACCGGCGGTGCTCGTGGAGGTGGGTTTCGCCAACCACCCCACCGAGGGCCGCCTGCTCGCCCGCGCCGATTACCGCCAGAAGCTGGCCGAGGGCATCGCCGCGGGCATCCTCGAGATGCTGGGCAACGGCGCCTACGCCGCCGCCGGCCGCTAGCGGCGGCGTGTAGCATGGAGGCATGGACACCGAGCTCGCCAAGTACATCGACCACACCCTGCTAAAACCCACGGCCACGCCGGCCGAGATCGAACGCCTTTGCCAAGAGGCCGACGAGCACTACTTCTACGCCGTCTGCGTCAACCCCGTCTTCGTGACCACCGCCAAGAAGGCCCTGGGGGCGAGCCCCGTGCGCGTCGCGGCGGTGATCGGCTTTCCCCTGGGCGCGAACGCGCCCCAGATCAAGGCCGCCGAGGCGGCGCTCGCCGTGAGTCAGGGCGCCGACGAGCTCGACATGGTCATCCCCCTGGGCCGGGCGCTTGCGGGCGACTGGGACGCGGTCGCCGCCGACGTGCGGGCGGTGCGCGAAGCCGCCCCGGACGCGGTCCTCAAGGTGATCCTCGAGACCGGCTACCTCGACGAGGCGCAGATCCGCCAAGCCGCTGAGGCGGCGCTCGCCGGCGGGGCCGACTTCCTCAAGACCTCGACCGGGTTCGGGCCCCGCGGAGCCCGCATCGAAGACGTCCGTCTGCTGGCCGAAGTGGCCGGCGGCAAGGCCAGGGTCAAGGCCGCCGGCGGCATCCGCACCCGTGAGGACGCCTGGAAGATGATCGAGGCGGGTGCGAGTCGCCTGGGCACCTCGAGCGGCGTGGCGCTGGTCGAGGGCGGGGAGAGCCGGGGCTATTAACCCGCCGCCGCGCCCCAAGCCCAAACCCGCCTGGCTGGGGTACGCGCTCCTCGTCTTGCTGGCGGGAATCGCGCTGTGGCAGCAGCGCAGCGGCTACACCAACCCGCCGCCGCCGGGCGAGGTGCGGCCGCAGGTCTACTTCCTGCCCGAGGGCGAGGACCGGGCCGTCGAGGCGCTGGGCCGCGCCCTGGCGCGCAGCGAGCGAACCGTCGACCTGGCCCTTCTGGCTCTGAACGACACCCGCCTCGGCTACCTGCTGGCGCAGACGGCCGCCCGCGGCGTGCGGGTCCGGATCTTCAGCGAGCGCGAGCACCGCGAGGACACTCTGACCACGTTGCTCGCGGGCTCGCGGGGGCAGACCGCGGGCCGGCCCCGGGTACGCCGCGACGAGGCCGCCGCCCAGGTGCGGCGCACCTCCGAAAACTGCGAGCGGCTCGCGGGTGTGGACCTCTGCTACGACGACCGCCCGGGGCTGATGCACCACAAGTTCGCGGTGCTCGACGCCCGCGAGGTCTGGACGGGAAGCACCAACTGGAGCTACAACGGCCTGCACAGGAACGACAACGACCTGCTCGTCCTCACCGGCGAACCGGCGGCGCGCCTCTACCACGCGGCCTTCGCCGCGCTCTGGCAGCGCAAGCCCCGACCCCCCGCGCCGGCGACGCTGGAGCTCGACGGCGGCCGCCTGAGCGTCTTCTTCAGCCCCGGCTACGGGGAGGCGGCGCTCGAGCGGATCGTGCGCGAACTCGGCGCCGCCGAGCGCGAGGTCTGGGTGGCCGCCTTCGTGCTCACCCATCCGCGCGTCCTGGAGGCGTTGAACGCCGCGGCGCAGCGCGGGGTCGAGGTGCGGGTGCTGCTCGAGCGCCGCAACCTGCCCGATTCGCGCGAGGAGGCGCTGGGCCCCCGGGTGGAGGTGCGCGAGGACGCCAACCCCGCGGCCATGCACCTGAAGACGATCGTCATCGACGAACGCACCGTCGTCACCGGCTCGTTCAATTTCACGCGCTCCGCGGTCAGCCGCAACGACGAGAACCTGCTGGTTCTCACCCACCCTCAGCTCGCACGGCGGTACAAAGAAAAGGTATGGCAAGCGTGGCGACGAGCCGGCCCGTGATCGTGCTGGCCTCCGGCAGCCCGCGGCGGCGCGAACTGCTGGCGCGGCTGGGCCTGCCGCACCGGGTGGCGCCGCCCCGGGTGGACGAGTCGGTCGCCCCCGGCGAAGACCCGGCCGACGCCGCCCGCCGCCTCGCGCAGCTCAAGGCGCGCAACACCTCCGGGGCCTGGGTGGTGGCCGCCGACACCGTCGTCGCGGTCGACGGGCGGGTCCTGGGCAAACCGCGGGATCCGGCCGAGAACCGCAGGTTCCTGGAGCTGCTTTCCGGACGCGACCACTGGGTGCACACCGGCCTGGCCCTGCGGGCCCCGACCGGAGAAACGGCGCTGGTCAGCAGCACCCGGGTGCGCTTCCGCGACCTCGCGGACTGGGAAATCGCGGCCTACGCCGACAGCGGCGAAGGCCTCGACAAAGCCGGCGGCTACGGCATCCAGGAAAAGGGCATGGTCCTGGTCGAGGCGGTCGAGGGCGACTTCTTCACGGTGATGGGGCTGCCCGTCGCCCGTCTGTGGCAGGCGCTGGCCCGGCTCGGCTACCCGCTTGCGGAGGTCTGGGATGCTTAGGCTCGTCTACCTGGGGTACGTGCTGCTGGCGCTCGCGCTCTCGGCGCTGACCGCGAACTTCGCGCCCCAGCTCCCGGGCGAGGTCTCGGCGCGGATCGCGCCGCTGTTCGGCCTCGGCCACCGCGCCGCTGTGAACCTGCGCGCCGCGGCGACCACGCTGCTCGACCGCCGCAACCTGCGGCACGAGAACCGCCTGCTGGCCGAAGAGGTCGCCTGGCTCAAGGAGAGCAACCTCGAGCTCAAGGTCGAGCTCGAGCGCCTGCGCCGGGCGCTGGCGGTGCGCGAGGCCCAGGCCCCGGGCGTGGTGGCCATCGCCCCGGTCATCACCGAGGACACCTCGGGCCTCTACCGGCGCCTCATCCTGGGCCTCGGCGAGGCCGACGGGCTTTCGGTCGGCATGCCGGTGACCAGCCCCAACGGGCTGGTGGGGGTGATCATCGAGACCACCCCCCACCGCGCGGTGGTCCGCACCGTGGTGGACCCCGAATCCCGCGTCGGGGTGCGCCCCGAGGGCAACCCCGGCCGCGGCATCGCCGTGGGCGAGCCGCCGGCGGGGCTGCGCGTCGAACTGCCGGTGGAGACGCAGATCGCCGTCGGCGACCTGCTCGTCACCGGCTCCCTGCAAGGGCTCTTCCCCGAGGGCATCCCGGTGGCGCGGGTCACGCGCGTCCTCCCGCGCGCCCCCGGGGCGCTGCGCAAAGTGGTGCGCGCCGAGCCGCTCGTCAAGTTCGGGTTGCTCGAAGAAGTGGTGGTGTTGGGGAAGTTATGAACGCGCTCGTGTTGGTCTTCTTCTCGCTGATTCTGCAGGCCCTGCTCTCGGGGTTGCTGCCCGATCGGGTCAGCCCTCCGGACCTCTGGTTCCTGCTCGCGGTGGTGCTGGCGAGCCGCCAGAACCCCTACGCCGGCCTCGCCACCGCTTTTGGCCTGGGCCTCCTGCAAGACCTCAGTTCGGCCGGCTACCTGGGCTTCCACGCCCTGGGGCTCACCACCGCCGCCTACGCGTTCTACGGCCTGCGCGGCTGGCTCCACTGGGAGGAGCCGGCGGCGCGGATGGTCGTCCTCGCCCTCGCCTTCCTCGCCAAGTGGGGCGGCTTCCTGATCCTGGTCTACTGGATGCGCTACACCACGCTGCCGGCGAGCACCTGGGTGCAGGTCTTCGCCCCAGAGCTGGTCCTCACCCTGCTCGTCGCCCCCTTCTACCTGCGGCTCGCGGAGGCGCTCCTCGGTCCGGGGGAAGAGGCCTATGCCTGAACGGGTCCGGTTGCTGCTCGTCCTGGTCTACTTCGTCCTCGTGCTCCTCGCGGGGCGGCTGGTCCAGCTGCAGGTGTTCGAGCACGGCAAGTACGCTACCTTGGCCAAGGGAAACCACCAGCGTACGGAGACGATCCCCGCCCCGCGGGGGCGCATCTTCGACCGCAACGGCACCCCCATCGCCGCCAACCGCATCGCCGTGGACCTCTATTATCGCGGCGGCCCGGTGCGCTTCGCCTCGCGGATCCTGACGATCCTGGGGCTCGAACGCCTGCCCGAGGTCCCCGAGGGCGAAGAGGAGGTCGTGCTCGCGGCCAACCTGCCCGACGAATGGGTGCCTACGCTCGCGGAGCTGACCGCGGGCCAGCCCAACCTGCGCCTGGAAGAGCGCATCGAGCGTTACTACCCCAACCCGATCGCGGGACCGGTGATCGGCTACGTGCAGGGGCCCACCGCCGCAGACCTGAAGCGCGGCTACGAGCGCGGCGACCTGGTGGGTCGGGCCGGGCTGGAAGCGGCGCTCGAGGAGACGCTGCGCGGCCGCCGCGGGCTCAAGCTCGTCGAGGTTGACGTGCGTGGAGAGGTCCTGCGCGAACAGGTGCTCGCCCCGCCGGTGCCCGGCCGCGACGTGCGCCTTACCCTCGACCTCAACTTGCAGCGCACCGCCGAGCGGGCGCTGGCCGAAGCGCTCGACGACCTGAACGCCGGGCGCAAGAAGCTGGGCCTCCCCCCCGACCCCGTGGTCCGGGGAGCGATCGTGGCCGTGAACCCCACGACCGGCGAGGTGCTGGCCATGGCCACCGCCCCCGCCTACGACCCCAACCTGTTCACTCGACGCCCCACCCCCGCCTCGGAGATCCGCGCCCTGCAAAACGACCCCGCCCTGCCGCTGCTCAACCGTGCGGTCCAAGCCTACACGCCGGGTTCGACCTTCAAGCCCGTGACCGCCAGCGCCCTGCTGGAGGCGGGGCTGGTGAACCCCGCCACCACCTTCCGCTGCCTTCCCTCGATCCGCTTCGGCGGGCAGACGCGCCGCAACTGGTCGCCGCGGGACATGGGACCGATGAAGGTCACGGACGCGCTGGCCTACAGCTGCAACACCTGGTTCTACCAGGCGGTGATCGAGGCGGGCCCGGTGGAGACCGTGAACGTGATCGCCGAGCGGGCGCGCGCCCTGGGGCTGGGGGCACCGACGGGGCTCGAGATCGCCGAGAAGCGGGGCCTGGTGCCGGACAGGGCCTGGAAGCGGGAGCGCTTCGGCGAACCCTGGTACCCGGGCGAGACCCTCTCGGTGGCCATCGGTCAGGGCGCGGTGCTGGCCACGCCGGTGCAGGTCGCGCGCATGCTCGCGCTGGTGGCCACCTCGGGACGCACCCCGCCGCTCCACCTGGTGCAGGGGGCCGCGTCCGCGCCCGCGCGCGTGCGCGGACGTTACTGGCGGGTGGTGCAGGAGGGCCTGCGCGAGACCGTGACCGAGGGCACCGCCTCGTTCCGGCTCAAGGACTTTCCGGTGCCGACGGCCGGGAAGACCGGGACCGCCGAGACCCCCGGGAAAAAGGCCGGCTACGAGCACGCCTGGTACATGGGCTACGGGCCCTACCCCATAGGCGGCGGCAGCCCCTACCCGCCCCTGGCGGTGGTCGCCTTCTTCGAGAACGCCGGGGAGGGCAGCCGCGTCGCCCTTCCAGCGGTCAAGAAGGTCATGGCCGCCTACTGGAAGGTACCGGCCCCGGTCGCCCCGACGCCCGGCCCGTGACATACTGAACAGCATGCGACTGCGTGCCACGCTGGGCGCTCTGGCCCTCCGCCTCGACGGAAACGAAACCGCCGAAGAGATCTCCGCCGCCTTGGCCGAGGCCCCCGAAATGCCGCTGGAGGTCGAGGTCGCCGGCCCCACCCCGGGGCCGGTGGTGCAGGCGCTGCTCGAGGCCGCCGCGGCGCGGAACCTCGAGGTCCGCTTCCGCCCTCCGCGCGGCGAGCGCAGGGTGCCGCACACCGAGGTCGTGGACCACACCCTGCGAAGCGGCCAGCGCATCGCTTCGGCGGGGACGGTGGTCGTGCTGGGCGACGTCAACCCGGGGGCCGAGGTGGCGGCGGGCGGCGACGTAATCGTCGTGGGGAAACTGCGCGGCCTCGCCCACGCCGGGGCCGAGGGCAACGAGCAGGCGACGATCTGGGCGCTCGAGCTGGCCGCCAAGCAGCTGCGCATCGCCGGGCACGTCGCCGTCGCCCCCGAAGACGCCCCCGCACCCGCGGGCCCCGAGCGCGCCCGCGTCGAGGAGGGGCAGATCGTCATCGAGCCCTGGGGCCGGCGGCGCGGCGCCTGAACCAAAGAAAAAACGCCCGCAGGGGGCGTGTGGGGTCTCGAAAGCCGCGCCTTACTTCTTGCGGCGCGGGCGGTACTTGCCGTACGTACCCTTGGCGATCTTGCCCTTGCGGGTCTTGCGGTCTCCACGGCCCATGGTCGCCTCCTACGCCTGCAAGCCGCCGAGGATTCGGTGCAGCCGCTTCATCAGGCGGGACTTCTTGCGGGCGGCGGTGCGGGCGTGCAGGGTCGAGCCCTTGGCCGCCTTGTCGATCAGGCTCTCGGCCACGCGCAGGTAGCGCAGAGCGCGCTCCTTGTCGCCGTTTTCCGCGGCCTGTACGGCCTTCTTGCTGAACGTCTTGATCATCGACTTCTTCGCCTTGTTCCGCGCGCGCCGCTTGAGCGACTGGCGGTGGCGTTTCATCGCCGAAGGGGTACGTGCACTGCTGTTCGCCATATTCCTCCTCTATGCCCCGCGGGGCAAGCCAACCGCAAGTTTACCACAGCGTCCGGCGGGCTGCCAAGCGCCGGCCTCAGTAGGCCTGGAAGCGTGTGGAAACCCAGTCGTAGCGCACCGTGCCCTCGGCCTCCTGGGTCTTGACGTGGACGGTGTAGAACCCGTCCTCGACCTTGTACTTGATCTGGTCACGGAAGCTGCCCTTGTACACCTTGACCTTGCCCAGGCGGCGGCCCTGACGCGTCAGCCAGATCGCGACACGGCCCTTCTTGAGGTTGCCCTCGAGCTTGATCTTGACCGCGTCCGAACCCCCCGCGACCCGCAGCCCGTAGCTCATCTCGGCGCTGTGGTTCAGGTAGTAGACCGGGGTGAACGGCGGGATGCCGAGGGCGAGTCCGTAGTTCAGGCCGTAGAGGTAGACCCCTCCCAAGAGCGCCCCAAGAATCAGCAGGTTCCGCCACATATCGCCTCCCTATGGGCCAAAGCAGCCGTAGATGGTTAGAGTATACTCTGAAGGTCATGGAGCCCGAAGAAGCCCTCGCCCTCCTGCGTCGCGGCACCGCCGAGATCATCACCGAAGACGACCTGAAGCAGAAGCTGGCCTCCGGACGCCCCTTACGGATCAAGCTGGGGGTGGACCCCACCCGCCCCGACCTGCACCTCGGCCACGCGGTCGTGCTGCGCAAGATGCGCCAGTTCCAGGAGCTGGGGCACAAGGTGATTTTGCTCATCGGCGACTTCACCGGCATGATCGGCGACCCCAGCGGTCGCAGCAAGACGCGCCCGCCGCTCACCCTGGAGGAGACGCGCGCGAACGCCCTGAGCTACGTCGAGCAGGCGCGCAAGATCCTGCGTCAGGAGCCCGAGGTCTTCGAGCTGCGCTACAACTCCGAGTGGCTCACCCGGCTCACCTTCGAGGAGGTGATCCGCATCGCGGCGCAGATGACGGTGGCGCAGATGCTCGAGCGCGAGGACTTCAAGAAGCGCTACACCGAGGGGGTGCCCATCGGCATTCACGAGTTCCTCTACCCCCTCGCCCAGGGGTACGACTCGGTGGCGCTCGAAGCCGACGTCGAGATGGGCGGTACCGACCAGAAGTTCAACCTGCTCGTGGGCCGCGACCTGCAGAAGTTCTACGGTCAGGAGCCCCAGGTGCTCGTCATCATGCCGCTCCTCGTGGGCCTCGACGGCGTGGAGAAAATGTCAAAGAGC
>JALSIA010000108.1 GCA_026981865.1 Thermaceae bacterium
CTTCGAGTTCGACCAGGTGACCCGACTCTTCCCGGACCGTTTCGAAGGCTGGTACAACCTGGCCGTCGCCTACGCCGACCTGGGGCGCTGGAAGGAGGCCTCGGCGGCGTTCAAGAAGGCCCTCGCCCTCGGCGAGGAGCAGAACCTGGCCCCCGAAGTGCTGCGGCCCGCCTACTTGGGCCTGGCTTCCTCGTTGCGCAAGCTCGGTTCCCCCGAAGAAGCGGCCGCGGTCCTGATCGAGGCGCTGGGGAAGGTGGGCGAGGACGAAGAGCTGCTCTACCAGGTGGCCGACAACCTGGCGATGGCCGGGAAGCCCAAGGAGGCCATCCCCTACCTGTACAAGGTGCTCAACCGCGACCGCGGGCACGTGGCGGCGGTGAGCCTGCTGGCCGACATCTTCGTGGGGCAGGGCCTTACCGATCGTGCGCTGCGGGAACTCGACCGCTCGCTGCAGTCCGTGGACGATCCCGCGGTGCGCGCCAACCTGCTGCTCAAGAAGGCCATGGTCCTCAAGCCCACGGCTCCGGACCAGGCCTCGCAGCTGTTGCAGGAGGCGACCCGCCTGGACTCGCGCCTCTGGCAGGCTCACTACGACCTGGGTACCCACTGGCTGCGCGCGGGGGACGCGGACCGCGCGTTGGTGGCCTTCCAGAAGGCGTACAGCGTGAAGCCCGACGAGCCGCGCATCCTCGTGGGTCTGGCCGCAGCGTACTTCCAGAAGAAGGACTACAAGCAGGCCTCGCGCTACGCCAAGCTGGCCGCGGCCGCCGCGCAAGGCGACGTGCGGGCCGACGCGCTGCTGGTCGCGGGCAAGAGCGCGTACCGCCTCGGGCGCTACGGCGAGGCGCGGGCGCTGCTCCTGCAGGCCGTGGACCTGGTTCCCGACCGCGCCGAGGGTTGGCTGTGGCTGGGGCTTGCAGCCTACGCGCTGCAAGACCTCGACACCGCGGTGCCGGCGCTTGAGCGGGCCGTGCAGCTCGACCCCTCGCCGGTGGCCCGCCTCAACCTTGGAGCGGCATACTTGGCGTCCAAGCGCTTCAGCGACGCCGAGCAGGTGCTCACCCAGGTGGTCTTGGAGGATCCCAACAACGCCGAGGCCTGGTACAACCTGGGCTGGGCCCTCAAGGCGCTGGCGCGCGAATCGGAGGCCCAGCGCGCCTGGAAGCGGGCTTTGGAACTGGGCTTCGAGCCCGCACGCAGCCTCATCAAGAAATGAGCTCGTCAAGGAGAACCTATGCGCTGGTTACGAGAAAACTGGATTGACGCGCTTATCTTCGCGGTGTTTGCGGTTACGGTTGTCGGGATCGTGCTCTTCCTCACCGGCGTGAACCCCTTCAAGACCAAGGCCCCCTCCGGGGTGACGGCCCCGGTTCCCATCGCCACCCCCGCGCAGGACGAAGCGGCGACCCCGGGCGTGGACGCCGAAGCCCCGATGGCCGAGGAGCCGGTTACCGTAGTGCCGCTGCTGCCCGCTGCGCCCGAGGCCGCCCCGGAGGAACCCGTCGGTGCGCAGCCGTCCGAATCTGCGGCCGCGCCGCCCGCGGCCGGTTCCGCCGCGTCCCCTGGCCGTACCGAGGTCGCTCCGCCCCCCGCCGCTCCGGCGGGGCCGGAGACGGGCATCTTCCGGGTTTCGGTGGGGGCCTTTGGCAACCCGCTCAACGCGTTGGCGCTGGCCCAGAAGCTGGAGGCCCAGGGTTTCGCCGTCCGCCTAGAGCCCGTGGGGCGCGTCACCCGCGTGGCCGTCGGCCCCTTCATGCGCCGCGGCGACGCGGTGCGGGCGGCCGAGCGGCTGGCCACCTACGAGCCACAGATCTACCGCGGCGACAGTCCCGAACCCACCCAGACCTACCTGCAGGTCGGGGCCTTCAAGCAGCTGGCCTCGGCCGAGGCCACGGTCCGCGCGCTGCGTGACCAGGGGTTCTCCCCGGTGGTGCTGCAGTACCGCAAGCCCTGGATCAAGGTCTGGGTCGGTCCCGTCGCCCCGGAGCAGCTTACGGCGCTCAAGCGTCGACTCGTCGAGGCCGGTTTCGAAGTCGTCGAGGTGCGCTAGTGGCCAAGATTCCGGACGCGACGATCACCCGGCTGGTGCGCTACCTGCGGGCCCTGGAGCGCATGGAGGAGGCCGGCGCGGTGCGCACCTCGAGCGAGGAGCTGGCCCGCGCCACCGGAGTCACCGCGTTTCAGGTGCGCAAGGACTTGGCCTATTTCGGCAGCTACGGCACCCGCGGCGTCGGCTACACCGTCCCGGTCCTGCGGCGCGAGCTGCGCCAGATCCTGGGGCTGGGGCGCAAGTGGCGCCTGATCATCGTGGGTATGGGCCGGCTGGGGCAGGCGCTCGCCGACTACCCCGGACTCGCGGAGGGTTACGAGCTGGTCGCGGGGTTCGACGTCGACCCCGAGATCCTCGGCCGTCAGGTGGGGCCGGTGACCGTGCGGCCGATGGAGGAGCTCGAGGCCACCGTGCGGGACGAGCACGTCGACGTCGCCCTGCTGGCCGTGCCCGAAGGGCAGGCCCAGGGCGTAGCCGAACGGCTGGTCCGGGCCGGGGTGCGGGGCCTGCTCAACTTCGCGCCGGTGGTGCTGAGCCTGCCCGAAGAGGTGGCCGTCGAAAACGTAGACT
>JALSIA010000109.1 GCA_026981865.1 Thermaceae bacterium
GGGGGGAGGGGGAGTCAAGGGGGGTGGGGGGCCTCCCTCGGTTGACCCCAGGCTGTTGAGTATCGATACGACTTAACTTATACTGCAGACGGAGGGGGATGAAATTCGGCTCCATGCCGTGTGGCCGCGCGAGCGGTCCTATATCCCCTTCGTTTTATTGCTTATTGCGCCAGGCAAGCGCAGACGCATCGAGCCGAAGCCGCTGCCCGTAGTAAACACCGTATCCACGCACCCGTCGGTCGTCGGCATCTACGACCTCCTGTACGTGGTGCCACAGATACTTTAAATAGCGCTCTTCGCCCCGTTCGAATAGTCGCTGCACGGCCCATAGAAAGTAATCGACCGCTTGCAGACCGCCGTACCGCTCTGGGCTGCCCACGTGGATGTTAACCTGACTGTTGCTGGTCATCTTGTACTTGCGATAGAAGTTCTTGCGCGCCCTCTCTATGGCCAGCGCCAATGCTTTGGTGCGCGGCTTCTTACCGCGCCGGGAAAATACGATTTCGATTTCGTCCGCTTTGTGCAAGCGATTTCTAAGAAGGCGGGGAACCATTCCTTCGTAGAGGTCATTCGGGTGATACTTGTAGGCGGGATCACGCCTCTCATATTAGCGAACTTCGGCCAGTACACTCTTTTTGTCTCTCACCAAGGCGTAAAAGCGCAACCCCGGTGTGTCGTGCAGCAGGTCAAAAACCATCTTGCGTATTTCCGGCAAATCGTCCTTGGCGTGAAAGGCAAGGGCGGTTTTTCTTCTTTCCGGCTGCAGCGAGGGGATGCCGGCAAAGTACGGATCGGAAAGCACCTCTTTTCTAAGCACCGTCAATTTAGCGCCTAGTGATGCGGGATCTTCTACGTGCAGCAACCCCAGCATGAAAAAGCGGGAGTTGCCCTCGGTTCCGACGATGACCCGGCCTCGTTTGTTGAACAGCACGCCGTCGCCGGCCTCGTCGATGAAGTAGTGGCGCTGATCGGGCGGCACAATTCCTATTTAACCAAATTCCAGCAACGCCCCGGCGGTTTTTTCATCCGTGATCAGCGCCTGGAAGAGGCCGCCGCGGAGGGCCGCGCGGATCGCGGGCAGTTTGGCCGCGCCGGCGGCCATGGCCACGCGCTGGGGGATCTGCAGGAAGTCGTCCCAGGCGACGGCCAGCACCCGTTCGTCGAGGGGCGTCTCTACCGGGCGGCCGGCGGCGTCGAAGAAGCGCATCAGCACGTCGCCGACCGCGCCCGCCTTCTCGATGAGCGCCATCTCCTCAGGAGCCACCATGCCGGTACGGACGGTGGTGCTTTCCGGCCCCACCTGGCCGATGCCGACCACGGCCAGGTCGCATTCGCGGCCGGCGGCTAGGGCGGCGGCGATGCGGCCTTCGGCGAGCAGCGCCGCGCGCGCCGCCGGGCTTTCCACCAGCACCGGCACCGGTAGCGCCTCGAGCCCGCACCCCAGCGCCGCCGCCAGCGGCCCGCTGATGGCGTAGGGGTTGGCCTGCCCCAGAAAGCTGCCGGCCAGCTCGACGACGGTGCAGTCCTTCACCGGCCGCAGCCGCCGCAGGTAGGGGGCCAGGCGCCGGGCTGTGCTGCTCCACCCCAGGCCGAGGCGCAAGCCCGGCTTCAGGCGGGCCGCCAGGTAGTCGGCCCCGGCCGCGCCTAGGGCGTCGAGGGTGGCCTCCGCGGAGCCCGCGGCCGGCACCACCACCGCCGTCTCCAGGCCGTAGCGCGCGCGCAGCGCCTCGGCCAGGCGGAAGGGCTCGGGCAGCGGGCGGGTGATGACGAACTGCACCACCCCCTCGGCGCGGGCCCGCGCCAGCAGCCGGGTCACCTTGACGCGGCTCACCCCCAGGCGGCGGGCCACTTCCTCCTGCTTCAGGCCCCCTTCGTAGTAGAGCCAGGCGGCGACGGTGACCAGCTCGTCGGGCCTCATTCCGCCTCCGCCACCAACCGGCGAAAGTAGCGGGCGTTTTCGGTAAGGTCGGGCCCGCGCCGGTGCAGCGCCCCGCCGATCAAGAAAATCAGGTCTTCGCCGTAGAGGCGGCGCATCTCGGGCACCCGCTCCAGGCTCATGCCGCCGCCGGGGGCGGGCAGGGCGGGGGGCAGACCCGCCAGCTCGTCCTTGAGGCCGGCGTTGACCCCGGCGCACTCCTCGCGGCTGAAGGCGAAGCGGCCGCCGTAGTTGGGAAAGACGACCGCGTCGGCCCCGGCCAGCCGCTGCAGCTGGCCGAAGAGGGCGTAGTGGCTTATGCCGCCGTCGCCCTTGGGCACGAAGCCGCCCAAGAAGGCCGGGTGGCTGAGCACCGGCAGCCCCACCTCGCGGGCCAGCCGCTCCATGCGGTCGAAGCCGACCAGCCCGGGGGCGACCATCACCGCCCCGGCCCCGGCGGCCCGGGCCAGGCGGGCGCGGCGCAGCGCCTCCTCGCCGGGAGCGGTGACGTTGGGAGCGTAGATGGCCCTCATGCCGCTTTCGCGCTCGGCGCGGGCCACGGCCGCGGTGACCGCCTCGAGCCGCGCCTCGAAGGGCGCGAAGGCCTGGTCCGCCAGCCCGTGGTCGTCCTTGATCAGCTGCACCCCGCCCAGGGCCAGGCGGTAGGCCATCTCGGCCAGCTCCGCCGGCCCC
>JALSIA010000110.1 GCA_026981865.1 Thermaceae bacterium
CTGAAAACGGGCCGGCGGCGGGGCGAAAGGGGCGGATGCGGCCCCTGGAAGGCGCCTCTGCATGATTCAGAAGCCGGATCTGCTCATCCAGAACCGTCAACGGTCGATTGATCAGAGCTTCCTGCACTTTTCCTGACCACGCGCATTCCATCTACCCGCCTCTGAGTCAGCCAACAGACAATTTCACGCCAGCTCCAGGCGCGGACCCTGTCGGAAAGCTGTATGGGGCGGGGAAAATCAGGAGACTTCGCGATCTCGTAGAGCGTGGACTTGCTCACGCCGAGACGAGCCGCGAGCTGGCGCGGTCTCAACAGAATGTCAGGCTCGGCTTGAACACGAGCCTTGGCGGCGTACTTGCTCTTGCTCGCGCCCCTGGAAACCGGTTTGCTTGACATACACGCATATCTCCGTCTGCTTCACATACGGACGGTGATAGCGTGCATGACTCTGAGGATTTTTTAAGTCCGTTGCGGTCCTATGTAGTTCAATGGGATATGTCGTTTCACGGCCCTCCAGCATAAGCACCGGCCGCGCCAGGCCGGCAAGGGGAACCGGCTTTTCGGGAGCGACCCTAGGCGCAGCGGCTGACCGTCACCGATAGACCTCCTTGCGGTGGCCGACCCTCACCACCTCGATCACGAGCAGCCCGGTCTCGACGGAGTAGACCAGGCGGTAGTCTCCCACCCGCACCCGCCACGTGTGCTCGGCTCCGTGCAGCTTGCGTGCACCGGGAGGAAACGGGTTCTCTGTCAGCCGATCGGCCGCCTCGACCAGGCGACGAACCGCCTCCCGCGGCAGCTTGCGCAGCTCGCGCTCGGCCGAGCGCTTCCAGACGAGCCTATAGGAGCCCATCGGCGCGGAGCCGCCTGACCAGCTCCTCGTGCGTCACCGTCGGCTCGTCGCGCCGCTCGGCCACCGCCGCGAGGTCCGCCAGGTCCTCGAGCAGCGCCTCGTACTCCTCCACGGGCAGCACCACCGAGACGCGGTTGCCGTGCTCGTCCGTGATCCATGCCGGATGCAGCTTCTCGTTCATGGCGGTTCCCCTCAGCGCGGGCGGCCTGCCACCGGCAGCACCACCACGTTGCCGCCCTCGCGCAGCGTGTCCAGGTAGTCGGCCCAGCGCTGCATCATCTCGCGGCGCTGCGCCAGGAAGCGCGTGCGGTTGTAGGCCCGCCCCAGGCGGTCCGGCACCTCGTGGCCGAGCTGGTGCTCCACCACGTCGCCGTCGTAGCCCAGCCGCTCGGCCAGGAGCGTGCGCGCCACCGCCCGCCAGCCGTGGGCGGTGATCTCGCTGCGCGTGTCGATGCCCATGCGGCGATAGGCCGCGTTGAACGCCTCGGCCGACAGCGGCCGCAGCGCCGAGCGTGCGCTCGGGAACACCCACCCGCCCGGCAGGTGGCCCGTCAGGGGGCGCAGGTCCTCGAGGATCGCCACCGCCTGGCGCGCGAGCGGCACCAGGTGCGCCCGTCCCGTCTTGCTCGCTGTGAAGCGCCACTCGGCCGCCTCGAGGTCCACCTGCTCCCAGCGCATGTGCCGCAGCTCGCCCGGCCGCACGAACAGCAGCGGCAGCAGCCGCAGCGCCGCCCGCACCACGGGCGTGCCCCGGTAGCCGTCGATCATCCGCAGCAGCGCGGCCACCTCCCGCGGGTCCTCCGGCGCCGGCATGTGCCGCTGCTCGACAGGGGCGAGCGCGCCCTTCAGGTCCGGGGTGGGGTCGCGCTCGGCCCGGCCCGTCGCCACCCCGTAGCGCATCACCTGGCCGATGTGTAGCAGCACCTTCCTGGCGGTGTAGGGGCTGCACTCGCGCTCGGCCCGCCGCAACACCTCCAGCACCTCCGGCGGCTCGATCTCAGCCACGGGGCGACGGCCCAGGTACGGGAAGACGTAGCGCCGCAGCCGCTGGACGACGCCGCGCGCGTAGGACGCCGACCAGCCGGGCGAGCGGCGGGCGAGCCATTCCTCGGCCACGGCCTGGAAGGTGTCGCGTGCGAGCTCCCGGCGGCGCAGCTTCTCCTCCCGGCGACGCTCGGCCGGGTCCTCGCCCTGGGCGAGCAGGCGGCGGGCCTCGTCGCGCAGCAGGCGCGCCTCCGCCAGCCCCACCTCGGGATAGCGGCCCAGCGCCAAGCGCTTCTCCCTGCCCGCGAAGCGGTACTTCAGGCGCCACAGCTTCGAGCCCGCCGGGGTGACCTCCAGGTAGAGGGCGCCGGTGTCGTACAGGCGGAAGGTGCGCTCGCGTGGCCTGGCGTTGCGGATGGCGGCATCGGTCAGTGGCATGGCAGGGCCCTCCGCTCGGGGGCGCATGCCCCCGGTGATACCCCGAACCCGCGGGGCCTTCCGGTGGGAAATGCCCCCAGGGGGTCGATATGCCCCCAAATATGCCCCCAGCATGCCCCCGATGGCAATGGACGCCACCGGACGCCACTGGACAGGTTTTCGCTGGAACGGCAGGGGGTTGGGTGGTGTTCCGGACGCCGCTGGACGCCCTCGGACGTCGTTTTGGTGGCTAGGGTGGGAGTCGAACCCACGACCCCGGCATTATGAGTGCCGTGCTCTGACCAGCTGAGCTACCTAGCCGGTTCGGGTGCCGGGAGCGCAAGGATA
>JALSIA010000111.1 GCA_026981865.1 Thermaceae bacterium
CTGCGACGGACGCCCTCAGCCACTTTCGTACCCCCTCACCCCGGCTGATAGAATGCCCGCGTGACCCCGGAGCGCTACCGCCGCCTGCGCGCCGTGCTGGACCGGCGCCAGCCCGACCTGACGGTGTTGATGGAGAACGTCCACAAACCCCACAACCTCTCGGCCATCCTGCGCACCGCCGACGCGGTGGGGGTTTACGAGGCCCACGCGGTCCACCCCACCGGCGGCGTGCCGACCTTCCACGACACCGCCGGCGGGAGCGAGAAGTGGGTCTACCTGCGGGTGCACCCGGAGATCGATGAGGCGGTAGCGCACCTGAAGGCACGCGGGCTGGCCGTCTACGCCGCCAACCTTTCGGAGCGGGCGCTGGACTACCGCGAGGTGGACTACACCCGGCCGGCGGCGCTGCTTTTGGGGGCGGAGAAGTGGGGGGTGAGCGCGCGCGCGGCGGAGCTGGCCGACGCCGAGGTGGTCGTCCCCATGATGGGCATGGTCCAGAGCCTCAACGTCTCGGTGGCCGCGGCGGTGATCCTCTTCGAGGCACAGCGCCAGCGCCTGGCGGCGGGCCTCTACGACCGGCCGCGGCTCGACCCCGAGACGTACCGGCGCACCCTCTTCGAATGGGCCTACCCGCGCGAGGCGGCGGCGCTGCGGCGGCAGGGCCGCCCCTACCCCGCGCTGGACGGGGAGGGGCGGATCGTGAACCGGGGCTGAGGCCGTTCAGGGGGTCGTGAAGCCGCGTTCGGCGCTGACGACGGCGTGGCCGTCTCCGCCGTCCAGGCTGAGGCCGGATAGGAGGGGAAAGGTCAGGCGGGATAAGAGGCCGGAGCCGCCGCCTTCGCGGACCAGGTCGTCGGCCGCGGCCGTGCCCTCCAGGCGGAAGTGGAGCACGGCCCAGCTGTAGGCGGCGGCGGCGCCGTAGGAGGTTCCAAAGCTCGAGAGGTCGGGCAGTTCGAACTCCGTGCCCGCCGTGAAGCCGATCAGGGAGACGGGCCCCGTCGAGAGGAGGATCGCTGCGAGGCCCTCCGCGGGCTGCGTCCACGAGAAGGCGGCGCCGGGCCCGACGTTCGTTGCGCCGTCGGCGGGGGCGAGCAGCTGCGGACGGGCCGGTACGATCAGGCTCGCGGAGGTTTCGGTGGCGGGAACGTTCGTCCAGACCCCGCCGGTCACGTTGGTTCCACCGGCTTCCTTGACCAGCAGCACCAGTTCGGTGCGGGCCGAAGGCAGGTTGGGGGAGCGTACGGTCGCGGGGACGGGGACCGGCGCAGTGAAGGAGGTATGGCCGATGGACAGGCCTCGGTCCGCTGCGGGCCAGGGGCGCAGGGAGGCGATGAATGCATAGAGGTCGTAGTCGCCCGAGGGCGCGGCGAGCGAAACGGTCAGGTCGTGGGTGGAGGGGGCGGGGTCCAGCGCCAGGTCCTGGCCGCTGAAGAGTCCCCCGGAGACGAGGGTCAGCTCGCCCGAGGCCGCGTAGCCCGTGAAGACGTCGGCGTTGCCCCCCGCATCGGTGGTCCACTCGAGCGCGTAGAGCCTTCCGGTCGCGGTCGTGTCCGGAAGCGCGGCGTCCAGGCTGTAGGGGGTGGATCCAGCTTGCGAGCTGAGGGGTTCGGATCCGAAGCCCTTGGCGGAAGCGAAGGTTACCGACGCCTTGCGCCCTGCGGCCGTGCCCGTCAGGCTCCCTTCGACCGTGGCCTGGGGCGGCGACCCGCCGAAGGCCTGGGGCCGGTAGAAGTGCGCCTCGGTGGTCGTGAGGCCGTCGAAGACGGCGTATTCGTCGCTTGCGAACTCGACGATCGCGCGGTAAGGGGTCGTCACCCCGTCGACCGTGAAGGAGCCGTCCGCGGCGGTGGTGGCCAGGGGGCGGTCCGCGATCTGGACGCGTACGCCCGCCAGGGGCTGGCCCCAGGGGCCGTAGACGTGCCCGTTTACGGTGGCGGACGGGTTCCTGGGCCCGCAGGCCGCGAGGACGAGCAGAAAAAGGCTCAGGATGAGTAGGTTTCGTTTCATGCGCTTACCTCCGCCGTCAGGCTAGACGGCGGGGCGTTGCACGAACGTTGCAAGTACGTAGGAGGGCGTCAGGGCGCCGGCTCGAGCCGCTGGACCAGCTGCAGCAGCTCGCGGTGGTCGCGGATGCGGGCCGTGGGCTCGGGCCCGGGCTCGTCGGCGTGGTCGCCTTCAAAGAGCACCGCGTGCCGGTAACCGGTGCGGCGGGCGCCGGCGATGTCGGTGCGCGGGTGGTCGCCGGTGTGCAGCGCCGCCGAGGGCTCCGCCCCCAGGGCCTCGAGGGCGGTCAGGAAGGCGCGCGGATCGGGCTTGAAGACCCGGGTTTCGTCGGAGAAGGAAAAGGCGGAAAAGTAGGGGAGCAGCCCCTCGCGGTCGAGGTAGTGCCGCAGCATCGTTCCGCCGGAAACGCCGGTGTCGGAGACGATGGCGAGCTTGTAGTGGCGCGCCAGCTCGGGCAGGGCCTCGCGGACGCCGGGGCGCACGACCAGGTCGGCGTCGCGGCCCGTTTCGGCGAGGGCTTGTGCGGTCCTCCTGACCAGGTCGGGATCGTAACGCACGCCCAGCAGCTTGAAGGCGTAGGCCACCCGGTCTTCGAGCCCCATGAAGACGCCGGCGCGCCAGGCGTCGCCATACTTGCGGGTGGCCTGGCTCCAGGCGTCACGCACCTCGGCCTCGCCCGCGGGCACGCCGGCCTCGTCGCTGGCGGCCAGCAGGATCTCGTAGCGCTCGGGCAGCACCTGGGCGGCGTAGTTCGGTCCTTCGACCATCAAGGTTCCCCAGAAGTCAAAGGTCATCGCCTTCATGCCTCACCTCGCTCCTTGGTTGCGCGGCCTGCCGGGGCGGCCCCGCCCCCGCCGCGCCTCGGGGCGGGCGCCCGTTGGGGGTAAACACGGCCCGACCGGTACGTAGGGGACGTCCGGTGCGGCGGTCTACCCAAGGCGACTTTGGGTTATTTTACAACCCGAAGCGGGCGTAGATCGCGCCCACGTGCCGCAGGTAGTGGGCGGGGTCGAAGGCCGCGGCCAGCTCCTCGGCCGCGAGCGGGTTCTCCGGGTCCGCGGCCAGCAGCTCGGCCAGGTCGCGCCCTTCCTCCCAGCACTTCATGGCGTTTCGCTGCACCAGGCGGTAGGCGCGGTCGCGTTCCAGGCCCTTCTCGATGAGCAGGTTCAGCACCCGCTGGCTGTAGACGAGGCCGCGGGTGAGCTCGAGGTTCCTCCGGATGCGGTCCTCGTGCACGACCAGGCCCTCGAGCACCCGGGTGAGGCGGCGGGCGAGGTAGTGGGCCAGGGTGGTGGAGTCGGGCAGGATCACCCGTTCCACCGAGGAGTGGCTGATGTCGCGCTCGTGCCAAAGGGCCACGTTCTCGAGCGCGGCCTGCAGGTTCGACTTGAGGAGGCGGGCGAGGCCGGAGATGTTCTCGAGGGCGACCGGGTTCTTCTTGTGGGGCATCGAGCTGGAACCCGTCTGTCCCTCGCGGAAGGGCTCGGTGACCTCGAGCACCTCGGTGCGGGCGAGGTGGCGCAGTTCGACGGCGACGCGCTCGAGGTTCGCGCCGAAGACCGCGAGCGCCGCCAGCACCTCGGCGTGGCGGTCGCGCGGGACCACCTGGGTGCTCACCGGCTCGGGGACGAGGCCCAGGCGCTCGGCCACGTAGGCCTCCACCTCGGGCGGGGTGTGGGCGTAGTTGCCCACCGAGCCGCTCACCGCCGCGGTGGCGACGGCCTCGCGGGCGCGGCGCAGGCGTTCGCGGTCGCGCAGCGCCGCGGCGTAGAAACTCAGGAAGCGCAGGCCGAAGGCGGTCGGCTCGGCATGCACCCCGTGGGTGCGGCCCACGGCGGGGGTGCGCTTGTAGCGCACGGCGAGGTCGGCGAGCGCCGCGAGCAGGTTTTCCAGCTCGGCCAGGACGAGGTCCAGGGCCTCGGCGAGCAACCGGTTCTGGGCGGTGTCCACCACGTCGGAACTGGTAAGGCCGTAGTGGAGGTAACGCCGCACCGCCCCGTCGCCGCTGCGCTCCGCCAGGGCGCGCACGAAGGCGACCACGTCGTGGTGGGTCTCGGCCTCGATCGCGGCCACCCGCTCGCTGAACTCGGGCTCGAAGTCGCCTGCGGGCAGGAACCGCGCCAGCTTCTCGGCCACGCCTGCGGGGACGGCCCCCAGGCCTTCCCAGGCCTCCAGGGCCAGGCGCTCCACCTCGGCCCAGACGCGGAAGCGGTGTTCGGAAGACCACAGGGCCGCCATCTCCGGGGTCTGGTAACGCGCGATCATCGGCCCCAGCCTAGCATGGAGGTTAACCCTCGGAGTCGGTTTGAGGGGGCGGCCGCAGGGCGAGGTCCAGGGGTTCGGGCTGCAGGCCTTCCTCCTCGCCCAGGTGGTCGCGGAAACGGCGCAGCGCCGGCGCCAGGCGGCTTTGGAAGCTGCCTACGGCGCGGTTGTAGGCGGCCACGCTCTTTTCCAGACCCCGGCCCACGTCGGCGAGCGCGCCGGTGAGCGTGTCCAGGCGCTGAATCAGTTCCCGCCCGGAGGCCGCGATGCGGCGGGCGTTCTCGCTGAGGGCCTGCTGTTGCCAGCCGTAGGCCACCGCCTTGAGCAGCGCCACCAGCGTGACCGGGCCCGCGGGGAGCACCTTCTGGGCGATCGCGTCGTCGAGCAGGCGGCCGTCGGCCTCGAAGGCCGCGGCCAGCGCCGCTTCGCTGGGTACGAAGGCGACGACCAGGTCGGGGCCGGGGTCGAAGGCGCTCCAGTAGGCCTTGGCGGCCAGCTCCTTGACGCGCGCCCGCAGCGCCCGCGCGTGCTCGGCCAGCCGGGCCGCGCGTTCCGCGTCGCTCGCGGCCTCGAGCGCCGCCAGGTAGGCGGCCAGGGGGGCCTTGGCGTCGACCGGGAGCAGCGCACCCCCGGGGAGGCGCACGACCAGGTCGGGCCGGCCCGCGGGGGTGTGCACCTGGACGTCGAAGTCCACGTGGGCCGTCATGCCCGCGAGCTCGACGACGCGCCTGAGCTGCAGCTCGCCCCACTGCCCGCGCGCGCTCGAGCTGCGGAGCGCCTGGCCCAGCGTGGTCGTGGCCTGCTGCAGGGTCCGCTGCTGCTCGGCCAGGGCCCGCAGCTGCTCCGCGAGCCGGCCGTAGGCGCCCTCGCGCTTTTCCTCCAGGGCGCGCACCTGCGCCTCCAGCCTCGCCAGGTGCTCGCGCAACGGCCCCACCAGCCCCGCGAGCTCGGCCTTGTGGGTGCTCAGCCGCCCGCCCAGCTGGTCTTCCAGGCGCCCCAGCAGCTCGGCGCTGCGCTCGGCCAGGCTGCGGGCGCTTTGTTCCAGGTTGCGGTGGGAGAGGGCCACGAAGGCGTCGGCGAGCTCGCCCTTGGCCCCCTCGATCCAGGCGTTCTTGGCGCGTTCGGCCTCCAGCTCGGCGCGTGCGCGTTCGAGCTCGCGCACCAGCGCCCGCTCGCGCCGGGCCCAGGCCACGCCGCGCCCGGCGGCCAGCGCCCCGGCGAGGACCAGCCCCAGCAGGAAGGCGAGCGTCAGGTGCAGCGCGGTGTAGGCGGGCTCCACGCCCTCACCTTACCGGAAGGTAGCGCGGGCGACGGTGAAGGAACGCCCGCGGCGCTAGGCTGGTAGCGGAGGGAAAAGATGAAGATCACCGCAACAAAGGACGGACCCTACCTGGTGCCCACGGGCGGCCGCGCCACCGTGGACGGCGAGGTCATCGAAAAAGCGCAGGTGGCGCTCTGCCGCTGCGGCCACTCGCAGAACAAGCCCTTCTGCGACGGCAGCCACAAGGCCGCGGGGTTTGAGGCGCCGGCCGTGACGATCGAGCTCGAGCTGGGCTAACGGGCATACTGAGGGGGTGCGCAGCCTCACCCCCGAAGCCGTCCGTTTTCTGGCGAGCCCTGCGGCCCAGGCCGAGCTGGCGGCGCTGGCCGGGGAACCGCTCGACCCCCTGACCACCGTCGCCACCCTGCGCAAGCGCTGGGGCGCGGACGAGGCCGCCTGGATCTACGACCAGGCGCGCCTGCGACGCAAGGGACGGGCCAAGTTTCCCTACGCGGACGCCCTGCTCTTCGAGGCCGAGGCGCTCGAGCAGGCGAGCGCCGGGCCGGTGGCGCGCTGGCGGGCGGAGCGCGTTTTCGGTCCCTACGACCGGGTCGCCGATCTGGGGGCGGGCATCGGCGGCGACGCGCTGGCCTTGGCGGCGGCGGGCAAACGGGTGCTGGCCGTCGAGCTCGACCCGGTGCGTGCGGCCCTCCTCGAACACAACGCCGCGGCGCTGGGGCTGGCCGAACGCGTGGGGGTGCTGCGCGCCGACTGGCGCACGCTCGACCTGGACGTGGAGGCCGCTTTCGCCGATCCGGCGAGGCGCCGCGGCGGGCGCCGCACGGTGCGCCTCGACGCCATGGAACCGCCGCTCGCCGACCTGCAGCGCTTGGCCGGACGCGTTCCCGCCGTGGCCGTCAAGCTGGCCCCGGCGCTCGACAGGCGCGAGCTGCCCCCGGAAACCGGCTTGGGCTTCGTCTCGCTCGCGGGGGAGTTGAAAGAGGCGCTGGCCGGTTTCGGCGCACTGGCCTGGTCCGAGCCCTGGGCGGCGGTGCTGCCCGCGGGGGTCCGGCTCGGCGGCCCCGAGGGCCCCGCGCGGACCGGCCCGGTGGGGGCCTACCTTTACGAGCCCGACCCCGCGGTGATCCGCGCCGGTCTGGTGCGGCGGCTCGCGGTCGAGCTGGACGCCTGGCAGCTCGACCCGCAGGTGGCCTACCTGAGCGCGGACGAACGGCGGACCACACCGCTCGCGCGTGCCTGGGAGGTGCTCGAGCAGGGGCCCTTCCGCCAGCGCGACATCGGGGCCTGGCTGCGCACGCACGGCGCCGGCGCGGTGGAGGTGAAGCGCCGCCGCAGCCCCGTGGACCCCGCGCTTTTCGAGAAGAAGTTGAAACGCACGCTCTCTGCCGGCGGTCCCACCCTCACGCTCTTCCTCACACGGGTCCGGGACCGACCCTGGGCGGTTCTGGGCCTGCGGGTCTAGCCTATTCGCCGGCCGCCCGGGCGATCTGCTGCGCCAGCCCTTGCTCGCGTTCGAGGAACCCGGGGCTGTAGATGCGCACGGCCTCGCCGCCGCCGCGGTGGCCGCCCGTGGCCCAGACGAGGTAATTCCCGGCGAGGGGCCCGTCTTCGATCCGAAAGACGAGGAAGTTGCCGCCCTCGCCCAGGATGCGCACCTTGCCCAGCTCCTCGGGTTGAATCGGCGCTCCCTGGGCGCCCGGTTCGACGTGCACCATCCAGGTTCCGGGATCCCCGGGCTTTTTCGAAAGGAAGACCGTTTGCAAGGTGCGGCCCGCGAGGTTCAGGTCCACGTACTCGTAGATGCGGTCGCCTTCGATGGGCGCGCCTTCGGGGGCGGCACCCGACTGGGCCCGGGGGAAGCGGTTGGGTTTTTGAACCAAACGCGCGAGCTCGTCCACCCAGGCCGCGGCCCGGCCCGGGATCAGGTGTTCGGGAATGGGCGGGGCCGCCTCGGGCTCGTCCTCTTTGGCCACCGCCGCGCTCTCGGGAGCGCCCGTTCCTGGCGCGGTCGCCTCCGCCGCTGCGGCGGGAGCGCGGTCGTAGGTAAGCACCGTACCCAATGGCCCTTCGGAGCCTCCGGGCCAGAGGCCGAAGGCGGCGAGCGCCAGGCCGGTGATCACACCCAGCACCGCGGGCGACGACCAACGCCGCGAGAACAGCGCCATCAGCGCGCTGAGCAGGACGAGAACGAATCCGATGACGACCAGGTTCATGCGGCCCATTCTACGGCAGGCCCGTCGGGGCATCCGCCCGCGCTAAAGTGCAGGTATGGAACGCTTCGAGGTGCGCACCCGCGCGCGCAGCGAGATGGTCCGGATCACCGAACAGGTCGGCGTGGCCGTGCAGGCGCTGGGCCTCACCGAGGGCGCGGTGCTCGTCTACTCGCCGCACACCACGGCGGGGATCGTGGTCCAGGAGGGGGCCGACCCCGACGTGGCCCACGACCTGTTGTTGCGGCTGGCGGAGCTGGCGCCTCATGCCCACCCGGGTGACCGCCATGCCGAGGGAAACAGCGACGCCCACCTCAAGACCGCGCTCGTGGGGAATGCCCAGCTGGTCCCGGTGAGCGGCGGTCGGCCGTTGCTGGGCACCTGGCAGCAGATCTTCCTGGCCGAGTTCGACGGCCCGCGCACGCGGCAGGTGTGGGTGGTGCCGGTTGCCGGTCGGTAGTACGTGGTGCGCGGCCTGTAGCTTGTGGCCTGTAGTTCGCGGTGGGTCCATTAGCGGCAGCGCCGTTTCGGATTTTTGCACAGGAAGAACCCTGCTTTCGCAGGGCAGGCTCCCGGATCAAGTCCGGGGCAGGCTCCCGGATCTCCCTAGGCGATCAGCCTCGGTCGTCCGGGGATACAGGGGAAACAGGAAGTGGGAGGTGGGGTGTGGGGAGTGGGCTTTGTTTTAGGGTAGGCAAGCACGCCTGCGTACCGCGGTTGCAATACGAAACTTGATTTTCCTACCTCCTACCCCCCTACCTTCCACATCCAAATAATGTATCCCCGGCCAAGCGGGTCATTTTGACCCGCGCGAGCTGGGCTTGCCCCGGACTGGATCCGGGGGTCCATGCCGCACCCAAACTCAGCGGTTCGGTCGCCGCAAAGCAATGCTCCCTCCCCTGGGGGAGGGTCGGGGTGGGGGTTGTTGGCGCTAACGGAGCCGCCGCCCATCATTCGAATCATGACCGGCCCACATCCCGCATCCAGCATTCCAGCAAACCAACCCCCCTCTGGCGGCTACGCCGCCATCTCCCCCTAGGGGGAGGTTTTAAAGTCGGTCATCAGGCAAAGCGTAGCGCCTACCATACCTTAGGCTCTGGATCCCCCGCTTTCGCGGGGGCAAGTCCGGCTCGCGCAGGCCCCTGGCCTGCTTGGCTGGAATGACGAATTACTCTCCGCGCAATAATCCGCCCTCCCCTGGGTGAGGGTCGGGGTGGGGGTTGTGGGCGATGCCCAAGCCGGGCGTTGGTTTCCGTTTCGCAGCCAGCCCACCTCCTACCCTTCTTCCCGCGTCCCGCTTCACCTCCACTAGCGGAAAGCCACCCGTCCTTTAGGTCAGCGCCCAGGCGAGCAGGCCCGCGGCGGCGGTGGCTACGGCGTTGTTCACGTCGTTCGTCCACCGGCCGAGGCGTTCTTCCAGGGGTCCGGTCAGGGTGTCGAGCACGGCGCCGAAGACCCCGGCGGCGAAGACCGCGGCGCGGTGCTCGCCGCCGAAGGGAAGCGCCACCAGCGCCGCGCCCAGTACGAGCGCCATCGTGCCCGGCAGGCTGACGGCGGCGTTGGTGCCGCTCGGCACCCGCCCGCGGCCGGGGCGCCAGGCCCAGGGGGCGCGGCCCCCGAGCTCGCTGGCCAGGGTGTCGGCCAGCGCCGCCGCCATTGCCCCGTAGAAAAAGACGGGGCCCAGCAGCACCCCGCCCAACCCCGCGGGCAGGCCGTTGGCGAGCACCTGCAGAGGTCCGCGGCCCCCGCGGTCCCGCGAGCGTGGATTCCCCCGTACAGCCAGACTGCCAAGGGCCACGAAGAGCAGGAGCGCGGCGGCGGTACCCAGCCCACCGACCCACCAGGCGAGCGCGCCCACGACCGCGGCGGCCACCCCCGCCCGCGGTCGGAGCCATCCTAGGGCCACGGTCACCCCGCCCAGCACCGCCCCGAGCGCGGGCCCGGCGGCGTAGAAGAGCAGCTGTTTCGGGTCCATCAGCCGCGGCGGACGACGCGCACGTCGGGGATTTCGCGCAGGGCCTGCTTGTAGCGCATGAGTTCTTCCTCGTCCTTGACCTCGAGCCGGATGCGCATCCGCGCGGTGTGGCCGCTCACCTGGGTGTCGGCCCCCAGCACGCTCTTGCCGAGGCCAGCGAAGACGTCCATCACGTCGCGCAGCAGGCCGGGGCGGTCGGAGGCTTCGAGGTGGATCTCGACGACGAAGTGGCCGGTCTTGCCGGTATCCCAGCTGGCGGCGATGCAGCGCTCGGGTTCGGTGCGCAGCAGCCGCTGCATGTTGGGGCAGTCGGCGCGGTGGACGGTGACGCCGCGGCCGCGGGTGACGTAGCCCAGAATGACGTCGCCCCGCACCGGTTTGCAGCAGCTGGCCAGCTTGATGGGGGCTTGGAGGTGGCCTTCGAGAAGGATGCCGCTGGGGCGCGGCGGGGCCTTGGGGGCCGGTTTGGGCTTCTCGTGCAGCTCGCCCGGGACGAGGATGCGGGCGATCTGATGGGGCGTTACCCGGCTTTGCGCGAGCGCCAGGTAGACGTCCTCGGGGCTTTTCGGCAGGTTCAGCTTCTCGGCGGCGCGTTCCAGCTCCGCTTCGCTGGGGAGGCGCAGCCCCCGGCGCTTGAAGTACTTCTCCAGGGTGCGCTGCCCCTTGGCGAGCAGTTCGTCGCGCTCGGCGGCGCGGAAGAAGTGGCGGATCTTCTGGCGGGCCGAGCGGGAGTGGGCGAAGCCCAGCCAGTCCTTGCTGGGGCCCGGCGAGCTCTTGGAGGTGAGGATCTCGACGATGTCGCCGTTCTTGAGCTCGTAGCTGAGCGGAACGATCTTGCCGCCCACCTTGGCCCCGATCATGCGGTGCCCCACCTCGGTGTGGATGTGGTAGGCGAAGTCCACCGGGGTGGACCCCTTGGGCAGGTCGATGACCCGTCCCTTGGGAGTGAAGACGAAGACGCGCCCGGAAAGCAGGTCGTGCTGCACCGCCTCGACGAAGTCGCGGCTCGAGGTGAAGTCGCGCTGCCATTCCTGCAGCAGCTCGATCCACTTCACCCGCCGTTTCAGCTGGTTGGGGTCGGTGAGCCCCTCTTTGTAAAGCCAGTGGGCGGCGACGCCGTACTCGGCGACCCGGTGCATCTCCCGGGTGCGGATCTGCACCTCGAGCGGCAACCCGCCCGGGGTGATCACGGTGGTGTGCAGCGACTGGTAGCCGTTGGGCTTGGGCTGGGCGATGTAGTCCTTGACGCGGCCGGGAATGGGCGGCCAGAGCGCGTGCACCAACCCCAGGACGTGGTAGCAGACCTGTTTTTCGCGGGAGGCGGCCTCTTCGGGGCTGGCCACCGGTTTGGGATCGAGGATGACGCGCAGGGCCAGCAGGTCGTAGATCTGCTCGAGCGTCTTCTCCTCGCGCTGCATCTTCTTCCAGATCGAGAAGAGGTGCTTGGTCCGGCCTGAGACCGAGAAGCCGTCGACCGAGAGGCCCAGCACGTAGTCGTTCTCAAGGGCGTGCTCGAGCGCACCCTTGGCGTTGTCCACCACCTCGCGGTGCGCCTGGCTGTGGTGGGCCAGCCGCTCCACCAGCGCGGCGTACTCTTCGGGGTGCAGGTAGCGGAAGGCCAGGTCCTCGAGCTCCAGCTTGATCTGCCCGATGCCCAGACGGTGGGCCATGGGCGCGAAGATCTCGAGCGTTTCCTTGCTGATGCGCCGCTGCTTCTCGGGCGGCATGAACTCGAGGGTGCGCATGTTGTGGGTGCGGTCGGCGAGCTTGACGATGATGATGCGCAGGTCGCGGGTCATGGCGATGAACATCTGCCGCAGGTTCTCGGCCTGCTGGTCCTCGACGCTCGTCGCCATCTTGGAGAGCTTGGAGACCTTGGTCTCGCCCTCGACGATGCGGGCCACGTCTTCGCCGAAGCGCTCGCGGATCGTCTCGAAGCTAACCGACTCCACGTCCTCGACGGTGTCGTGCAGCAGCCCAGCGATGAGGGAGTCCGGGTCCATCTGCAGTTCGGCGAGGATCTCGGTCACCGCCACGGGGTGGGTGATGTAGGGCTCCCCCGATCGGCGGAACTGGCCCTCGTGGGCCTGGTAGGCGAAGTCCAGGGCCTCGCGTACGCGCACGCGCGCCTCCTCGGGCAGGTAGCCGAGCTTGGGCTCGAGCTGCCGCCAGAGAACGGAGGGGGTAATCGTGACCGTTTCCATCGTGCGCCTGCGTATTCTCCAGTCTAGCACGCGTATGCAGAAATCCTGAATAAAAGCAAGACCCCGCCCGGAGGCGGGGCCCGCCCCTGCACAGGCAGGGGGAGGGTTGGTGCCGGGAAGGGGACTTGAACCCCTACGGCCTAAGCGGCCACTAGCCCCTCAAGCTAGCGCGTCTACCAATTCCGCCATCCCGGCGCGTAGCGCGCAAGATTCATGGTATCGGCACGCCTGCGGGGTGTCAAGAAGGAAGCCGGGAAAGCCGTGCCCACCGCTAAACCAAGCCCCGGGTCCGGCCGGTTAGGGCCCCGGCGGAGCGATCTCGAACACACCCAGCCAGTTCACGCCGTCGTAGTCGAGCTCGTTGGCGAAGCGGACGGCGTATTCGGGCCGTTCGGGCAGCGCCGGATCCCGCACGGCGACGCCGAGGCGCCAGCGGCCCGCCGGAAGCCCCGCCAGGCCCGCGGCCGTGAAGGTGGCCGATGATCCGGGCGCCACCGTGCGCAGGTCGAAGCCGAGCGGCCGCTCCACGCTCCGGTCCCCTTGTCGCAACACGAGCGCTACGTCGTAGCGCCGCTTGAGGCGCGAAAAGCCGTCGTTGCGCACGGTCAGCCGGAACTTCCAACCTTCCCCTGCCGCCGGCGTGGTCCAGGCCGCCTCCACGACGACCAGCCGGTAGCCCATGCGCGCGGCCACCTGATCGAAGATGCCGTCCTCGCGCCAGTGCGCGAGCATGCCGGGGTGGTAGTCGGCGTTGAGGTAGTCCAGGTGGGCGCGCTCCAGCTCGGCCAGCGCCCGCGCGCCCCGACTGCGGGTGGGGTCGTCGCGGTCGGCGGCCTCGCAGGTCTCGCCGCCGAAGGGCAGATAGGCGTTCTCGGCGTAGGTGAAGCCGCGCCACTGCCGGATGCGCTCGGGCGGCCGGTTCGGGTAGGTGCCCACGTCGTTCGCGCTCGAGAGGAAGCAGTCGTTCAGGTGGGCGATGCGGGCACGCAGGCCCGCGGTTTCCGCGAAGCCGCTCACGGGCTCGGGCGGAGGCGGCACGTCCTCGTCGCTGGTGAAGTCGATGTCGCCAAGGTAACGCGCCTTGTCCGCCGGGTAGCGCACGGCGACGGGCACGTCGGTGCCGGTTAGCGCGTCCAGCAGCCGGTCCAGTACGTAGGCCTTTTCCGCCGCGCCGTCGTGGCAGACTTCGGTCGCCTCCCAGCAGTGCCACTCGCCCCAGCGGCCCAGAAAGCCCGCCTGCAGCACCGCGATCACGTCGGCGTTCTTCTGCACCAGCGGGATCAGCTGCTCGAGGTGGCGCTGGATGACGCTCCAGTCGGCGTCGCCGTTTTCGCCGTAGCGGAAGCGCAGGATCAGCTTGAAGCCGTGCTTGCGTACCAGGTCGAAGCCTTGCTGGAGGGCGCTAAGCTCAGCCTGCGTGAGTTCTCGGCGCGGCAGCCAGGTGTTGTAGGGGTAGGCGAGGGTGAGCCCCGCGGCGCGCACCGCGGCATAGTCCTCCTCGGCGGCGTTGAAGAGGTCGAGGTTGCTGGTGAAGAAGCCGCGGCCCGGGTTCAGGACGTTCTGCAGGGGCGGCAGCGGCGCGGGTGCGACCGCCGTCCAGCTCCCGCCGCCCGGCGCCTGCCCGGAGGTGCAGCCGGTCCAGAGGGCGGAGGCCAGCGCGAGGATCGCGGCGGTCTTGCGCATGTTTCCAGATTCTACCGGTTTCGGGGAAGCTCGGGGGTGTAGGCGCCGGCCTGTTGGTAGGCGTTGTGCAGTGCGCGGGAAACACCCAGGCTGTAGGTGTAGAGGCCCACCATGCGGGGGTAGCTCTCCGCTCCGGTGTTCCACAGCATCGCCGCCTGGACCTCCTCGGGGTGAGCGTCCAGGTAGCGCTCGAGCCGGCGGGCGAAGGCGCTCTCCACGCCCAGGGCGACGGCATAAGGGTAGAGGCCGCGCAGCGTTTCCGGGGTGTCCTCGGGCGCCGCGATCCGGCGCAGTTCGGCCGCGTCGGTGGTGCCCAGGTAGCGCGCCAGCCCCTGCAGGTGCCGCCATACCTCGGTGCCTTCGCGGGTGAAGGCGGGCAGCGAGCGGGCGCCCCACACCGCGACCAGCAGCAGCGCCGTGGCGAGCGCGCCGGCGGAAGCGCCGGCGGCGAGGCCCAGCCCCAAGCCCCCCAGCAGGCCCGCGAGCAGCACGAAGAGCAGGCCGGCCCCGGCGCGCGCCAGCTCGCGGGGCCGGCCAAGGCCGGGTACCCGCCGGTGGCGTTCCCAGCTCAGGGCGGCGGACTGCAACGCCTGAGCGCCAAAGAAGACGTAGCCGAGGGTGAAGAAGCCGGCCAGCAGCGCCGCGTCGGTGTGGCCGTAGGCGAGCCGGGCGGCCAGGGCGAGGGCGAGCGTCGCCAGGGCGGTGACGGCGCCGACCGCCGCCCCGTTCGGGCGCAGGTAGGGGGCCGCGGCCCTGGCCAGGTTGCGCCCCAGCTCGTTGCGGGCCAGGAGCAGGATTTCCCCGTTTCCGCGGCCGAGTTCGATCTGCGGACGCCGCCGGGGCACCAGGGCCTCCAGCAGGGCGCGCAGCTCGAGCGGCGGGTTCGTTTCCGGCGGCCTAGGCGCCCGGTCGATGCGCGGCTTGGGGCCGGCCACCACGTTCACGAAGCCCCGCGCCGCCAGCTCGGCCACCGCCGCGGCAAAGACGCGCGCGGTCACGCCGCGGTCGCCCAAATAGGCGGCCAGCGCCGCGCTCACGCCTTCGGGCGGTCGGAAGCGGGGGATCACCGCCGCGGCCGACTCGCGCGGCCGCTTGCGAACGGCGAACAGCCCGGCGGTGAGCAGGAGCAGCGCCGCGACCAGGAGGCCCGTGACCGGGTCGGCGGCCGGAGCGCCCTGAGCGAAGGCGGGGACGACCAAGGCCGGCGCCAGCGCGGTGCCGACACCCGGGAGGGAAGGGGTGCGCACCATCGTGTAATCGTTTTACCACCCACCGCCGCCCCCGCCGCCCCCGCCGCCGCCCGAAAAGCCGCCGCTGCGGCCGGCGGAGCCGCTGCGGCTTGCCGTCGCCCGCACGAACGCTGCTTGCAGGGCGCGCGAAACGCCGGTGCTGAAGCCCGCCATGCGGGCCTGCTGCGGCGCGCCGCGGTCCGTGCCCCACAGCAGTACCCGTCCGCTTTCCTGCGGGTGGACCCGGAGGTAGCGCTCGAGCCGGTCCGCGAACCGGCTCTCGATGCCCAGGGCGATGGCGTAGGGATAGAGCCGCCGCAACGCTTCGGGGGTGTCCTCCGGGGCGTTCATGCGCCGCAGTTCGGCCGCGTCGGTGGTGCCCAGGTAGCGCGCCAGCCCCTGCAGGTGCCGCCAGACCTCCGCGCCTGCAGGGGTGTAGGCGGGCAGCAGGTAGGCCCCCCAGGCGGCGACGAGGACGATCGCCGCCGCCAGCCCGCCTACGGCCATCCCGGCGTAGAGCCCCAAGAAGAAACCGCCCACGAGCGCCCCTCCAAAAACGAAAAGGAGCCGAAAGGCGATGCGCAGCAACTCGCCGAGCGGGCTCAGCCCCGGCACCAGCCGGTAGCGATCCCAGGCCAGCGCCGCCGACTGCAGCGCGGCGACGGCGAAGGCCAGGTAGAAGAACGTGGCCAGGCCCGCGAACGCTCCAAGGGCGAACTCGCCGGAGAGGTGGCGCACCAGGCTCCCGACGGTCAGCACGGCCACCCCCAGGGTTGCGAGCAGGGCGGCGAAGTTCGGGCGCAGGTAGGGGGCGACCTTCTTTCTCAACCGGCGCCCGAGTTCGCTGCGGGCCTGCCGGATTTCCTCCGCGTTCGCCTGGCTCAGCTCGATCCGGGCGCGGTGCGGGGGCAGCAGCGCTTCGAACAGGGCGCGCAGCTCGAGCGGCGTTCGCTCGTCGGGGGGATCGGTCGCCACACGCTCGAGAAGTGGGTTGGGGCCGTCGGTCACCTTGAGGAACCCTCGCGCGGCCAGTTCGGCCACGGCCGCGGTGAAGACGCGCGGCGTCAGGTTGTGGTTGGCCAGGTAGGCGACCAGGGCGGCGCTCACCCCTTCCGGCGGCCGGAAGCGGGGAATCACCGCCCCGGGGCGGGGGTCGCGGCCCTGCCGCACCCAGACCGCGGTGAGGAGGAGGGCGAACAACAGCAACACCGTGGCGAGTACGCGCACCAGGGGGTCGGCGGGGGCGCGGTCCACGGGCAGCAGCGCGAGCGGCCAGGAGAGCTCGAGCGTCAGGCCCGAGCCGGGGGGCAGCGTACGGTCGTAACGGAAAACCCAGCCGTTTCCAATGCGCACGCCCGCGACCTCGTCGGTGGACCCGAGGGGGCCGGCGTAGGCGCGCGCCCGCACCGCGTCGGCCGAAAGCCCCGCGGGCAGGCGCAGGCGCAGCGTGGTGCGCTCGATGGGCAGGGCCCAGTCGTTGCCGGTTACGTTCCAGTCGAGCCGTCCAAGGTCGCCGGCGCGCCGGCCTGCGTAGTCGGCCCGGTAGCGCAGCGTGTAGCGGTGAACCCCCAGGGGCGCGAGCGTTTCGGGTCGGCCCATGTAGACCCGCAGGCCCTGGGCGTTCGACTCGCTCCACCAGGGCTCGGGCCGGCCGTCGAGCAGCACCTCCTCGATGCGGTAACGGATCGAGCCGGCGGCGGGGGCGAGCGAGCCCAGCGGGCGGGCGAGCAGGTCGCGGTAGAGGCCGTGGACCACCCGGTCGTGCTCGATGCGCACGGTCAGGTTTTCGACTACCGCAAGGTGGCCGCCGGGCCGCAGCTCCAGCTCGGCCTGGAAGTCGAGG
>JALSIA010000112.1 GCA_026981865.1 Thermaceae bacterium
TAACGTGGTCTGGGCCGAGCCCGACGGCACGGTGCGGGCCCTGGGCGAACCCGGCGACGAGTACTACCCGCTCGAGTGGCACCTGCGCCGCACCGGGGCACGCTGGGCCTATTTGGGCGGCTACCCTCAGAGCGTCACCGTCGCCGTCATCGACACCGGCGTGCGCTACGACCACCCCGACCTCACGGACCGCCTCTGGGGCCCGGCGGACGGAGCCTACGACTTTGTCGATGGCGACTCCGACCCCACCGACCCCGGCGACAACCGCAACCCCACCGCCGGCAGCCATGGAACCCACGTGACCGGAATCATCGCCGCGCGCACGGGCGTGAACCCGCTGCCGCCCGCGTGCTACGACCCGAACGGCGACCCCATCTGTTCGGAAACCGGGCTTGTGGGCCTGGCCTGGCCGGCGGACGTCAAGGTTTTGCCCCTGCGCGTGCTCGACGAAACGGGCAACGGCAGCTTCAGCGCCGTGGCCGCCGCGGTGCGCTACGCGGCGGGGCTGCCGGTGGACTGGGCCGGACAAACGCTTTCCAACCCCCACCCCGCCCAGGTCATCAACCTCTCGCTCGGCTCCACGCTCTTCTCCAACGCCATGTGCGAGGCCGTCGCCGACGCCCGCGCCGCGGGGGCGCTCGTCGTGGCCGCCGCGGGCAACAGCGGCGGTACGGCCTACTTCTACCCGGCGAGCTGCCCCGGCGCCGTCGCCGTAGCCGCGGCGGACAACGCCGTGGGCGAGCCAAAACCCACCTGGTACAGCCAGCACAACGACCGCGTCGCCTTCAGCGCCCCCGGCGGCGACGTCCAGCAGGACGCCGACGCCGACGGCTACCCCGACGGCGTGCTCTCGACGACCTGGAACTTCCAGACGAACCGACCCAACTACGCCTTCTACATGGGCACCTCGCAGGCCAGCCCCCAGGTGGCGGCGGCGCTGGCGCTGCTGCTCGCCCAGGACCCCGGCCGCAGCACCGAGGCGGCCCTCGAGCGGCTTGCCGCCACGGCCACCGACCTGGGCCCGCCCGGCCGCGACGCGTACTACGGCTACGGCTTCCTCAACCTTCCGCAGGCCCTGGCGCTGGAGCCGCCCCCAGGCCCTTACCGCGTCCGCTTTCAGGGCCCCTTCGAACGCTGGATCACCCCCGACGCCGACGGCAACTTCGCCGTCTTCCTGCCCAGCGCCCCCTACGCGGTCGTCGCCTGCCGCGACGATACCGCCAACGGCTTTTGCGACCGGGGCGAGCCGCAAACCGAGGCCTCCGTCCAGGTCGCCCCGCAGCCCCTTTTCCGCATGCCCGCCTTAACCCTGCCTTAACGCGCGTTAACCTGCGCGTTACCTCCCTAAGGGTAAAGTAGAGCCATGTACAGGAAAGCTGGTACCGCCCTGCTCTTTCTGCTGTTCATCCTGGCGGGTTGTCGCATCAACACCCCGCCCGAGATCGTTTCGTTCACCGCCGCGCCGCAGGCGGGGTACGCCCCGCTGTCGGTGCAGTTCACCGTTTCGGCCCTCGACCCGGACGGGGACTCGCTTAGCTGCACCCTGAACTTCGGGGATGGGACGAACCCCGCCCAGTTCGCCTGCGGCAGCCTGTTGACGGTGCTGCACAGCTACGACGTGGGCAGCTTCACCGCGACGCTCACGGTCAGCGACGGACGCGGCGGCACCGCCAGCGCCAGTACCCAGATCACGGCCAGCGCCCCCACGCCCCCTGCGGACGCCTGCCCCGCCCCCGGGAGCCTGAGCCTGGCGCTCCAGGCCCCGGCCGGAGACGAGGCGCCCTCGGGCATGGGCCGGTTCGACGGGGTGGCCTACGTTCCCGGCGAGCTGCTGGTGCTGCGCCCCGACGGCGTGACGCTGCAAAGCGCGGAGGTGGCGGCGCTGGAGGCCCAGCTGGGGCTCGAGCGCCTGGCGGCCCCCGGGCTGGACGGCTGGATCCGCTACCGCACCGAAGCCGGCGGAGAAGCCGACGCGGCCCGGCGCATCCTCGCGAGCGGTCTGGGCGTCTACGTCCAGCCCAACTATCAATACAAACTGCTCTATACACCCAACGACCCCGGATACACAACCGCCTTCACGACAACTTACGGTTCTGCTAGTCAATCGCTCCAATACGCCCTGATGGGTGTCGAAACGGCTTGGGACAATCTTGCGTCAGGGGGTTGCCGACCGGTAGTGGGCGTAATCGATTCGGGGGTGGCTTACGATCACCTGGACCTAAGCAACAATGTTATTTTTGGTTACGATTTTGTGAATAATGATAACGACCCTTACCCGGTTGCCGGTGATGATCACGGCACCTTTGTTGCCAGCATCATTGCGGCGCAGACCAACAATAACCTAGCTTTGGCAGGAATCAGCAATAATCGCGCGTATATAATGCCGCTACAAGTCTTCCAAGGCGGCACGGGAAGAAGCTCGTCGATCATTGATGCAATTAGTTGGGCAAGGCAGCGAGGCGTCCATGTTTTGAGTATGAGCCTGTGCTTGTTAGACGCCAGTGGGACCGCTTGTGCCAATATGACTTCAGACCCAGACGCCGCG
>JALSIA010000113.1 GCA_026981865.1 Thermaceae bacterium
TCGCGCTCGGAGTAGAGGCGGGTCTTGCCCGAGCTGCGCTTGGGGCGGATCAGGCCCTTGCGCTCGTACAGGCGCAGGGTCTGGGGGTGCATGTCCACCAGCTCGGCGGCGACGGAGATGATGTAAACCGGACGATCCTTGCTCACGGTGCGGCCTCCAGGAAGAACGCCTTGACATCTCCATTATAAACTTCCTGCGGCTCCTGACGAAGGCCTTCTAGGCCTCGCCCGTTGAAGAATCGCCCGGCGTTCGGAGCGGGCGATTCGCAGGAGGGAAGAACGCTACTCCTCGGGGGTGCCCTTGACGTAGGGGAGGTAGTGCGGCTGCCAGAAGTGCCGGCGCACGTAGTCGAGAACGTCGTGTTCGGCCAGGCCGTCGAAGCGGTTGGTGTCGGCGACGCCGTCGGCCACGGCTTGGAGGATGACCTTCGCGGCCACGTGAACGCTGGCCTCGCGCATTTCGCGCACGAAGGGGTAGACCATCCCCTGTTCGATGTGGGAACGGTCGACGAAGTCGGCCAGCGCATAGGAGGCCGCGAGGACCATGCCGTCGGTGATCTCGCGCGCGTGGGCGAGGATGGCGCCGAAGCCAAGCCCCGGAAAGATGAAGGCGTTGTTGCCCTGGCCGATGGGGTAGGTCTTGCCCTTGTACTCCACCGGGTCGAAGGGGCTGCCGGTCGCCACGATGGCCGCGCCGTCGGTCCAGTGGAGGATGTCTTCGGGCAGCGCCTCGGAAGCGCTGGTGGGGTTGGAAAGCGGGAAGATAACCGGGCGGTCGGTGGCCTCGAGCATCGCCTTGACCACGGGCTCGTTGAAGTCGCCGGGCCGCCCCGAGAGCCCCAGCAGCACCGTGGCCCGGGCGTTCTGGATGACTTCGAGCAGGTGCGGGGCCTTGCCGCTGAAGGACCAGTCGGCCACCTCGGCGGGGTCGTGAGCGTAGGGGCGCTTGTACGCCTCCATCGCCCGGTCGCTGAGAAGCAGCCCCTTGGAATCGAGCACGTAGACCCGCTTCCTGGCCTCCTCCTCACTGAGCCCCTCGCGGATCAGGCCCTGGACGATGGCCCAGGCCACGCCGACGCCGCCGGCGCCCGCACCGTAGACGACGAAGACCTGGTCGGTCACCGGCTCGTCCTTGATCTTCATGGCGTTCAGCACGCCCGCCCAGGTGACGGCGCCGGTACCCTGGATGTCGTCGTTGAACGAGGGCAGCTCCTTGCGGTAGCGCTCGAGCAAGGTGAAGGCCGCCTCCTTGGAGAAGTCCTCCCACTGGAGGATCGCCTTGGGGTAGCGCTTTTTGAAGGCCTGCACGAAGCGGTCCATGAACTGGTAGTAGGCCTCACCCTTGAGGCGGTGGTGGCGCACGCCCAGGTAGAGGGGGTCCTGGAGCAGGTCCTCTCGGTCGGTGCCCACGTCCAACTCGATGGGCAACGTCTTGTCGGGAGCCACGCCGCCGGCGCCCGCATAGAGGGAAAGCTTGCCGATGGAGATGGCCATGCCGCCAAAGCCTTGGTCGCCGATGCCGAGAATGGCCGAGGAGTCGGTGGCCACGACCAGCCGCACGTCTTCGAGGGGCACATTGGCGAAGCACTGGTCGGCCTTGTGGATGTTCTCGGTGGAGAGCGCAAGCCCCCGGGGCAGGCGGTAGATGTGGGAGAACTCGCGGACCGCGTCGCCCACCGTGGGGGTGTAGATGATGGGAAGCATCTCCTCCAGGTGTTCGACGAGCAAGGCGTAAAACAGGACCTCGTTGCGGTCCTGCAGGTTGCGCAGGTAGATGTGCTTTTCCAGATCGTTGTCCTGGAGCCGGTACCTTCGGTAAACCCGCTCCTTTTGCTCTTCAATGCTGGTGATGTGCGCCGGCAGCAACCCCTCGAGTTCCAGGAGTTCCCGCTCCTCGCGGGTGAAGGCGGTGCTCTTGTTAAGCAGGGGGATGCGCTGGAGTAGGAACCCGGTCACGTAGACCTCGAGGTAGCGGTGGCCGTTCTTGTCCCTCTTTACGTCGTAGTAGCGGCTGACCTTGGCCATGGCCCCATCATAGGACTTTGCCTGCATGCAGATGTCCTGGTCCTTTTCGCGGCGTACGGGAGTAAAATTGAGCTCGGAGGTATCCAATGGCCATCACAGGACGTCCAAAAGTCAGCGTTATCGGTGCAGGACACGTCGGCTCCACCCTCGCCATGCGCATCGCCGAAGCCGCGCTCGCGGACGTGGTGCTCGTGGACATCGTCGAAGGCATGCCCCTGGGCAAGGCGCTGGACCTCTCCCAGTCCAGACCCGTCGTCCTCAACGACGTGACGATCACCGGCACCAACGACTACGCCGACATCGCAGGTTCGGACATGGTAATCACGACCGCCGGTGTGCCGCGTAAACCGGGCATGAGCCGCGACGACCTGATCGAAATCAACGGCAAGATCGCCCTGACGATGGGCGAGAACATCAAGAAGTACGCCCCCGACGCCTTCATCATCCAGGTCGCCAACCCGCTCGACGCCATCACCTACGTAATCAGCGAAATCACCGGAACGCCCAAGAACAAGATCATGGGCATGGCCGGGGTGCTCGACTCCTCGCGCTACCGTCACTTCATCGCCGAGGCGCTGGGCGTAAGCGTCAAAGACGTCCAGGGCGTGGTGCTGGGCGGCCACGGCGACACCATGGTGCCGCTGCCCCGGTTCACCTGGGTGGGCGGCGCACCGCTTCCCGAGGTGATGCCCGCCGACCAGATCGAGGCGATCGTGGAGCGCACCCGCAAGGGCGGCGCGGAGATCGTGGGTCTGCTCAAGACCGGTTCGGCCTACTACGCCCCCTCGGCCGGGGCCTTCGAAATGGCGAAGGCGATCATCAAAGACGAAAAGCGGATCCTCCCGGTAGCCGCTTACCTGAACGGCGAGTACGGCATCTCGGGTCTGTTCGTGGGCGTGCCCGCGGTGCTCGGCAAGGGCGGCATCGAGAAGATCTGGCAGCTGCCGCTCTCGGACGAAGAGCTGGCGGCGCTCAAGAACAGCGCCGACCACGTCCAGGCGCTGGTGGACAAGGTCAACGAGCTCGGAATCCTGCACTAGCCCCGAGCCTTGGGGCGGCCGGTCCAGGGACCGGCCGCCCCTTTTGTTCTCACGCTTTTCAGAGCGGTGCTGGTTATACCTTTTCCATGTTCGTTAACCAGTCCAGTATTATCTTTTCCTATAGACCATTCGACTTTAAATATACGTTGCACCGCAAGGACGGGAGCCGCTGGCGCCTCCAGGCCCGTGATCGGCGTTTCGAAATCGAGGTTGCCCGCCCCGGGGGCGAGGCGGAGCTTACGGAGACCCGCGCCTTCTGCCACGAGGAGCTGCGCACGCTGCTGTTTCAAGAGGTTCTGAAAGCGCGCGGTGCGGGGTACACCCTGCCGCAGGCGCTGACCCAGGAGGAGCTCTTCGCCCGGGAAACCGTTCCGGCGGCGGATCTCGACATCGGCCTCGAGGGGGACCAATACGAGAAGGTGCTGCTTTTCGATGGCGATCTGCGCATCGAGGGCGATCTGAACCTCTTGACCTTGTACGACCACGCCGACGCCTTGATGGTACGCGGCGACCTGATCGTCAACGGAGGTGTTTACAATCCCGAAGGCGACTACGGTGCGGGCCTCCATGTCATGGGCAATCTTCTGACCGACTTTCTCGTGGTGGGAGGCAGCGAAGTCCGCGTCGACAAGAAGGTCTTCGCTCACGTGCTCGTTCTGAAATACTACAACCACGGACGGCTGGACTGCGATTATGACAGCCTGGACACCTCGTTGCTCATCGACGAAGAGCCCTCGGATATTTCCTACGGCGAATTTAGATGGTACGACATGCGCGATCTGCTGCTGCATACCGGAGTGCATCACGACTTCGTGGGGCATTTTGACGAGGACCGCACCCCGCCTCCCGAGGGAACCGACCCGTGGAGCCAAGAGATGGGGGAGTACCTGGAAGACGCACGTCTCGAGCCCAGCACATTTATCCAGCGATTGGTCCAGAACGATTACGAAAGCGGCAGGATGCATCTGCAAGAACTGCTGTTTTCGGCCCTGCCGGGGATGATCGAAGAGGGCTCGTGGCGCTAACCCAACCGTGCGCGCCGGGTAGGATGCGGGTATGGCGACGATCGAAACGCACGTTTCCGGATCCGTCCTGACGATCGAGCTGAACCGCCCCGCCCGGCTCAACGCGCTCAACGCCGCTCTGCTCGAAGAGCTTTCCGAAGCCCTGTCGGCAGCAGAGGACCCGGCCGTTCGTGCGGTGCTGCTGACCGGCCGCGGCGGGGCTTTCTCCGCCGGGCAGGACCTGCAGGAAGCCGGCGTGGGCGAGCTCGACTACCAGGAGCACCTTGGGCGCTACAACCGGGTGGTGCTCCAGCTGCGCCGGCTGCCCAAACCCGTGGTCGCCGCCGTGCGCGGGGTGGCCGCCGGGGCCGGTCTGGCGCTGGCGCTGGCCTGCGACCTGCGCGTGCTGGGCCGCGATACGCGGCTCATCACCGCATTCGCGCGGATCGCGCTGGTGCCCGACTCGGGGATGACCTACACCCTCCCGCGCACCGTGGGCTGGGGCCGCGCCTTCGAGCTGCTGGCGCTCTCGCCCGAGCTGAGCGCCGAGGAGGCGCAGCGCTACGGGCTCGCCAACCGCGTGGTGGACGAAGAACGGGTGTTTGAGGAGGCGAGTGCGCTGGCGGCGCGGCTGGCCGAAGGGCCGACGCGGGTCTTCGGCCTCATCAAGCACGCCCTCGACGAGAGCGCCCGGCTCGGCTTGGAGGAGGTGCTCGAGCTCGAGGCGCAGCTGCAGAAACTGGCCGGCGAGGGCGCCGACCACGAAGAGGGCGTGCGGGCCTTCCTTGAAAAGCGGGCCCCCCGCTTCGCGGGGCGGTAGCTCCTCAGCGCCGGCTCAAACGGCTGGGGTAGGCTGGGGGCATGAAACGGCTCGTTTGGATCTTGCTCTTTGCGGGGCTGGCGTTCGCGCAGACCGAAGGCACCAAGGCGGTCCCGGTAACCGTGCTCGGTTTCGACCTCAACGTCGTATGGCCGACGCCCACCCTGCAGATCTTCGGTCCCGACTGCGACCGCGCCTCCGAGAGCGGCTTCCAGCTGGCCCGCCAACTGGACCCGAGGGTGCCCGAGGCGGTCGAACGCTACGCCTGCTACCGGCTGATGGTCGGCGGGGCCGACAAGCAGGCGACGACCGTGAACTTCATTGCCGGCTACACCCGCCAGGGTGCAGGCTACACGCTCACCTTCGAACAAAGCGACGCCGGCGGCCGCCTCGTCCAGGTCTGGGAAAAGCAAGACGCACCGGCGCTCGTTTACGTGTTCACCTTCCTGGAGGACCGCATCGAGCTGCTCGTGGGGCAGGTGGCGCTAACGACCGCTGCCCAGCCCGGCTCCTGAACGGGCCAGGGTGAGGATCCGGGCCGCGCCGCGTCGCGTGGCCTGCTCACCGCCTTCGACACCCGCAGCGACGGCGCGCTCGTAGCTTTCGGCCATCAGGGTGGTGTCGAGGGTGAGCACCTTGCCCAGCGCCTCGAGGGCGCTGGGCAGCTCAACCGGGCGCAGGGCAACGAGCAGGTGTTCCAACGCCAGGCTGTAGACCTGGCCGATTGCCGGGATCAGCGAGGAAAGAGGTACCCCGTAGCGCGCGTGCACCACGCCCACCCGCAGCCGTTTCGCGGCGTAGTCTGCATCGTATACGCCCTCGAAGAGCTCCCGGTACCAACCCTCGAAGCTCTCGTAGAGGCGTTCGACCCGTCCCGGCTCCCCCCAGAGGATGCGGCGGGTCTCGGGGTCCTGCCCCAGGTGATCGTAGAAGGCCAGGGCCATCTCGTGGGCCAGCGGATGCATGATCGGTTTGAGCTCGAGCAGGCGCTCGGCGTGCTCGGGGCCGAACCCCACGCGCCGCAGGCGCCGTTCTACCGCATCGGATCCCGTCACCGCGCCCATCCTAATCCCCGGACCCACCGTCCGCAACCACCCCTTCGGGGGCAGGCTCCAAGACGGACTCGGCACGGACCGCCTCGAGCAGCAAGGCTTCGGTGTCCCCGGGCGTCAACCCCTCCGGCAGGCTCAGCGGCGCCACCTTCCAGAAGTCGCCCCGGCGCTCCTCCCAGTCTGCAAGGATCGCGCGGGCGCGGGGGCTGCCGGTGAGCTTCAGATGGCGCTCGAGTATGGCCCGCAGCAGCTCGTCGTCCACGCCTGGGGCGAGGCGCGCGATGCCGACCAGGGTAGGGTTGTAGCGCTCGGGAAAACGGCTCTGGGGGTCGTAGACGTAGGCGACGCCCCCGGTCATGCCGGCGGCGAAGTTCTGGCCGGTCTCCCCCAGCACCACGACCAGCCCGCCGGTCATGTACTCGCAGGCGTGCTCGCCGACGCCCTCCACCACCGCCCGGGCCCCGGAATTGCGCACCGCGAAACGCTCGCCCACGCGTCCGGCCACGTAGAGGGCGCCGCCGGTGGCTCCGTAGAGCACGGTGTTTCCGGCCAGGATCTCGGGGCCCTCACGGTAGAGCGGCGGCCGTACGCTGATCAGCCCTCCAGCCATGCCCTTGGCCAGGTAGTCTTGGGCCTCCCCAACAAGCTCGAGGAAGACGCCCGGAGCCAAGAAGGCGCCGAAGCTCTGCCCCGCCACCCCCTCGATGCGGGCGTGGACGGTCCCCGCGGGCAACCCTTCCTCACCGTGGAAGCGGGCGATCTCGCCCGAGAGGCGCGCCCCCACGGCGCGCTCGCGGTTGCGCACTGCGAAGCGGGCGAAGCGCGGCTTGCGATCCTGCAGGGAGGGGGCGAAGGTGGCGTAGAGCTGATCGTCGAGCAATGGCCCGTCTTCCGGGCGCTCGGCGCGCTTTTCGAGGGGCTTGGGCCGCCACTCAGGGAACGGCTCCAGCAGCGGGGCAAGGTCGACGTCGTCGGCGCGCTCCAGCGGCACCTCGCGGCGCACGAGCAGGTCGTTGCGTCCGACGATCTCATCGAGGCTCCGCGCGCCCATCTCGGCCAGGATCGCACGCACCTCCTGGGCTACGTAGATCAGGAAGCGAACCGCGTGTTCGGGGGTTCCGGGGAAACGGCGGCGCAGGGCCTCGTCCTGGGTGGCCACCCCGACGGGGCAGGTGTTGAGGTGGCACTGGCGCGCCATCACGCAGCCCACGGCCACCAGCGCTGCGGTTCCGAAGCCGAACTCCTCGGCGCCCAGAAGCGCCGCCAGAACCACGTCACGCCCGGTCTTGAGCCCCCCATCGACCTGCAAGCGCACCCGATCGCGCAACCCGTTTTCGAGCAACACCCGGTGGGCCTCGGCGAGGCCGAGTTCCCAGGGGCTGCCGGCGTACTTGATCGAACCCAGCGGCGAGGCGCCGGTACCGCCGTCGGCGCCGGAGATGAGCACCCGGTCGGCGTAGCCCTTGGCCACCCCGGCGGCGATCGTGCCCACGCCCACCTCACTGACCAGCTTGACAGCCACGCGCGCCTTCTTGTTGACCCGCTTGAGGTCGTAGATCAGCTGGGCCAGGTCCTCGATCGAGTAGATGTCGTGATGGGGTGGGGGCGAGATCAGCGTCACCCCAGGGGTGGCCCCGCGCACGCGTGCGATCTCGCGGTTCACCTTGAAGCCGGGAATCTGCCCCCCCTCGCCGGGCTTGGAACCCTGGGCCATCTTGATCTCGATCTCCTCGGCGCTCACCAGGTAGGCGGGGGTAACGCCGAAACGCCCCGAGGCGACCTGCTTCACCTTGCTGTTGCCCCAGTCCCCGGCGCGGGGGTGCCACCCCGACTGCGTCAGGTCAGGGCGGTCCTCCTTGTAGGGGTGGTAGCGCACCGGGTCTTCCCCGCCTTCGCCCGAGTTGCTCATCGCGCCGATGCGGTTCAAGGCCACGGCGAGCACCTCGTGGGCCTCGCGTGAGAGCGCTCCGAAGCTCATGGCCTGGGTGCGGAACCGCTCGAGGATCGCCTCGATGGGTTCGACCTCCTCCAGGGGCACGGAGCGGTCGGCCTTCTTCCAGGTAAGCAGGTCGCGCACCGCCGCCGGCGGTCGTTCGTTGACGGCGCGCGCGTACTCGGCATAGCTCTCCTCGCGCTCTTCGCGCACCGCCTTGTGCAGTGACTTGAAGACCCGGGGGTTGAACGCGTGGTACTCCCCGCGCTTACGGAAGCGGAACTCGCCGCGGTCGGTCAGCTCGGCGGGACCCGCGTAGGCCTCCTCGTGGAAGGCGAGCACGTCGCGGGCGATCCGCTCGAGCCCCACCGCCCCGAAGCGGGCCGGCGTTCCCTTGAAATAGGCGTCCACCACCTCGGGCTCGAGACCGATCACCTCAAAGATCTGGGCTCCACGGTAACTCGCCAGGGTGGAGATGCCCATCTTCGCCAGGATCTTACGCAACCCCTTCTCGATGGCTTTCTGGTAATTCAGCAGGGCCTGCTCTAGCGAGATCGGGGCCCGACCGCGGGGATCGCGCTCCACCAGGTCGCGCACCGAGGCCAGGGCCAGGTAGGGGTAGACGAGGTCCGCGCCGTAGCCCAGCAGGACCGCGAAGTGGTGGTCCTGACGCGCCTCGCCCGTCTCGACGACCAGCGAGACCCGCATCCTCCGGCCGAGAGCGATCAGATGGTGGTGCACGCCGCCCACGACGAGTGGCATGGGGATGGGGGCCCACTCGGGCCCCACCCCGCGGTCGCTGAGGATCAGGACGTTGAAGCCCTGCTCCACCGCCGCCTGGGCCTCCTGCAAGAGCGCGTCGAGGGCACGTTTCATCGCCTCGGGGCCGCCGTACGCGGGAAAACGGGTGCGCAGCCGGTAGGGGCGGTACCAGGTGTCGTCGTGGTTGTAGATCCAATCGAGCTGGTCCCCGTGGACGATGGGCGAATCGAACTCCATCTGATGCGCCGCACCCTCCTGGGTCTCCAGGAAGCTCATCCGCGGCCCGACGAGGCTCCGCAGGGACATCACCATCTCCTCGCGCAAGGGGTCGATGGGCGGGTTGGTCACCTGAGCGAAGCGCTGACGGAAGTAGCGGTAGAGCCACTGCGGAAGCGAGGAAAGGAAGGGGAGTGGGGTGTCGTCGCCCATCGAGCCTACCGGCTCGCTGGCGAGCCGGCTCATCGGCGCCAGCAGGTGGGTGAGGTCTTCGCGGCTGTAGCCAAAGGCTTTCTGCAAGCGCACGAAGTCGTCACCCCGGGGGAGGTCCTGCCCTTCGTGCAGCAGGTTCTTGGTCTTCGGGGGGTAGGTGCGGTGGCGGCGAACCCAGACCGCGTAGGGGCGGCGGGTGGCGTAACGCTTCTTGATCTCGGCATCGTGGAAGACCCGGCCCTTCTCGGTGTCCACGGCAAAGATCTGACCCGGACCGAGCCGCCCTTTCTCGACGATCGCCTCGGCCTCGGCGTCGACGATTCCCGTCTCCGACCCCAGCACCACCAGTCCGTCGGCCAGCCGCCAGTAACGCAGCGGCCTCAGGCCGTTGCGGTCCAGGGAGGCCGCTGCGTAGCGGCCGTCGGAGTAAACAAGCGCAGCCGGCCCGTCCCAGGGTTCCGAGAGCGAGGCGTGGTACTCGTAGAAGGCGCGCACTTCGGGCTCCACTTCGGCTACGTTCTCGTAGGCCTCGGGGACGAGCATCATCATTGCGTGCAGCGGATCGCGCCCACTCTGCACCAGCAGTTCGAAGACGTTGTCGAGGATCGCCGAGTCGCTGCCGGTCTCGTCCACCACGGGCTTGAGGTCCTCTAGGGCCTCGCCCCAGTGCTGGCTGATGAGCTCGGGCTCGCGCGCCTTCATCCAGTTGACGTTGCCCTGCAAGGTGTTGATCTCGCCGTTCTGGGCCAGGTAGCGGAACGGCTGGGCGAGCTGCCAGGCGGGGAAGGTGTTCGTAGAGTAGCGCTGGTGAAACAGGGTCAGCGCCGTCTGGTAGTAGGGGTCGGCGAGGTCCGGGTAGTAGGCGGCCAGGTCACGGGCCAGCATCAAGCCCTTGTAGACCAGGGTGCGCGAAGAGAGCGAGACCGCATAAGCCCCGAGCCCCGCCTCGCGCCAGGCCCGCTCGATCCTCCGGCGCGCCCGGTAGAGGGCGCGCTCGTAGGCGGAGGCCGAAAAGGCCGGCGGCTTAATCAGGACCGCCTGCCAGACCTCGGGCTCTGCGCTGCGGGCCACCTCGCCCAGCACCTCGGGATTGGTAGGCACGCGGCGCCAGACCTCGTGCCCCAGACCCAACGCTTCCAGCTCGTCCGTTACGACCTTCATGGCCCGCTCGCGGGCCTCGGGATCGCGGGGCAGGAAGAACATCCCTACCGCGATGTCGCGCGGGTTTTCCGGAGCTATGCCCTCCCGCACCAACACGCGCTTGAACAGCGGGTAGGGGATCTGGGTGAGCAATCCGACCCCGTCGCTGGTCAGTCCGTCGGAGGCCACCGCCCCGCGGTGGGCCATGCGCGCCAGAGCTTCGATGCCCAGTTGCAGCACCCGGTGGCTGCGCCGCCCCTGAGCGTCGGCGATAAAGCCGATTCCACAGGCGTCGTGGACCGAATTTTGGGTGGGGTCATAACCGCTGCTCATGCGTCTCCTTTTCCCGCAGATGCGTGTTCGCTTATAATGTTTCCTTGTTTTGGGGCCTGGCGCATATTCATGCGCCTATATGGACTCCCATTGTATCTTCGGGTCGCGTTGCCGTCAACACGGCCGGCGCCTTTCGGGTCGAACTTACTTGACACGGCGCATACGTATAGATACGATACAAACTAGATACAACCCTATTCGGAGGTCGTCTGTGGAAACGTTGCGCGTGTCTGGTAAATCTCGTCCTAACTCCGTAGCTGGGGCCATTGCTGCACTCTTGCGGTCGCAAGGGGAGGTGGAAGTGCAGGCCATCGGGCCCGCCGCCGTCAACCAGGCGGTGAAGGCCATCGCCATTGCGCGGGGCTACATCACGCCCGATAACCTCGATTTGTTCGTCAAACCCGCTTTCGTCAAACTGGAGCTGGAAAACGAGGAGCGCACGGCCTTGCGCTTCACGGTGAAGTCGCAGCCGCTGAGCTCCTAAGGCGCAACCTTCCGAGCCTCCGTGAACCCATCACCCAGTTCACATGGGTTCTGCTAGACTCATGGCATGATGTTGTTTGGACCTTTTACCTGGTTGATCCTTCTGGTGCTCCTGGCCACCTTCATGATCCAGGGGTGGCTGCAGCGCACCTACGCACGATTCAGCCGCGTTCCCAACGCCAAGGGCCTGACCGGCGCGGAGACCGCGCGCCTCATCCTCGACCGCTACGGCTTGACGCAAGTCCGCGTCGAACCCGTCCGCGGCCAGCTCACCGACCACTACGACCCCCGCACCAAAACCGTGCGCCTCTCCGAGGGCAACTACGCCTCACCCTCGCTCGCGGCACTGGCCGTAGCGGCGCACGAAGTCGGCCACGCGCTCCAGGATGCCGACGACTACGTGCCCATGCGGGTGCGTGCTCAGCTGGTGCCGGCCGCGCAGATCGGCAGCAACCTGGGCCCCTGGCTCTTCCTCATCGGTCTGATGCTGCAGATGACGGCGCTGGCCACGCTGGGCCTCTACCTCTTCGCTGCGGCGGCGATCTTCCAGCTGGTCACGCTGCCGGTGGAGTTCAACGCCAGCAGCCGCGCCCTCGCCAACCTCCGCAAGTTCGAACTGCTCGCGCCGAACGAGCTGCCTGCGGCGCGCAAGGTGCTGACCGCCGCGGCCATGACTTACGTGGCGGCGCTGGCCATGAGCGTGGCCTACCTGATCCAGTACGCGGCCATCCTGGGCGTGGGCCGCGACGACTGACCAAACGGCGATGCACACGCTCGACGACCCCAGGGCCCTGGCCCTGGGCGTTCTCGTGAAAGTCGACCGCGGGCGCTTCGCCGCCCCGACCCTGGACCAGGCGCTTACGCGGACCCTGCTGGACCCCCAGGCATCGGGGCTCGCCACCGACCTGGTCTACGGCACCCTGCGTCGGCTTCGCTGGATCGACTGGAGCCTGGAGCCCCTTTTGCGCCGCCCCGAGAAACTGCCGGAGGCGGTGCGCTGGGCGTTGCGTGCAGGCGGCTACGAAAAGCTCTTCACCCCGCGACCCGCGCACGCGACGGTGAGCGCCTGGGTCGAGGTCATCGGGCGCCGACAGCCGCGGTTGCGCGGTCTGGTGAACGCGGTGCTGCGGCGTCTCGAGGCCCGACCCGCACCGGAAGCGGTGCGTCTTGGCCTGCCCGACTTCCTCTACGAAGAGTGGCGCACGCGTTTCGGCAACCCCGGTTGGCTGGAGGCCTTCAACGAACCGGCACCGCTGTGGCTCACGCTCTTCCCCGGTGGCGAAGCGGCGCTGCTGGAGCAGGGGGTGCCGTTCGAGCCCGGACCCGTAGCCGGAAACGTGCGCGTCCAAGGTTTTTCGGTGCGTCGCATCGCGGCCTTCCGCAAGGGACTGGTGCAGCCCCAGAACCCCGCCTCGCTGCTGGCGGCGCAGCTCCTCGAAGTGCGTGCGGGCGAGCGGGTCCTCGATCTGGCCGGCGGGTCGGCCCTCAAGGCCGCTTGGCTGGCCGCCCGGGGGGCGCAGGTGACCAGCGTGGACGCGGACGCCCGCCGGCAGGAAGCGGGCCGGCGAAATCTCGCGCGCCTGGGGCTCGAGGTCGCGTTTCGGACCCACGACCTCACGCGCCCCCTCGACCTGACGGCACCCAAGGTGCTGCTCGACGCACCCTGCCTGGGCACGGGAACGCTGCGGGGGCACCCCGAGCTGCGGATGCGGCTCGTGCCGGAAGCGCTCGCGCCCATGGCCCAGCTCCAGGCGCGGTTGCTCGAGACCGCCGCCCGCGCTACCGAGCCCGGCGGCCTCCTCGTATATGCGGTATGCTCCCTTACCGAAGTGGAGGGTGAGGGACAGATCGTGCGGTTCCTCGCGGGGCACCCCGAGTTCGAACCCCTGGAAATCGACAGCCCCGTGCCCCTCCTGGCGCGGGGACACGGGGTCTACGTCCGGCCCGAAAACGGTCTGGATGGGTTTTACTACACGCGGCTTCGGCGCTCGGGCTAGCCGTGCGAGTTGGCCTCGTCCTCGGAAAAGAGGCCGTCGGCGAAGGCCATCCAGTAGCCTCCGAAGGCCGGGAAGAGGACGATCAGGATCCAGCCGTAGACGCTCGGCATCCAGCTGCCCAGGAAAAGCTTGTTGACGATCGACACGCCGATCAGGAGCGCGACGAAAAAGACGACGTAGTAGGTCAGGAACTTACCCATAGCCCCATCCTAAAAGTATTTCTTGCGGCGCGGTAGGGACAAGGGTCACCGAGGTGCCAGCTTCCACTTCGCGCCTGCGGGGGTGTCCTCCACCACGACGCCCAGCTCGCCCAGGCGGGCGCGCAGGGCGTCGGCGGTGGCGAAGTCGCGGCGGCTGCGGGCCGCCTCACGCTGCTCGAGCAGCAGTTCGATCAGCCCCTCGAGCAACGGACCTTCCAGACGGGCTTCGAGCACGCGCGGCGGGAAAAGCCCCAAAACGCCTTCGCCAAGCCGCTCCATCGCATCCAAGGCGCGCTCGAGGCTCGCCCTCCCCTGCCCCGCCGCCAGCGCCTTGTTGAGCTCAGGAAGGAACGAAAAGAGCGCGGCCAGCGCCTCGGGGGTGCCCAGGTCGTCGTTCATCGCCTCCGCGAACGAGCCTTCGAGCCGGTCGACCGCCTCATCGAGGGCGGTGAGCGCCCCTTCACGGGCGCGCCCTAGGCCCGTGCGCAAGCTGCGGTAGGCTTCGAGTAGCCGGTAGTAGGCCTTGCCCGCCGCCTCGAGCCCCGCCTCGGTAAGATCGAGGACGCTGCGGTAGTGGCTCTGCAGCAGGTAGAGCCGCACCACCATGGGCTCGTGCTTTTCCAGCAGCTCGCGCAAGGTAATGAAGTTGCCCGTGCTCTTGGACATCTTCTCGCCGTTCAGCAGCACGTGGTTGTGGTGCATCCAGTAGCGGGCGAAGGGGTGCCCGGCCGCCTCGGCCTGGGCGATCTCGCACTCGTGGTGGGGGAACTGCAGGTCGATGCCGCCGGCGTGAATGTCGAACCCCTCGCCCAGGTACTTGAGGCTCATCGCCGAGCACTCGATGTGCCAGCCCGGGTAGCCCTCGCCCCAGGGGCTGGGCCAGCGCATCAGGTGCTCCGGTTCGGCCCGCTTCCACAGCGCCCAGTCGCGCGGATCTTCTTTCTCGCCGCGCACCTCGACGCGCGCACCCGCCTGCTGGTCCTCGAGCCTGCGGCCCGACAGCTTGCCGTAGTCGGGCCACTTGGCGGCGCGGAAGTAAACCGAGCCGTTCACCTCGTAGGCGTAACCGCGCTCCAGGAGCTCCTTGGTCAGCTCGATCTGCTCGATGATGTGGCCGCTGGCGCGTGGGGTGATGCTGGGTTTGGCCACGTTGAGGGCGTCGGTGTCCTCGAAGTAGCGCCAGAAGTACTTGTCGGCCACCTCCATGGGCTCGAGCTTTTCCAGCTTGGCGCGCTTGGCGATCTTGTCCTCGCCCTCGTCGGCGTCGTCGGTAAGGTGGCCCACGTCGGTCACGTTGGAGACGAAGCGTACCCGGTACCCCTCGTGCATTAACCAGCGCCGCAGCACGTCGTAGACCACCGCCGCCCGGCCGTGGCCCAGATGGGCGTCGGAGTAGACCGTAGGCCCGCAGACGTAGATGCCCACGTGGCCCGGCGTGGCGGGCACGAACTCCACTTTCTTGCGCTGCATGGTGTCGTACAGGTAAAACGGCATGGATCCTCCTAAGGCACGGTTTGAAGGTTGGGCTTTGGGGGAATCCAGGAGCGGCGGTCTAGCGCCGACATCGGCGCACGGGCCTCACTCCCGAATTCTATCACGCGCCGGCCAAGCAACGGTCCTTCAGCCCCTGCAGGAAGCCCTCGATGTTCTCTTGCATCAGCTTCTTGACGAGCTTCTGCAAGAGCGCGCCGAACATCGGCAGGTTGAGCTCGTAGTCGAGGGTGAGTTTGACGCGCGTCTGCGTTTCGCCTTCGGGGGTGAAGACCCAGGTGCCCTCGTACTTGTCGAAGTCGCCCTCCTCGCTGTAGAAGCGGTTGCGCAGTTTGGCGTCGTCCCACTCCTCCACCTCGGTCCACTGCACCTTCTTGCCCATGGCCACGGCCAGGTAGTGGGTCACCGAGCGCTCGGGGGTCTGCTCGAGCACCTTCAGTTCCTTGACGTCCTTGAGGTAGGGCGCGAGCCCCTCCAGGTCCTTGGCCGCAGCGTAAACCTCGGCGGCCGGGCGCGGAATCACGATCTCGGCTTCTACGGTTGGCATAGGCCCGTTTTACTTCGTTTCGCCGTCTTCCCGCAACTTTTCGAAACGCTGCGCCGCCTCCACGGCTACGGACAACGCAAAGCCGCGCGCCTGCAAGAAGCGCACCATACGCGCGTGCTCGCCCTTGTGGCGCCACGCCGACTTGCCCAGCAGCGCCAGCGCCCGCGCAACCTCCCCTTCCCCCTCTTCGCCCTCGGCAAGCACCTCGCGAACGATCCGCTCGTCCACGCCCCGGCGGGCCAGCTCCGCGCGCAGGCGCAGCGCACCCCAGCGCTCCCGGCGCGACCGCACGAAGGCCTCGGCAAAGGCCCGGTCGTCGAGGTAGCCCCACTCGAGCAAACGTGCGAGCACCGACCGGGCCACCTCGGGCGTGGTCCGCGCAAGCAGCTTGCGCTCCAGCTCGGCACGGCTCTGCATGCGCCGGCCCAGGGACCTGAGCGCGTACTGCATGGCCCGCTCCTCGCCGTAGGGCTCCTTCGTCTTCACCGCCTCCAGCCTACACGGCTATACTGGGTGTCGTGCGCGTTTTCGCCATCGCCGACCCCCACCTCTCCAGCCAAAACCCCAAGCCCATGGACGTCTTCGGTCCTGGCTGGGAAGGCCACCCCGAAGCCTTCTTCGAGGGCTGGCGCCGGGTGGTGGGCCCGGACGACCTGGTCGTCGTCGCCGGCGACATCTCCTGGGCCATGCGGCTCGACGAGGCCCTGCCCGACCTGCAGGCGATCGCCGAGCTGCCCGGGGAAAAGGTGCTGATCCGCGGCAACCACGATTACTGGTGGCCCTCGATCAGCCGCCTCCGCGCCGCCCTGCCCGAGGGCATGTACGCCATTCAGAACGACAGCCTCGTCATCGGCGACGTCGCCGTCGCCGGAACCCGCGGCTGGCTCGTACCCGGCAGCCCCGAATATACCGATCAGGACGAGAAGATCTACAGGCGCGAGGTCGAGCGCCTGCGCCTCAGCCTGGAAAGCCTGAAGGGCAAGGACTACGACCGCTTGGTCGTCGCCCTGCACTTCCCTCCCACCGGCCCCGACGGCAGCCCCACCGGCTTCACCGACCTGATCGAGCGCTGGAAGCCGGACGCCGTCGTTTACGGCCACCTCCACGGGGCCGAGAACACCTGGCTGCTCACGAACTGGAAGGGCATCCCCCTGCACCTGATCGCGGCCGACTACCTGCACTTCGAGCCGAAGCTGGTTCTGGAAACCTAACCCCACGCGGCAGCAAGCGCCGGCGGCCGCTACGCTGCGCCCAGACGCCCAACGTACCGTATAGCTGCGGCTGCTGTCCGTGTATTTGATACAATTACGCCAGATGCGCTTAGAATCCTCCGTTTTCCCTGCACAACCCCAAGGG
>JALSIA010000114.1 GCA_026981865.1 Thermaceae bacterium
CGCCGCATCGTCCACGGACTCGCCCTTCCAGAAGACCTGGCCGTCGGCCTGGACGACGACGGTGGGTGCACCCTCGGGGCGGGCCTCGCCGCTCGTCGCCTGGGGCAGGTCGATGGGCAGGCCGGTCTCGGGGGTGATGAAGGTGCTGCTGACCATGAAGAAGATCACCAGCAGGAAGACGATGTCCACCAACGGCGCCAGGTTGATGCTGGGCTCGCGCCTACGCCTGCGGTTCGCCATTCCTCACCTCGGCCAGGATGCCCAAGAGCTCTTCCCGGCGCTGTTCGAGCTCACTGAGGATGTCGTCCACGCGTCCGGCCAGGTAGTGGTAGGCGATCAGCGCCGGGATGGCGACGATCAGGCCGGCGGCGGTGGTGAAGAGCGCCTCGCCGATGCCGCCGGCGAGCAGCTTGGCCGTCGTCTGCCCCTGGCTGGCGAGCACGTTGAAGGCGCGGATCATGCCGCTCACCGTGCCCAGGAGGCCCAGCAGCGGCGCCACCTGCGCGGTCACGCTGAGCACGCCGAGGCCGCGTGCGAGCCGCGACTCCTCCTCGAGCAGCGCCGCCTTGAGCGCGGCGTCCACCGCGGTGACCCCAAAGGGCACGCGCGCCAGGCCCGCGAGCATGAAGCGCCCGAGGGTGCCGCCGTGGGCGCGCGCGGCCTCGAGCGCCACGTCGATCTGGCCGCGCCGCACCGAGCCGTCGACCTCCCGCATCAATCGTTCGCCGCCGATCTTCTCGCGGCGGAGCGCCAGGTAGCGCTCGAAGAAGACATAGGCGGCGTAGAGGGTGAGCAGGAGCAGGAAGACGAGGATCCAACCCCCTTGCTGAAGCTGCAACATAATGCAATCCTACCGCCAAGCCATGAGAAGTGCTTTACCCCGCCGCCGCACGGTAGGATGGGGGACGTGAGCAAGGTTCTCGACCCCGCGCTCGAGCCCATCGCCGCCAAGGTCGCGGCCGGCGAGCGCCTGAGCTTCGACGAAGGGCTGGCGCTGTACAAGACCCGCGACCTGAACACGCTGATGCGGCTCGCCGACCATGTCCGCCGCAGGAAGCACGGCGACCGCACCTACTTCGTGCACTCGCTGCGCTTCTCGCAGACCAACATCTGCTACGTGGGCTGCCCCTTCTGCGCCTTCGCCAAGCGCTTCGGCGAGGAGGGCGCCTGGGATTGGAGCGTGGAGGAGTCGGTGGCCTGGGTGCGGGAGCGCTACGAACCGGGCCTGACCGAGATCCACATCGCCAGCGGCCATCACCCCAAGAAACCCTTCGGCTACTACCTGGAACTGGTGGCGGCGCTCAAGGAAAACTTCCCGGGAGTCCAGGTCAAGGCTTGGACCGCCGCGGAGATCCATCACTTCACCAAGATCGCCAAAGCCGACTACCGCGCCGTCCTGAGCGAACTGAAGGCCGCGGGCCTGGATGCGATGCCGGGGGGCGGGGCCGAGATCTTCGCCGAGCGGGTGCGCCGCCAGATTGCGAAGAACAAGGTGAACGCCGAGGGCTGGCTGGAGGTGCACCGCACCGCGCACGCCCTCGGCCTCCCCACCAACGCCACCATGCTCTACGGCCACATCGAAACCCTGGAAGAACGCCTCGATCACATGGATCGACTGCGCCGGCTGCAGGACGAAACCGGAGGCTTCATGAGCTTCATCCCGCTGGCCTTCCAGCCGCTGGGCAACAGCCTGGCCCAGAACCTGGGCAAGACCGAGTTCACCACCGGCCTCGACGACCTCAGGAACCTGGCGATCGCCCGCATCTACCTGGACAACTTTCCCCACATCAAGGGGTACTGGGCCACGCTCACCGCTCCGCTCGCGCAGGTCTCGCTCGACTGGGGCGTCTCCGACATCGACGGTACCCTTATCGCCGAGTCCATCGTCAACGCCGCGGGCGCCACCTCGGGCCGCGCCATGACCAAGGAGGAGCTGGCGCGCATCGTCCGCCGCGCCGGCCGTCTACCGGTCGAGCGCGACGCGCTCTACAACGTCGTCCGCGTCTACGACGCCGTCGCCTGACGCCATGGCCTACCGCATCGGTCTCCCCCACTACGCGAACACCGCACCCCTGGTCCACTTCCTCGAAGCCCCGCGCGGGGTCGAGCTGCGCTTCGGCGTACCTACCGAGCTCAACCGCTGGCTGGCCGAGGGCGAGGTCGACCTCTCGCTGGTCTCCAGCCAGTTCTACCTGGAGGCGCGCGGGGCTCTGCGGGCGCTTCCCGATTTTTCGGTGGCCGTCCTGGGCGCGGTCTACTCGGTCAACCTCTTTCACAAGCGACCCTGGGAAGAGCTACGCCGCATCGCCATCACCTCGGAGTCGGCCACGAGCGTGCGGCTGCTCGGCCACCTGCTCGAGCGCAGCGGGGTCGGGGCCGAGCTCGAGCCCGCCCCCGTAGGCCTGGAGGGTCTGGCGACCTACGACGGCGTGCTGCTCATCGGCGACCGCGCCCTCGCCGCCTACGCAGGCCTCCTGGAACACACCCCCGCCTCGGTGCACGAC
>JALSIA010000115.1 GCA_026981865.1 Thermaceae bacterium
CCCATCGTAAGCGGCTACTCATACATGGTACAGGTACGTATGTCTTTATCGGAACGGCCGCGCGGCGGATCGTAGAATCGGGGTATGAAGCTGGCCAGCTGGAACGTCAACGGCCTGCGCGCGGCGCTGAAAAAGGGCTTCTGGGACGTGGTTCGCGGGCTCGACGCCGACGTGCTGGGTCTGCAGGAAACGCGCGCCGAAGAACCCCCCGAGCTTCCCGAAGGTTTCGAGGGCTACCGCTGGTACTGGAACGCGGGCGACCGCAAGGGCTACGCGGGGGTGGCGGTGCTCGTCCGCGTCCCGCCCCTTAACGTGACCTACGGGATCGGCCACGACGCGTTCGACGAGGAGGGGCGGGTCATTACGCTCGAATACGAGCGCTACTACGTGGTCAACGCCTACTTCCCCAACGCCGGGCGCGGGCTGCCGCGGCTGGGGTACAAGCTCGCCTTCGACCGGGCCATCGAAGCCTACCTGGAGGGGCTTCGCGCCAGCAAGGGCGTGGTGCTGATGGGCGACCTGAACGTCGCCCACCGCGAGATCGACATCGCCCGCCCCAAGCAGAACCAGAAGAGCGCCGGCTTCACCCCCGAGGAGCGGGCCTGGATCGACGCCTTCCTGAACAAGGGCTGGGTCGACACCTTCCGCCACCTGCACCCTGACGAGGCGGGGGCCTACACCTGGTGGACCTACCGTTTCAATGCCCGGGCCAAGAACATCGGCTGGCGCATCGACTACATCCTCATCTCCGAAGACCTGCTGCCCCATCTTAAGGACGCCTACATTCACTACGACGCCTACGCCTCGGATCACGTCCCGGTCGTGGCCGTGCTCGACGTTTAAGCTAAAAGGGGAGGGGGAACCGTGTCCGTGTTTCGTTACGCCGGCCGTACGGCCCGCATGGAAAACCCGATCATCCGGCAGCTGCTCAAGCTGGGGCAGCGTGAGGGCGTAATCTCGCTCGCAGGGGGGATTCCCGCAGCCGAGACCTTTCCGATCTCCGAGATCGCCGAGGCCGCGCAAAGGGCACTGGCGCGCTGGGGGAGCGGCGCGCTCCAGTACAGCCCCACCGAGGGGCTCGCGCCGCTGCGCGCGTACATCGCTCGCCGCCGCGGGGTTACACCCGAACAGGTGCTCGTCACCTCGGGTTCGCAGCAGGGGCTCGACCTGATCGGCCGCGTCTTCCTCGACGAGGGCGACGCGGTGCTGGTGGAGCGCCCCACCTACATGGGCGCTTTGCAGGCCTGGAACGTCTACGACGCCCGTTACCGCGAGGTGCCCACCGACGCCGAGGGGCTGGTGCCGGAGGCGTTGCCCGACACCCCGGTGAAGCTCGCCTACGTCCTGCCCAACTTCCAGAACCCCACGGGCAGCCTGCTGCCCGAGGGTCGCCGCGGGGCGGTGGTGGCCTGGGCCAGGGAGCGCGGCGTGATCGTGGTGGAGGACGATCCCTACGGCCACCTCCACTTTGGCGACGCGCCCCCCGCCAGCCTGCAGAGCCGCTGGCCCGAAGGCGTGCTCTACCTGGGGACGTTTTCCAAGATCGTCGCCCCCGGCTTGCGCATGGGCTACGTCATCGGCCCCGAAGAGGCGATCCACGCCCTCGCCCAGGCCAAGCAGGCGGCCGACCTGCACAGCCAGGCCTTCGGCCAGGCCATCCTGGCGGAGCTGGCCGAGGCGGGCGTGATCGAGCGGCAGGAGGCGCGCACCCGCGAGCTCTACCGCCAGCGCGCCGAACGCATGCTGAAGCTGCTCGAGGCCTACATGCCCGCGGGCGTTCGCTGGGCCCCGCCCCGCGGGGGCATGTTCGTCTGGCTCACGCTGCCCGAAGGCGTGGACACCCTGGCGCTCTTCGAGCGCGCGGTCGAGGCGGGGGTGGCCTACGTTCCCGGTTCCGTCTTCGCGGCGAACGGCGGTCTGGAAAACGCGCTGCGCCTTACCTTCGTGAGCGTGCCCGAGGGGCAGATGGAAGAGGGCGTGCGCCGGCTCGCGGCGGTGCTGGAAGCGGCGCTGGCGGCCCGGGCTTGAAGCGTTTCGCGGGCGCGCAGGTGCGGGTTTGAAACCCGCCCCTGCCGCCCGCTCGCTTCAAGGTCATTCGATATCCGAACAATCGCCCGGCGCCCCCAGATCGCACCACTCATCCCAATCGTAGATGCCAGGTGCGGGCGATACGACCTCGGTGTAGCCGGGGTACGCGGACGTATCGGGATCGGCGCTCATGTCGCGAACGGAGAAAATTGCGCCAAGTACATAGTTGCTCATGACATATTTGTTGAGCGCGAATCGACGCTCACTCCTGCCTGGTGTCATTTCCGCCCGCATGCACCAGGCGGTGATGCGCAGCGTGCCCCCGGGAACCACCCGGTCGTAGGGGTCGTCCATCCAGCGCATCCACCCCACCTTGCCGGGTTTCACCCACAGCCAGTTGGCGCCGCCCCCGTACACATTCTCGTCCTCGGGTACGGAGGGGGCGGGTTCAT
>JALSIA010000116.1 GCA_026981865.1 Thermaceae bacterium
CGAGGGCTACTACCTGCTTGGCACCTCGATCGCTCGGCCCCTGATCGCCAAGTACCTGGTGCAGATCGCCGAACAGGAGGGGGCCGAGGCCATCAGCCACGGCGCCACCGGCAAGGGCAACGATCAGGTTCGCTTCGAGGTGACGGCCTACGCCCTCAATCCCGAGATCAAGGTCGTCGCCCCCTGGCGCGAGTGGTCGTTCACCGGCCGCACCGAGATGATCGACTTTGCCGAGAAGCACGGCATCCCTGTGGTCCAGACCCACGCCAAGCCCTACTCGATGGACGCCAACATGCTGCACGTCTCTTACGAGGGCGGCATCCTAGAAGACCCCTGGGCGGAGCCTCCGGCCGACATGTTCCTTTTCACCCAAAACCCCGAGGAAGCGCCCGATAAGCCCGAGTACGTGGAGATCGAGTTCGAGCGGGGCGACGCGGTGGCGGTGAACGGCGAGCGGCTCTCGCCGGCGGCGCTGCTGACCCGGCTCAACGAGATCGCCGGCCGACACGGAGTGGGCCGGGTGGACTTGGTGGAGAACCGCTTCGTGGGGATGAAGTCGCGCGGCGTCTACGAGACTCCGGGCGGCACCCTGCTCTACCACGGCCGCCGGGCGGTGGAGAGCCTGACCCTCGACCGCGAGGCGCTGCACCTGCGCGACCAACTTTCGCCAAAGTACGCCGAGATCGTCTACAACGGTTTCTGGTTCTCGCCCGAGCGCGAGGCGCTGCAGGCCCTCTTCGACGAGGTGGCCCGCTCGGTCACCGGCACCGCCCGCCTCAAGCTCTACAAGGGCAGCGTGACCGTCGCCGGGCGCAAGTCGCCAAAGAGCCTCTACGACCAGAAGCTGGTCAGCTTCGACGAAGAAGGCGGCTACGATCAGCACGACGCCGAGGGTTTCATCAAACTCAATGCCCTGCGGCTCAAAGCCCGGGCGCGGGCGCAGAAAGGCTAACGATGGCAGGGGAGGGTTCGAAAAAGCTCTGGGGCGGCCGCTTCGCCGCCGAGACCGACGAGCTGGCCGAGGCGTTCAACAACTCGCTCGACTTCGACCGGCGACTCTGGCGCGAAGACCTGGACGGCAGCCGCGCCCATGCCCGCATGCTGGCGAAGCAGGGCATCCTGACCGAGGAGGAGGCCCAGGCGATTCTCGAGGGCCTCGACCGAATCGAAGCAGAGATTGAGGCCGGCACCTTCCCCTGGCGAGGCGAGTACGAGGACGTGCACATGAACCTAGAGGCGCGCCTGACCGAGCTGGTGGGCGAGGTGGGTGGCAAGCTGCACACCGCCCGCAGCCGCAACGACCAGGTGGCCACCGACCTGCGCCTCTGGCTCAGGCGGGCGCTGGCGGCGGTCGTGGAGGCGCAGCAGGGGCTGGCGCGGGTGTTGGTGGCCGAGGCCGAGCGCCACCTGGAGCCGCCGGTGATCCTGCCCGGCTACACCCACCTGCAGCGGGCCCAACCGGTGCTGCTTTCGCACTGGTTCATGGCCTACTACGAAATGCTTTCGCGCGACACCACCCGGGTGCTCGACGCCCTCTTCCGTATGGACGAGTCGCCCCTGGGGGCGGCGGCGCTGGCGGGGACGAGCTTTCCCATCGACCGCCACTACGTTGCCGAGCAGCTGGGCTTTTTGGGGCCGATGCGCAACAGCCTCGACGCCGTAGCCAGCCGCGACTTCGCGCTGGAGGCGCTTTCGGCCATCGCCATCGGCCAGCTGACGCTTTCGCGCCTGGCCGAGGAGCTGGTGCTCTACTCGAGTTTCGAGTTCGACTTCGTCACCCTGCCCGACGCCTTCGCCACCGGCAGCTCGATCATGCCGCAGAAGAAGAACCCCGACATCCCCGAGCTGATCCGCGCCAAGGCGGGGCGGACGATCGGCGACCTGGTCACGCTCCTTACCGTAGTTAAGGGTTTGCCGCTCGCTTACAACAAGGACCTGCAGGAGGACAAGGAGCCGGTCTTCGACGCGCTGGATACTTATACATCGTCCCTCAAGCTCATGGCGGCGCTGCTGCCAGGGCTCACGTGGCACCCGGAGACGACGAGGCGGGCGGCGGCGGGCGGATTCGCCCTGGCCACCGACCTGGCCGACTACCTGAGCCGTAAGGGCCTGCCCTTCCGCCAGGCCCACGCGGTGGTGGGCCGAATCGTCCGCAAGCTGCAGGAAGAGGACCGCGACCTGGACGACCTTGACCTCGACGAGCTGCGCTCCTTCAGTGAGCTGTTCGACGAAGACGCGCTCGCGCTGCTTTCGGTCGAGGGGTCGGTAAGCAGCCGAAACGTCTACGGCGGTACCGCGCCCGAGCAGGTGCGGGCGCGGATCGCCGAAGCCAAGAAGGAACTGGAGGAGGACGGGTCATGATGAAGCTGGAGCTCAAGTCCGCCGAGTTGCCCGAGGTGGACCCGATGCTCGAAACCAACCTGCGCAAGGCGCGCCTCAGCGACGTGGACCAGATCTTTGAGCTCATCAAGTACTGGGC
>JALSIA010000117.1 GCA_026981865.1 Thermaceae bacterium
GGCCGAAGCGGCGCTCCATCCCCTGGGCCTGCACCCTGACCCGGCCCCCACTCACGCGGCCCACCCCCCGAGAAAGCCCTCGACGTGGGCCTCGACGTCGAGGGCAGGCGCCCCTTCGAGCGCCGCCCCGAAGAGCGCGGCGGAAACCAGGGGGCCGAAAAAGGCGTGGATCAGCGAGCCCGCCGGGGCCGGGCGCAATTCGCCCTGCCGCTGGTAGTGCTCGAAGAAGGCGCGCACGGTCGCGAGCCGGCCGGCCAGCGCCTCCTCGAGCGCCCGACGCAGCTCCGGCTCGCGCGCGGCCGCCCCGGCCACCACGAAGGGGAACGTGCCCGCGCGCCGCCACTGCCTCAGGTAGCGCCCGGCGAGGGCGTGTAGGTCGGCCTTCAGGTCGCCGCTCGGGCGGGCGGCCGCCTCCTCGAAGTCCGCCCCCGCACGCCGCACCGCCTCGGCCAGCAGCCGCGCCTTGGAGCCGAAGCGGCGGAAGAGGGTGACCTCGGCCACGCCGGCGCGTTCGGCGATCCGGCGCGTGGTCGCCCCCTCGTACCCGCGTTCGCCGAGCAGCTCCAGGGCCGCCTCGAGGAGGCGGTCGTCGGTGGAGCGAGATGAATGTAAGCGCATACTAACACCAGTATGCGCCTCGCCGCCGCCGTGCTCAACCCCCGGGCTAAACTGGGGTATGCGCAACTTTCTCATCCGCTGGATCCTGAACACCCTGGCGCTGTGGGTGGTGGCCCAGCTCTACCGCGGCGTGAACTTTGCCCCCGGCAGCACCCTCGCCGACTACCTGGTCGCCGGCTTGGTGCTGGGGCTGGCGAACGCCTTGGTGCGCCCGCTGCTGCTGCTTTTTACCCTGCCGCTCAACCTGCTCACCCTGGGGCTGTTCACCCTGGTGGTGAACGCTATGGTGTTGCTGCTCGTCGCCCAGGCGACGGCGCTCGATGTGGTGGGCTTCGCCGGCGCCTTCTGGGGCGCCCTGCTGCTTTCCATCGTCTCCTGGGTCCTCGACGTCGTCTTCGGCGACGGGGCGAAGGTAGAATGAGCGGGTCATGACGAAACCTGTCCGCATCCTCATTCTTACGGCCCTCCTCTTTGCCTTCCCGGCCCTCGCCATCTCCGACCCGGTGGGTTCCACCGACGCCCGCCAGGTGTCCGCGGTCCTTTCCGATCTGGGCTACAGCTTCACCCTCGACCAGGACGACGAGGGGATGCCGCTCTTCCGGATCGAGTTAAAAAGCGGCTACAACGCGTTGCTCTTCTTCTACGACGACATCGCCGAGCGGCCCGGCTACGAGAGCCTGCAGCTCTACGCCGCCTTCAGCACCGACGGCAAGGTGCCGCTGCAGAAGGTCAACGACTGGAACTACAGCTACCGTTTCGCCAAGGTTTACCTCGACGACGAACTCGACCCGGTGCTGGAAAGCGACCTCGACCTGGCCGGAGGCGTGGACCTGCCGGGGGTGCTCGCGGTCTTCCTGGAGAACTTCGAGGCCTCCTTCGAGACCTTCGCTCGCGAGGTCGTGGGGGAGTAGCGCTCGTCTCATTTATTTTCGGCGCGGTTGTGGTTGACTGGCCCCGAGATGGCGACCCGACCCGTTCCCACCGCGACCCTGAAGAGCCTGGCCGTCCCCAACGAGCACGGGGGCTGGGGCTTCACGCTCGAGCCCGTGATCCTGGGGCTGCTCGTCGCCCCCAGCCCCGCCGGCTGGGGGCTGGGGCTGATGGCGCTGGCCAGTTTCTTCGCCCGCCACCCCACCAAGCTGGCCGCGGGGGACCTGCGCCGCGGCCACGTCTACCCGCGCACGCGGCTGGCGCTCTTCTTCGCCCTGCTCTACGGTGGGCTGGCGCTCGCGGGCCTCGCCGTGGCCTGGTTTACCGGGGAGCGCGGGTTCCTGGTGCCGCTGCTCGCGGCGCTGCCGCTGGTGGTGGTGCAGGTGGTCTACGACGCGCTCGGCAAGGGGCGCACCCTGATCGGCGAGCTCTCGGGCTCGCTCGCCATGGGCGGCGTGGCCACGGCGATCGTCCTCGCCGGCGGCGGTGACGCGCGGCTGGCCTGGGGGGCCTGGCTGGTCCTAGCCGTGCGCGGCCTCGTGGCCATCCGCTACGCGCGCGCCCAGGTGCGCCGCGCCTACGGCAAGCCGGTGAGCAAGATCTCCACCTTCGCCACCGCGGTGCTGGGCGTCTTCGTCCTCTTCCTCGGGGCCGTCTGGGGCCTGAGCCCCTGGCTGGGGATGTGGGCGGTGCTGGCGCTTGCGGTCTACGCGGTCTACATGCTCGAACGTCCCCCGGTCACGGCCCGGCACGTGGGCTGGAGTCAGATGTTCTTCGGCTGGCTGGTGGCGATCCTGACCGCGGTGGGTATCCGCATGGGCTGGTGACCGCCGCGCCGGCGAAAACCCACGCCCCGCCGTACGGCGGGGCGTCGTCCGCGGTCGGGGTCAGCGCCCGGGGGGCAGGAGGGTGAGGGCGTCGCCGGTCTTCAGCCGGGTGGCCAACCCCTCCAGGTAGGCCACGTCGCGACCGTTCTTGAGCAGCGCCCAGCGCGGCTTGAAGCGCCAGCGGGTCACCTCTTCCATCCAGCCGGCGTGTTCTTCGGCGTCTTGCACGGGCTCGAGCGCGATGTCGCGCAGTTCCGGACGGAAGGCGAGCACCTTGAGGGCGGCGTCCAGCACCGTGCCGCCCTGGGGAATGCGCACCTCGAGCGGTTCGGGCAGCGCCGGCAGCGCCAGCCCCAGCGCGTCCACCTTGACCACGGTGCGGCCCTTCTCGAGCTCGAGCGCGGCTTCGAAGCCGGCGCGCATCACCTCCTGCTGCACACCCAGATAGCTCGTCCACAAGCCCAGCCGTTCGGCGGGGACGACGGTGCTGAACATGCGCAGGATCAGCGTCAGTGAGAGGCTGACCCACTCGGGCGGTACGAAGCGGCGGTCGGGGCCGTAGCCGGCGTGGACGCGGCCGGCGTGGAAGAGGTAGCGGGCGAACTCGTCCGAGGTGTCCACGCCGATGGTGCGGCCGATCCAGCCCGAGAAGAAGGTGCGCCGCAGGTAGAGCTCGTCCTCGGGGACGCGCCCCTCCCAGCCCAGCGCCTTGGCCGTGGGGGCGAAACGCGAGAGGTGGTCGTAGGCCGCGGCCACCCAGTCGGCGGCGTGGCGCAGCAACGGTTCGCCGTCGAGGTACATCTGGCGCTTGGCCGTTTCGTTCAGGCCCACGAAGGCCAGCTGCTCGCGCATCTGCGCCTCGGGCGGGGGCGGAAGGTCGAGGATGGCCGTCCAAACCGGTCGTTCAGTCTTCGGGGGGGTCGCCATGGTTCTGCCTCGCTTCCCTCATCTTACGCAGTTTCCAAAGCATTTCATTAGTAACGACGCGCCGCTGCATGGCGTAGGCGAAGAGCAGCACCGCCGCGAACTGGAGCAGCGCGCCGAGGACGAGCAGCGCCTGCAGCGCCTCCGAGCGCTGGGCCAGCGCGAAGGGTTCGACGACCAGGCGCAGCACCAGGCCGGTGTTGAGGGCATAGAAGGTGGCCGCCTCCAGCCCCGGCTGCTTGAGCTGGCCCGGCCGCGGCATCATCCAGTAGGCCACCCCGAAGACCATGTTGAGGAAGAAGCCCACCAGCCCCGCGTGCACGTGCGAGCTGCGCAGGTAGGCCATCCAGCCGGGCTCGAGGTAGAAGAGAAAACCCAGGAGCGCCGTGTAGATCAGGTAGATCAGCGAGGCGCGGACGAAGAGGTATTCGTAGAAGAACATTTCAGCGGACGACCAGGACGGGCCCCACCGCCCGCCGCAGCACCAGCTCGGCGGTCGAACCCAGCAGCAACGTGCGGATCAGCCCCTTGCCGAAGGCCCCCATCACCAGCAGATCGGTGGGCGCCTCGGCCTCCAGGATGCGCTCGTCGGGGTCGCCGGCGGCGGTCTGGGCGCTGGCGCTGGCCCCGCGCTCGGCCAGGTAAGCGACGGCCTCGGCGGCCAGCGCCTCGGCACGCATGGCGTCGTCGTCCACGGTCAGCACCGCGACGGGCAGCGCCAGCCCCGCGGCCAGCTCCGCCGCCAGGTGCAGCGCCCGGGTCGCGGGGTCGGAGCCGTCGTAGGCGAGGAGCAGCCGGTCGGGCCGCACCGGTTCGAGCGGTGCCACCAGCACCGGCGTGGGCGAGGTGCGCACCACCCGCTCCGTCGTCGAGCCCAGCCCCGTGGCCTCATGGCCGCTGGCCTCGCCGGCCCGGCCCAGCACCACCAGGTCGGCGGTGCGCGCCTCCTCGACGATGACCTGGTAGGGCACCCCGGTACGCACCGTCGGCTCGACCGTTACGCCCGCCTGCTCGGTTTCCTGGCGTACGCGCTCCAGCACCGCCTCGGCGCGCGCGGTCAGCACCTTCTCCATCTCTTCGTGGTAGACGGGCATGGGCATGCTGATCGCGCCCCAGTCCATCAGCTCGGGCATGCGGATCAGCCGGATGTCCCGCACGTAAAGGGCCTCGAGCACCGCTTCCAGCTCGTAAGCCAGGTAGCCCGCCAGCCGCTCGGCGCCCAGCGCGGGGGCGGAGCCGTCGGTGGCGAGAAGCAGACGCTTGATCATGGGACACCTCCTGCCCTCATTCTACGCTGGCGGGCGCCTGGGGCCGCGTACGCCGCGTGCTACAATCCGGTTTGTGTGTCGGGTTCACCCAGGACTCAAGCTGGGCCACTATAAAGAAAAAAGTGGTGCGCCCGACAGGATTCGAACCTGTGGCCTTCGGCTCCGGAGGCCGACGCTCTATCCAACTGAGCTACGGGCGCACTCGCACCCAGCAATCTAGCACCGCCCGAAGGAGGACGTCAAGTGAAAATAAGTAAACGCGCCATCACCATCATCTTCGGCATTCTGGCTGCGGCCTTTGCCATCGGTACCATCTTTCTCTTCACCCCGCAAGGGAACCCGCAGCAGGAGGGCCGGCCCATCCTCTACGTGAACGGCCAGCCCATCAACGAGCTGGAGCTGATGCGCAAAGCGCAGACGAACCCGCTCTTCACCCTCAACCCCACCGGGGTGCTGCGGCCGCTGATCGACACCTACTTCCTGGAGCAGGTCATCACCCTCGAGGCGCTGCGGCAGGACGCCGCCCGTATCCGCGTCTCCAGCTCCGAGGTCAAGCAACAGGTGGACCAGCTGCGCGAGCGCCTGGGGGTCACGGACCGCGAGGGCTACGACCGCTTCCTGCAGTCCATCGGCTACACCGACAGCCAGCTGCGCGACGAGATCCGCACCCAGCTGCGCATTCAGAAGCGCATCGACGAGCTGCGCAAGAAGGTCAAGCTGACGGACGAGGAGGCCCGCTTCTACTACGAGCTGCACAAGGGCGAGTACGCCGCCGAGGACCGCGTCAAGGCGCGCCAGATCGTCCTCGACGACCAGGCCGCCGCCGAGGAGGTCTACAAGCAGCTGATCGGCGGCGCCGACTTTGCCGAGCTGGCGCGGCAGTACTCGAAGGTGGGCGCGGAGCAGGGCGGCGCGGTGGGCGCCGAGCCGGGCTCGAGCGAACCCGGCCCCGTCACCCGCCTCGTCTTCCCCACCCCCGTGGCCGACGCCGTCTTCCAGCTGAAGAGCGGCGGCATGACCGAGGTCATCGAGACCGGGGGCCGCTACTACATCGTCAAGGTCGAGGAGTTCCTGCCCGGCGGCGACGTTCCCTACGAAGAGGTGGCCGACCGGGTGAAGAGCGACGCCCTCTCGGTCAAGCAGAACGGGGCGGTGGAGAACTACATCCGCGAGGTGCGCGACCGCGCCGTGGTCAAGTTCACCGAGGAGCAGATCCCCTACGAGTACAAGAACCCCGACGTGGCCAAGGTGGGGGACAAGGCGATCAAGCTGGCCGACGTCATCCAGGTCGTCTTCTCCGACCAGCAGGTGCCCCAGCTGATCCAGCAGGGCCTGGGCGAACTGGCCGTCTCCTTCTTCTTCCCGGCCGCCACGGACCAGCTGATCACCGAGGAGCTGCTGCTGCAACAGGCCGAGGCTTCGGGCGAGCCCTTCATCGGCACCCGCGCCCAGAAGGCCCAGGACGTGCAGCTTTGGAAGACGAAGGACGTTACGGTGACCCCGGACGAGGTGCGCGCGTACTACGAGGAGAACCCCGCGCGCTTCAGCATCCCGGCGTCGGCCACCGTCAAGACGGTCAGCTTCAAGGACAAGGAGACCGCCGACAAGTTCCGCGAAAAGCTGATCGCCGGCGACCCCCTCGAGGAGCTGGCCAAAGGGCTGGGCGGCCAGGTAAGCGACCTGGGCACGGTCAACCCCGGCAGCGGCCTGCCGCCGGTCGTCGAGCAGCTGGTCTTCGCCACCGACGCCGACTACGCCCGCGCCGGCGACTGGGGCGTCTCCGAGGTCGTCGAGCTGCCCGGCCAGGACGATCAGAAGACCTACATGGTCGTCCTCGTCAAGGACAAGAAGGCCGAGGTCAAGAAGCCCTTCGAGGCCGTCAAGGCCGAGGCCGAGCAGCTGGCGCTGGCGGCCAAGCGGGCCAAGCTGGCCGCCGAGTGGATCGACCAGCTGAAGCAGCAGGCCGGTGTGGAGAACAACATCGTCGACGTGCTCCAAAGCCTCGCGCCCAAGACCGAGGAGCCCGCGACCCAGCAGGCGCCCGGCCCGGGCGCGCCGGAGAAGCCGGCGCCCGAGGCGCAGCCTGCGGGCGAAGGCGCCAACTAGGCCTCCGAACCCGAGCGGTGCAGGCCGGCCCCTGGGGGCCGGCCTTTTTGCGGTAGACTGGGGGTATGCAAGCCGACCCGGGTTTGGAACGCGCCTTCCGGAAAGTGCGCCTGCTGCTCGAAGGGGACGAGCGCACCCCCGGTCTGACGCGGCAGGACCTGGAGCGGATGGTCGGTTACCCCGAGCGCGGCCAAGGGCCGCTCTCGTACACCCTGCCGCCGCAGGAAGGCCTGGAGGGCGTGCGGGCGGTGCGCTTCTTCTATTACCCCAAGGACCCGGAGGTCACCCTCATCATCGAGGTCGAGGACCACCAGGGGCGGCGCCACCTGCGCCACCTCAAGTGGAACGGCCTCGCCTGGATCTCGCCCCCAAGCGGGCTGAAGTCGGAGCTCGTGCCCACGCGCGAGGTCCTGCCCGAGGGCTACGTCGAGATCGGCGGCGACTACTACGTGGGCTTCGCCTCCGAAGAGGCGCACGAACTCGCCGAGCGCGTCTATCTGGGCGAGGCAGGGGGGCAGAAGTACCTGCTCTGCCCCCAGGACTCCACCCGCATCTTCTACGGCCCCTCGGTGGCCCCCGCGGGGCTGATCTGCCCGATCTGCGGCAACACCTCGTTGCTCTTCAAGGCCATCCCGATCGAGGTCTCGCGCCGGGCTCAGGAGGAGCAGCAGGCCTCCGAGGGCAAGCTCGAGGCCAAGCTGGAAACGCTGGTCGAGCAGAACCGCGAGCTGAGCCAGCAGCTCTCCGAGTTGATCAACCTCCTCAAACGCAACCTCGGTTAGCCCGCCTCAGGGCGGCAGCGTCTCCCGTCCGCCCGCCGCCTCCTCGGGCGAAGGCGACTTGCGGTAGCCCGCCTCGGTGCGCGTGAGCGCGCCCCGGCCCACCAGCGCCTCCAGGGCGAACTCGGCCCAGGCGACCCCCTCGGCCGCGCTCGGTGCGTGGGGTGCGGCGAGGTCCGCGAGCGGGGCCACCTCCCGGACGTGCGCCCAGGCGGTCTCCGCCGCGTCGGGCAGCTCCAGACTGCGCCCTTCCTCGAACCAGGCGGTCACGGCCTCGAGCCCCGGGCGCTCGCCCCACTCCTCGGCGAAGGCGCGGGCGATCAGCTCCCGCGCCAGGGCCTCGGCCCCCACGAGCTCGCCCTCGTACTCGAGTTCGAGCTTGCCGGTGATCGCGGGCAAGCCGCCGTAGACGTCGCGCGGCCGCGCCAGCGGGGCCTCGCCGTGGATCAGGGCGCGGACCTCGGCCCCCGCGGCCACCTGCTCGAGCAGCGCGATGGCCAGGCGCTGGCTGACGCCGCTCGACGGGTCCACGCGCGGGTCGCGGCGCGCCAGGAAGGCCACCCGCTCCACCGCGCGGGCCACGAAGTCGGGGATGCGCACGCCTTCCGGCAGGCGCGCCTCGGCGCGGGTGATGCGCATCCCCGCAGCCAGGTGGCGGGGGTAGTGGGTGCGGATCTCGGCGTCGATGCGGTCCTTGAGCGGCGTGACGATGCGGCCGCGGGCGGTGTAGTCCTCGGGGTTGGCGCTGAAGACGAGCCAGACGTCGAGCGGCAGCCGCAAGGGGAAGCCGCGTACCTGGACGTCGCCCTCCTCGAGCACGTTGAACAGCGCCACCTGCACCCGGGCCGGCAGGTCGGGCAGCTCGTTGATCGCGAAGACGCCGCGGTTGGCGCGGGGGATCAGGCCGTAGTGCACCGCCTCCAGGTCGGAAAGCCCTTCGCCGCGGCGCGCCGCCTTGATGGGGTCGAGCTCGCCGATCAGGTCGGCTACGGTCACGTCGGGGGTGGCCAGCTTCTCCACGTAGCGGTCCTCGGGGGCGAGCCAGACGAGGGGGGCGTCGTCCCCCGCTTCGGCGAGCAGCCGCCGCCCCTCGGGGCTGACCGGCGAGAGCGGGTTGTCGCGCAGCGGGGTGTCGAGCGCCGGCAGCTCGGAGTCGAGCAGGCGCACCAGGCTGCGCAGGATCCGGGTCTTGGCCTGGCCCCGCAGCCCCAGCAGGATGAAGTGCTGCCGTGCCAGGATCGCCCGCACCAGCGCCGGGATCACCGTCTCGTCGTAGCCGTGGACGCCGGGGAAGAGCGGTGCACCGGTACGCAGCTTGGCCGCCAGGTTTGCCCGTGCCTCCTCCCGCACGCCGCGCCGCAGGCGCTCGAGCGGCCAGCCGCTCGCCTTCAGCTCGCCCAGGGTACGCGGCCGCTTCATTCCTCTGCGCCCAGCGCCCGGGCCAGGATGCGCCCGTTGGCCTCCCAGACGGCCAGGTAGTCGTCGCCTCGCTGGCCCAGCAGGTCGAGGAGCGCCGGCTTCACCCCCAGGGTGCGGGCCACCCGCTCGGCCTCGCCTTCGAGCTGCAGCGGCGCGACCAGGTAGTCGAGGCCGCTGCGCGCGAGCACCTTGGCCGCTTCGGCGAGCTCGCGGGGGCTGGGCTGGGCCGCAGGGTTGGGGGTGATCAAGAAGACGCGCTCCAGGCCGTAGCGGGCCACCAGGTAGGTGAAGGGGTTTTTGAAGGCCACGAAGCGGTTCGTGGGCGCGGTGGCCAGCCGGGCGCGGATCGACCGGTCGAGCTCGGTGAGCGCAAGTTCGTAGGCGCGGGCGCGCTCCTGGTAGGCCGCGGCGTTCGCGGGATCGAGCTCTCCAGCGACGCGGGCCAGGTCCTGGACCACGAAGGTCATGGCGATCGGGTCGGTCCAGACGTGGGGGTCGGGCGCGCCCGAAGGCAGCGGCCGCACCAGGGGCCCGGTCGAGTCCTCGGCGCGAAAGACCCGGGCCTCCAGGTTGTTGGGCCGGATCAGCTTGTCCACGATCCATTCGTCCAGGTGCAACCCGTTCAGGATCACGAGCCGGGCCCGGGCCACCTTCTTCACGTCGGCGGGGGTGGGGCTGAAAACGTGGGGGTTGGCCCCGGGCGGCACCAGGCTTTCCACCTGCCAACCGTCCCCCAGCACCGCACGGGCGAGCGCGGCGTACGGCGGGATCGTGGCCACGGCCAGGGGGCGTTCGGCCAGCGCCAGGCCGGCGAGGAGGGTGAGCAGTGCGAGAGCGCGCTTCATGCCCCCATCTTAGCCTCGCCCGTGAAGGGTTTCCTAAGTTCGCGGGCGGATCCCCAGCCCGGGTTCGGCCGGCAGGCGCAGCCGCGCGCCGTCGTAGTCCAGGCCGGTGAAGGGGTCGTTTTTTAGGAGCAACGGGCCGTCAAGGTCGGCGTGGTCGGCCAGCGGCGCCAGGTGGGCGGCCGCCCCCACGGCCAGCCGGGTCTCGACCATGCAGCCCAGCATCACCTGCAGACCGAGGCCGCGGGCGGTCGCGATCATGGCCCGCGCCGGGGCGAGGCCGCCGCTCTTGGCCAGTTTGATCACCACCCCGTCCACGTAGGGGGCCCAGTCCACCACGTCGCGCACGGTCTTGATGGGTTCGTCGGCGAAGAGCGGGAGGCCGCGGCCCTTCAGCCCGGCGTAGGCCGCGCGGTCCTCGGGCGGCAGGGGCTGTTCCAGCAACTTGACGCCCAGGCGTGTGAGCTCGGGGAGGAGGCGGCGGGCGGCCTCGGGCGTCCAGCCGCCGTTGGCGTCGACCCGGATCCGGGCGTCGGGGCGGGCGGCGCGCACCGCCTCGAGCCGCTCCAGGTCGCCTTCGGAGCCCAGCTTGAGTTTGAGGACGGGCATCTTCGCGGCCCGGGCCAGCCCGGCCATCTCCTCGGGTTCGCCCATGGCGACGGTGAACGAAGTGGGCGGGGCGCGGTCCGGATCGAGGCCGAAGAGCCGCCACAGCGGCGCGCCCAGCGCCCGGCCCCAGAGGTCGAAGAGCGCCATCTCCAGCGCCGCCCGCGCCGCGCGCGATCCTCCGGCGGGCAGGCGCGCGAGCCTTTCCTGTAGGCTGGCGGGCGCGCCCTCGAGCCGGTCGCGGGCGGCCTCCAGGTAGGCGGTCACCGCCTCCAGCCGCTCGCCGTGGTAGTCCACCACCGCGGCCTCGCCGAGGCCACCTTCCAGGTTCACGAAGACGGCGGTCCGGGTGAGGCTGGTGCCGTGGGCGATGCGGAAGGGGTGGGCCAGCTCCAGGGTGTAGGTTTGCCAGTCGAGGCGCACGGTCAGACGAGATCGAGGGCGCGCAGGACGGCCCAGGCGTAGGCGGGGGCTTCGTTGCAGGCGTGCTTGCGGTAAGCCGCCGGGCCGGGGATGGGGGTGCCGGAGGCGGCAAGGCGCACGGCCTTTTCCAGGCAGCGGCGGCGCAGGGTGTAGGCCTTGCCGCTCGAGCTCACCCGAACCACCGCCGTGTTCTCGGTAACCTTCTCGACGGCGAAGGCGTCGCCCCGCTTGGTGGCGAGGCGGCGCCCTGCCAGCGCGCGCACCGCCGCCCAGTCGAGGTCGGAGGGGGGTGCGGTTTTAGGGGTGTGCGCGGGAGCTCCGGGCGCGGGGGCCGGTTCATCGGGGCGGGCCTCCAGCTCCATCAGGCCGCGCACCACCGCCACGACCAGCCGCCCGGGGCCGTGCACCCCCTGCACCATGATCTGGCCGATGTCGGCCGACTTGCTGGGGCCCGAGTGCAGCGCCAGGGCGCTGGGCGGATCGTCCCCCAACCGCCCCAACGCCTCGCCCAGGTGCTGGACGACCTCGGCCTCGTCCACCCAGACCAGGTGGACGGGAGGCAGCAGCTGTAACCGGCGGCCCTCGGTGCTCGAAAGCAGCACGCTGCCGGTGTCGGCCACGGCGGCGAGGGCGCGGCTCACGCCCAGCTCGGCCTCCTCGGGCGGCGCCGTCGGCAGCGCCGGGGCGAACGGAGGGGGCACGCGCGGGCTCACCGCAGCGCCGGCGAACTCCGTCGCCCAGTCCGCGAGCCAAGTGCGGGCGGCGGCCGGGCTGTCGAAGCGCTGGGGCTCTACGCCGCTGGCCTCCGCGTGGGCGAGGAAGCGCTCCACCGCATCCGCGGCCTCCACGGCGGGGCGCCAGGGGCCGGTGGGCGCCTCCAGCGGCCATCGCCCTTCGAGGGCGCGGCGAAGCCGACGGAGGATGCGGCTCCGGGCGTCAGGCACCGTTCAGTTCCTCCTCCCAGATCTCACGGAAGCTCTTGGGGCTGGGCTCGAGCGCCCCGCGACCCGCGGCCCAGGCCCCCAGCACCGGCAGCCAGGGCGCGCCGGTGAGGGGTGCGGCGAGTCGGAGCAGCTTGCCCGAGAGCTTGTAGAAGCGCGACCGGGTCATCAGCTGAGCGTAGCCCGCAAAGGCCAGCCGTTCGGCGGCGGGGGCACGTTCGGCGCTGCGCACCCGCCAGGCGAGGATCTGCTGGGGCAGGGGGATCCTCACCGGGCAGACGTCGGCGCAGGCGGTGCAGAGGCTGCAGGCGTAGCCAAGGTCGTCGGCGAGGCGGGGGTCCTTGAGCCCGGGGGTAAGCACGATACCGATGGGCCCGGAGTAGACCTGGCCGTAGGCGTGGCCGCCGGTCTGGCGGTAGACGGGGCAGGCGTTGAGGCAGGCGCCGCAGCGGATGCAGGCGAGCGCCTCGTGCATCGTGCGGTCGGCGAGGACGCTCGTTCGCCCGTTGTCCACGAAGACGACGTGCAGGTGCTCGGGGCCGTCGGGCTCTTCGGGGAGGCGCGGTCCGTGGATCAGGCTCACGAAGGTGCCGATCTTCTGCCCGGTGGCGGCGCGCGCAAGGAGCTGCAGGAAGACCTCCAGGTCGCACGCCCGCGGCAGCAGCTTCTCGATGCCCACGAGCGCCACGTGCACCCGGGGTGCGCTGGTGGTGAGGCGGATGTTGCCCTCGTTTTCCACGAGCACCAGCGTGCCCGTCTCGGCCACCAGGAAGTTCGCCCCGCTGATGCCCATCTCCGCGGTCAGGAAGGCCTCGCGCAGCACCCGGCGGGCGGCGGCGGCGAGCACCTCGGGGCCGGCGTCCGGGGGCGTGCCCAGCTTCTCGTGGAAGAGGGCGCGGATCTCCTCGAGCCCCTTGTGGATCGCCGGCCCGACGATGTGGCTGGGGGGCTCGCCCGCGAGCTGGATGATGTACTCGCCCAGGTCGGTCTCGAAGACCTCCACCCCCAAGCGCTCCAGATGCTCGTTCACCCCCAGCTCCTCGCTGAGCATGCTCTTGCCCTTGACCACCCGCCGCACGCCGTAGCGCTCCACCAGCTCCTGCAAAATCCGCTGCGCGTCCTCGGCGTCCTCGGCCCAGTGGACCTCGGCGCCGCGGGCGGTGAGCTGCGCTTCGGCCTCGAGCAGGTAGCCGTCGAGCCGGCTCAGGGTGTGGCGCTTCGTCGCCGCGGCCCAGTCGCGCCAGGCCTCGGCCTCGACTTCGTCGTAGGCGCGCTCGCGGTTCTGGTCGAAGTGGAGGGTGGCGCGGGTGACCGCCTCGCGCACTTCGGGCTGCCGCTCCAGGGTGCGCCGCGCCGCCGCCCTGTAGCCCTTAGCCGCCACGGTGCGCCTCCCAAAGAAGGCTGGCGACGTGGCGCACCGGCACCCCGAGACCGCGCTTCTTCGCGCGGCCGGCCAGGTGCAGCAGGCAGGCGCCGTCGGCCGAGGTGAGCGCGTCCACCGCGGACAGGGTGCCGAGCTTGCGGTCGGCCATGGCCAGGCTGACGGGCGCGTTCTTGACCGAAAAGACGCCGCCGAAGCCACAGCACTCCTGGTCGGCCTCCCAGGGTACGACCTCAGCCCCGGCCGCCTCCAATAGCCGCACCGGCTCCTCCTTGATGCCCAGTTCGCGGCTGACGTGGCAGCCGTGGTGGTAGGCCAGCCGCCGGCCCGCGAGCCCCCGTCCCACGCTTCCTGTGTTCAGCACCCGCACCAGGAACTCCACCAGCTCGTAGCTGCGCTCGGCCAGGTCCAGCGCCGCGTCGTAGCGGGGGCGGTCGCCTTCGAAGAGGCGGGGGCTGTAGGCGCGCAGCATCGTGGTGCACGAGCCCGAGGGCAGCACCACGTAGTCACACCCCTCGAAGACGTCCTGGGTGTGGGCGGCCATCTTGCGGGCCTCGTCCCAGTGTCCGGCGTTGTAGGCGGGCTGGCCGCAGCAGGTCTGCGCGCGGGGAAAGCGGACCTCCACGCCCAGCGCCCGCAAGAGCCGTACCGCGTCGGCGGCGGCTTCGGCGAAGAACTGGTCGGCCAGACAGGTGACGAAAAAGCAAACCCGCATCTATGGGGCAATTATACCGGTCGCGTCAGGCCGAACGCCCCGCTCCCGCCGCAGCGAACTTGAGCTCGACCTCGCGCAGGCTCTCGGGGCTGCCCATCACGGTCACCTTGTCGCCCAGGCGCAGCTGGGTGTAGCCGTGGGTGACGATGGCCTGGCCGTCGCGGTGGATCGCCAGCACCAGGGTGTCGGGCGGCAGCCGCAGCTCGCGCAGGAGCGCCCCGTGGAGGGTGGGGTCGCGCAGCTCGATGTCGACGACCTGCTTGCCCTTCTCCAGCCCCAACAGCAGGCTGGCCGCCTGGGGGGCGCGCACGAACTGCTCGAGCAGGCTCAGCGTGGCCATGTTGGGGTCGACGACCAGGGCCCCCAGCTCCTGGAAGCGCGGGGCCCAGCCGCGGTCCGCCAGGCGCACCACCAGGCTCTCGGTGCCGTACTTCTCGTAGAAGGTCTCGCAGATGCGGTGGTTCTCGGCGTCGGAGAGCAGGCAGACGACGGCGTCGGCCCCCTCGGCTTCGAGCGCCGCGAGCGTCGCCTCGTCGAGCTCGCGGTAGGGCACGACGGGAAACCCCGCCGCCGCCAGCTCGCCGGCGCGTTCGGGGTCCGGCGTGGCCAGCCGCACCTGCCAGCCGTCGGCGGTGAGGCGGCGGGCGAGGGTGAGCGTCTGGTCGTCGTCGCCGAAGAGGATGACGTCGCGCACGCCGTCGAAAGCAGTGTGCCCGCGGGGGCGGGCCTCGCCCACGGCCAAGAGCGACCACTTGAACAGCGGCGGCCCCACGAGCTGGTTGAGCACGATCAACCCGACGATCACCGCGGCGAAGGGCTCGCCGAAGCCGGTGAACTCGTCGGCCACCTTCTTGGTGAGCCCCAGGGCCACCCCCGCCTGGGTTACGAAGGCGAGGCCCGAGTAGGCGGCGTGGCGCAGCGGTTCGCGCGCGAGCAGCGCGCCCAGGAAGGAACCGGAGAAGATGCCGACCATGCGCGCGGCGAAGAGGGCGAGGGCGATGGGCCAGGCGCGGCCCAGCACGTCGAGGGCCAGCCCCGCGCCGGTGAGGGTGAAGAAGGCGATGTAGACCGCGGGGCCCAGGTCCTCGAGGATCTTGGAGAATTCGTCGCGAAAGCCGGTGTAGTTGACGAGCAGAAAGCTGGCGATCATGCCGATCAGCAGGGGCTCGAGCGTCACCGGGGCGTGCAGGAAGCGGTCGCTCGTCGCGCGCAGAACGTGGCTCACCGCGAAGATGCCGTAGCCCGAGGCGAGCACCACCGCCCCCTTGAGCCAGGCGTGCAGCCGCGTGGCCATGAGGTGGCGGAAGAAGGCGGCGAGCAGGTAGCCCAGCGCCACCGAAGTGGCGATCTCCACCGCCAGCAGCAGCAGGAAGCCCAGGCCCAGCGGCCGGCCGTGCACCCAGACGAGCGCCAGTTCGTAGGCCAGAGTGAAGAGGACGATGACGACCACGTCGGTCACGACCGTGACCCCCAGCACCAGCTGGGTGAAGGGGCCCTTGGCGCGCAGCTCGTTGATGATGGCGATCGTCGAGGAGGGCGAGCGGGCCACCAGCACCACCCCGGTCATGAGGGCGACCGCGCGGCGTGCGGGCTCGCCCAGGTCGGGGATGAAACCGAAGAGGTGGTAGGCCGCCCAGGCGCCTGCGAGCGCGATGGTGAAGGTTTGCACCGCGGTCATGACCGCGATGGGGCGCAGCCGCGGCCGCACCTCGCCCAGGTAGAGCTCGGCCCCGGCGGCGAAGGCGATGAAGGCCAGGGCCATCTCGTCGACGAAGCGCAGGCGCTCGAGTTCCTCGCGGGTGATCATGCCCAGCACGTAGGGCCCGATCAGGATGCCCGCGAAGAGGAAGCCGCTGATCAGCGGCAGGTTGTAACGGGTGACGTACTGCCCGATGGTGTTGGCCGCGAGCGCCAGGATGAAAAAACCGCCGACGAGGACAAGAATTTCGCTGAGGGCTTCCATAGGACGGGCCGCCGGGGGCGGAACACCTAGCAGCTTACCCGATGGGCTCCAGCACCCGCAGCACGGCGAACTTCAGGTAGCGCCCTTCGGGGAACTCGGGGCGGAGCGGGTGGTCGGGGGCGTGGCCGGCCTCGTGCACGATCTGGGTACGCACCCCGGCGCGCCGCGCCGCCTCGGCGAGCGCCTCGCGGAAGGCGGCCGGGCTCACCTGAGCGGTGCAGCTGGCCGTGGCCAGCAGGCCGCCGGCGCGGACCCTCCGCAGCGCGCCGGCGTTCAGCCGGGCGTAGGCCCGCAGCGCCGAGCGCAGCTGCCCGCGCTTCTTCGCCAGCGCCGGCGGGTCGAGGACGACGAGGTCGTAGGTCTCTTCGTGGACGTTCAGGAACTCGAAGACGTCGGCCCGCACGGCCTCGTGCCGGTCCGCATGTCCGTTCAGGCGCGCGTTCTCGCGGGCGTCTGCGAGCGCCCCTTCGCTGACGTCCACGCTGCGGGCGAAGGCCGCGCCCCCGGCGAGGGCGTAGACCGAGAAACCTCCGTTGTAGGCGAAGAG
>JALSIA010000118.1 GCA_026981865.1 Thermaceae bacterium
GGGCACGGCGGCGGCGGCGTAGGCCTTCGCCACCTCGGGGTAGAGGGCGTCGGCGTCGAGCACCGTCGGCTTCTTAAGCTTCAGCGCCGCCCGCGCCGCAGCCCCGCCGCCGCTGCCCCCGCCCATCCCCACGGCCAGGGCTTCGGCCCTGGCTTCGAACAGCCGGGCGTCCTGCCAGCGGCCGACCGGGAGCCGTACGGCCTCCAGCGGCGGCTCCACCCGGGCGTCGCTGGGGTAGGCCACGGTCACCAGCCCCGCTCCGGCGCGGTAGGCGCCCAGGGCCGCGAGCGCCGGAGCTCCGGTGTACTCGGCCGCGCCGCCCACCACCAGCACCCGGCCCACCGAGCCCTTGTGGGCGTTGCCGGGACGGCTCGGCAGCAGCGCCCGCATCGCCTCGGGGGTGGGCAGCTCCGGCAGCTCGCGCGGCTCCAGCAGCTCAGGCGGCAGGCCGATGGGGGCCAGCTGGATGCGGCCGCAGGCGCCGCGGCCGGGGTAGAAGACGTGGTCCGGTTTCAGGCCCGCCAGCGCCACGGTCAGGTCGGCGCGGACGTGGGGGGCGTGGGGCAGGCCCGAGGGAACGTCCACGGCGACGATGGGCCGGCCCGCGGCGTTGACGCGCTCGGCCAGCCGGGCCCAGGCGCCCTCCAACGGACGGGTCAGCCCGGTGCCGAAGAGGGCGTCCACCACCACGTCGGCCTCGTGCAGGTCCACGGCCTCCAGCGGTTCGACCTCCAGGTGGGCCAAAAGCGCCGCGCGGGCCAGCGCGGCGTCGCCGCGGTGCCCCTCGGGGGCGAAGACGCGCACCGTGTACCCCCAGAGGCGCAGCCAGCGGGCGGCGACCAGTCCGTCGCCGCCGTTGTTGCCCTTTCCGGCGACCACCGCGTAGCTTTTGGCCTCGGGCCAGGCGGCCCGGGCCGCCTCGGCGACCGCCCGGCCCGCCGCCTCCATGAGCAGCAGGCTCGGGTAGCCCAGCTCCACCGCGCGCGCGTCGGCGGCGCGCATGGCCTCGGGGGGGAAGAGCCGCATCGTCTACGCTCCCTTCGCTTCGCGCTCGAGCCGCTCCTTGCGGTTCACGCCCTCTTGCAGTTCCATCTCGCGCACGAACCGCTCGAGCTGCTCCACCGTCGCCATCACGATCACCTGATCCCCCGGCTTGAAGACGCACTCGGCCGCGGGGGAGACCAGGGTCTCTTCGCCGCGGATGACGGCGAGCACCACGATGCCGTAGCGGCGGTTGAGGTTCAGCTCGGCGATCGACTTTCCGGCCAGCGGGCTGTCGCGGGTGATCAGGATGTCCTCGATCGAGATCGGGGCCCCGCCCCGACGCAGCGTGGTTTCCAGGAAGTCCACCACTGCGGGGTGCAGCACCAGGCTGGCGAGCCGCCGGCCCCCGATCGCGTAGGGGTCGATCACCCGGTTGGCCCCCGCCTTGAGCATCTTGGGGATGACCCCTGCGTCCTCCGAGCGGGCCACGATGTAGAGCTCGGGGTTGAGGGCGCGCGCGCTCAGGACGATGAACAGGTTGGCGGCGTCGTCGCCGGTGGCGGCGATCAGCCCCTTGGCGCGCTCGATGCCCGCCTTTTTCAGGGTTTCGTCCTCGGTGGCGTCGCCCTCGAGCACGACGTAGCCCTGGTCCACCGCCCACTGCACCCGCTCGGGGTCGCGCTCGACGACCACGAAGGGTTCGCGCGCCTGGCTGAGTTCCTCGGCCGCCTGATGGCCGACGCGGCCCAGGCCGGTGAGGATGACGTGTTCCGACAGCGCCGTCACTTTTCGCTCCATCTGCCGCTTCCTCCGTTCGCCGCTGGCCCCCATCTCGACCAGGTAGTCCATGAAGACGCCGAAGACGTAGAACAGGCTGGCGATGCCCGTGGTCCCGATGACCATCGTGAAGATCCGGGCCCCTTCGTCGAGCGGGAAGGGTTCGCTGTAGCCGATCGTGGTGATGGTGATGAAGGTCATGTAGAGCGCGTCGAGCCAGGAGGCGCCGTAGGGCCGCCAGAGCAGCCAGTACCCCAGGGTGCCCACGGCCGTCACCGTGGCGACCAGGGCCAGAGGCAGGGCCAGGCGGACCTCCAGCCGTTGCGTACGCGCCATACGTCCAATCTAGCACCCCGCGGCGCTATTCTAAGAACATGGAAGTCCAGGAGGCCCGCCGGCAAATCGCCGGAGCCGAAAGGGTGGCCGTGCTCACCGGAGCGGGCGTCAGCGCCGAGTCGGGCATCCCTACCTTCCGCGGCGCGGGTGGGCTCTGGGAGGGGCTGCGCCCCGAGGAGCTGGCCACGCCCGAGGCCTACGCCCGCGACTCCGAGAAGGTGTGGCGCTGGTACGCGCTGCGCTACGCCCAGGTGATGGAGGCCGAGCCCAACCCCGCGCACCTGCATCTGGCGGAACTGGAGCGCAGCAAGGGCGAGGGCTTCCTGCTCGTCACCCAGAACGTGGACGGCCTGCACCGGCGCGC
>JALSIA010000119.1 GCA_026981865.1 Thermaceae bacterium
ACCTGCTCGCCGGTCCTGAGGTCGTAGCCGTTGATCTCCTTGGCCCAGTGCACGGACTGCTCTTCCGACCATTCCGGCCAGGAAAGGTTGACGATCGGATCGGGGAAGGCGCCCCCCTCGGCGTAAAGCTTCTGCAGCTCCTCCACCAGCTTGGTGAAGAAGTACATCTCGTCCACGGTGCCTTCGGGGCGTTCCACGGCCTTCTCGTACCACTGCGCCCAGAGGCCGGTGTTCGTGATCGAGCCCGTCTTCTCGACCCAGACCGGGGTGGGAATGAAGAAGACCTCGGTCTTGATGCTTTTCGGATCCACGCCGGGGCGCTTCCAGTGGGCGGCCGTTTCGGTCTCGAAGGGGTCGAGGACCACCAACCAGTCTAGGCTGTCGAGCGCCTTGCGGGCCATGTTGACGTTGGCGGCGCTCATCGCCGGGTTCTGGCCCACCGCGATCAGCCCCTTGAGCACGCCCGAAAGGGCCGCGTGCAGCAGGGCGTGGTGGGAGTAGTCGCTCGAGGCGTCGGGCTTGCCGCCGACGTGGGGGCCCAGCTTGGCCAAGTAGAGGTAGCTGATCTCGGGGTCGATCTTCGGCCACCAGGCCTTGAGCTGGCTGACGAAGTACTTGGGCAGGTTCTCCCACCAGTTGGGGGCGTTGGGGAGGAGGCGTTTGGGCGTCTTCGCCTCCAGGTAGCTCTGCAGGGTGGGGAACTTGCGGTCGGGTACCGGCATGTACCCCGGCAGGATGTGGTAGAGCAGCGCGTGGTCGGTGGACCCCTGCACGTTCGAGTGACCGCGCAGCGCGTTCACGCCGCCGCCGGCGCGTCCGATGTTGCCGAGCAGCAGCTGCACGATGGCGTAGGCGCGGATGTGCTGGGTGCCGTAGGAGTGCTGGGTGGCCCCCATGGCGTAGGTGATCGTGCCCACCCGGTCCACCTGGCCGGTCGAGCCGAAGAGGTCGTAGATCTGCTTCAGCTTGGCCTCGGGGATGCCGGTGATCTTGCTGACCATCGGCAGCGTGTAGCGGCTGTACTGCTTCCTGAGCAGCTGGAAGACCGAGTTGGGGTCGGTCATCGTGGGGTCACGCTTGGCGTAGCCGTCCTCGCCGATCTGGTAGGTCCAGGTGCTTCGGTCGTAGACACCCTTCTCGTTGGGGTTGTCGGGCGTGGGGTTGTAGCCGCTGAAGAGGCCGTCGAGATCGGTCGCGGTCTTGAACTCGGGGTTCACCAGCAGCGTCGCGTTGGTGTAGTTCTTGACGTAGTACTCGTCGTAGAGGTTGTTCTCGAGGATGTGATGAATCAGGCCGCCCATGAAGGCGATGTCGGTGCCCACGCGAATCTGCGCAAAGATGTCGGCCCGTGCGGCGCTGCGGTTGAAGCGCGGGTCGACGACGATGACCTTGGCCCCGCGGTCCTTCGCCTCCATGATCCACTTAAAGGTGAGCGGGTGCTGCTCGGCGGGGTTGCCCCCCTCGATGAGGATGACGTCGGCGTTCTTGAAGTCGATGGGGTGGTTGGTCATCGCCCCACGACCGAAGCTTTCTCCGAGCGCCGGGACCGTCGAGGAGTGGCAGATGCGGGCCTGGTGTTCGATGTAGTTGAGGCCCAGGGCCCGGGCGAACTTGATGAACATGTAGCATTCTTCGTTGCCGTTGGAACTGCCGCCCAGGAAGGCCACGGCCTCGGTGCGGTTGACCACGTAGCCTTCGTCGTCCTGCTGGATCCAGTACTTGTCGCGGGTCTCCTTGATGCGGCGGGCGATCTGCTGGATCATCCAGTCGATGGGCTTCTCTTCCCAAGCATCGGAGCCCGGGGCGCGGTAGAGGGTCTTGGTCATGCGGTAGGGACTCTCGACGAAGCCGCGCGCCGCCTCCCCCTTGCTGCAGAGCTGGCCGCGGTTGATGGGGTGGTCGGGGTCGCCCTCCAGGTTGACCAGCCGGCCCTCCTGCGCCGCGGCGATCATGCCGCAGCCCGTCGCGCAGTAGGGGCAGATGACGGGGTGCTCGCCAACGGGCTTGTGCAGCCGTTTCTGCCCCGACGGCTGGGCGCGGCCCCGCAGGAAGAAGACGCCGCTGGCAGCACCGCCGACCTTGAAGAAATCGCGTCGGGTAAGCACGCTCTCGCCTCCTTTCGGCCGCCGTGGAGCGGAAAGACGTGGAAGCGTGTACCGGGTTGTGGCGCTCGTAGGCGGTTACCTTAGCCTACCAGACATGCCCCCCGGGGGTAGGTCTATTTGTCCTAACAAGGCTTTTAGAAAAGAGCGACGGCCGGTCTCCCGGCCGTTCTGGTGGAGCCGAGCGGATTCGAACCGCTGACCCCCTGCTTGCAAGGCAGGTGCTCTCCCTCTGAGCTACGGCCCCGCGAGGCTCCGCACGCATTCTAGAGGTCGGGCCGGGCCCCGTCAAACCCGCGGCGCCGCAGTCTTCCCAATCGACGGTTCAGCGTCTATAATCGTTGAGGCGTGTTCGCGGGCGCGGCAGCGGCAGGAGGGCGTCCGCTCCCCGAAGGCCCCGCGAACCAAGCCCAACGCCCACCTCAACGCCCTCCGGAAGAGGAGCACAATGGCCTGCAACATCAGCATCAAGGAACTGTTGGAAGCCGGGGTTCACTTCGGTCACGAGACCAAGCGCTGGAACCCCAAGATGAAGCGCTTCATCTACGCGGAGCGCAACGGCATCTTCATCATCGACCTGCAAAAGACGCTCGTGCAGATGCAGGCGGCCTGCGGTTACGTAGAGGACCTGGCCGCGCGCGGCGGGGTGATCCTGTACGTGGGCACCAAGAAGCAGGCGCAGGAGATCGTACAGATCGAGGCCGACCGCGTCGGCATGCCCTACGTCAACCAGCGCTGGCTGGGCGGGATGCTGACGAACTTCAAGACGATCAGCGCCCGAGTGAAGCGCCTGGAAGAGCTCGAGCAGCTCTTCGACTCCGAGGACATCAACGAGCGCCCCAAGAAGGAGCAGGTGCGCCTGCAGCACGAACTCGACCGCCTGCGCAAGTACCTGGGCGGTTTCCGCCGCCTCAGCCGGCTGCCCGACGCCCTTTATGTCGTCGACCCCACCAAGGAGGCCATCGCCGTGGCCGAGGCGCGCAAACTGGGCATCCCCATCGTGGCGCTGGCCGATACCGATAGCGACCCCGACCTGATCGATCACATCATCCCCGGCAACGACGACGCCATCCGCTCGATCCAGCTCGTCACCAGCCGCCTGACCGACGTGGTCATCGAGGCTCGCGGCGGCGGCGAGGAAACCGCGGAGGCCGAGGCCGAAGCAGCCGAGGCGCCCGCAGTCAGCGAGACCGAAACCGAGGAGGCCAAGGAATGAGCCAGCTCGAACTGATCAAGAAGCTGCGCGCCGCCACCGGCGCCGGCATGATGGACGTCAAGAAGGCGCTCGAAGAGGCCGACTGGGACGCCGACAAGGCGATCCAGATCCTGCGCGAGAAGGGCGCGGTCAAGGCCGCCAAGAAGGCCGACCGCGAGGCCAGTGAGGGCATCGTCACCGACTACATCCACCACAACAAGCGCGTCGGAGTGCTGCTCGAGCTCAACTGCGAGACCGATTTCGTGGCCCGCACCGACGACTTCCAGCAACTGGGTAAGGACATCGCCATGCACATCGCCATGGCCGCGCCCAAGTACGTGAGCGTGGACGAGGTGCCGGCCGAGGAGCTGGAGAAAGAGAAGGAAATCTACCGCCAGGCGGCGCTCAACGAGGGTAAGCCCGAGAACATCGCCGAGAAGATTGCCGAGGGGCGCATCAAGAAGTACCTGCAGGAGGTCGTCCTCCTGGAGCAGCCCTTCGTCAAGGACGACAAGATCACCGTGGCCGAGCTGATCCAGCAGGCCATTGGCAAGATCGGCGAAAACATCAAGGTACGCCGCTTCTGCCGCTTCGAGCTCGGGGTCTGACCCCCTCCGCCGGCCGCCCCCGCGAAGTTCGCGGGGGCGCTTTGCTGCCATCCGGTATGCTCGGAAATGGAGGGCACGTTGAATTACAAACGCGTACTGCTCAAGCTTTCGGGGGAGTTCCTTGCCGCCGACGATGGACGCGGCTACTCGGCCGAGGCCACCCAGAGCCTCGCCGCCGAGATTGCCCGCGCCCACGCCACCGGCGTGGAGATGGGGATCGTCGTCGGCGCCGGGAACCTCTGGCGCGGCACCCGTCAGGGGATGGGCATGGACCGCGCCACCGCCGACTACATCGGCATGCTGGCCACGGTCATGAACGCCCTCGCCCTGCAAGACGCGCTCGAGCGCGAGGGGCTGGAGACCCGCGTGCAGACGGCCTTGACGATCACCGAGGTCGCCGAACCCTACATCCGCCGCCGGGCGCTGCGCCATTTGGAAAAGGGGCGGGTCGTCATCTTCGGTGGCGGCACCGGCAACCCCTTCTTCTCCACCGACACCGCCGCCGCCCTGCGCGGGCTCGAGATCGGCGCCGACGCGGTGCTGATGGCCAAGAACAAGGTCGACGGCGTCTACGACGACGACCCCCGCAAGAACCCGAACGCCCGCAAGTTCGACGAGCTCACCTACCTCGACCTGCTTGCCAAGGGTCTGCAGGTCATGGACGCGACCGCCGTGAGCCTCTGCATGGAGGGCAAGCTGCCCATCGTCGTCTTCGACATCTTCCAGCCGGGCGCCCTCGTCGGTATCATTCAAGGGGAACGCATCGGGACTATAATTCACGAATAGGAACCGGAGGTGGCGCATGTTCAAACCGCTGTTCAAGGAAACCCGCGAACACATGCAGAAGACGCTCGAGGTCTTCGAGTCCAACCTGGCGACGCTGCGCACCGGACGCGCCAACCCGGCGCTCCTGGAACACATCAAGGTGGACTATTACGGCTCCATGATGCCGCTCAACCAGCTGGCCAGCATCTCCGCCCCCGACGCACGCACGCTGGTCGTGCAGGCTTGGGACCAGAACGCGCTGCCCCTGATCGAAAAGGCCATCCGCGACTCCGACCTCGGTCTCAACCCCAACAACCAGGGCGACACCCTCTTCATCAACATTCCTGCCCTCACCGCCGAACGTCGCAAGGAGATCGTCAAGGCCGCACACAACTACGCCGAAGAGGCGCGCGTGGCCGTACGCAACATCCGGCGTGACGCGCTCCACCGCATCAAGAAGATGAGCGAGGAAGAGCACCTCCCGGAGGACGACGTCAAGCGCGCCGAGAAAGAGGTTCAGGAGCTCACCGACGAGTTCATCGAGAAGATCAACGCCGAGCTGGAGGCCAAGGAAAAGGAAATCCTCAGCGAATGAGCCTCCCCCGCCACGTGGCCATCATCATGGACGGCAACGGCCGCTGGGCCGAGGCCCGCGGCCTCCCCCGCTACCGCGGCCACCTGGCGGGCCACGGCGCCATCCGCGAGGCCGTGAGCGGCGCGCTTGAAGCCGGCGTCGAGTGGCTCACCCTATTCGCTTTCTCCACGGAGAACTGGCGGCGCCCCTCGAGCGAGGTGCGAGCGCTCTTCGATCTGTTCGAAAGCGTGCTGCGCGAGGAGACGCCCGAGCTCGTGGAGCGCGGGGTGCGCATCCACATCATCGGCGACCGCCTCCACTTACCCGACAGCCTGCGCGCGGCCATCGAAGCCGCCGAGCAGGCCTCGGCGAACGTGGACCGCCTGCACCTCGTCGGCGCCCTCAATTACGGGGGCCGCCAGGAAATCGTCCGCGCCGCCGCGCAGCTGGCCGCCCTCGGGGAGCCGATCACCGAAGCCAGTTTGCGCGCGGCCTTCTATCTGCCGGAGATGCCGGATCCGGACCTGATCATCCGCACCAGCGGCGAGATGCGCCTCTCGAACTTTTTCCTCTGGCAGAGCGCGTACAGCGAGATCTGGGTCACCGATACGCTCTGGCCCGACTTTACGAAGGAGGAGTTTGCCCACGCCATCCGAGCCTACCAAACCCGCAGGCGGCGCTTCGGCGGAGTCCCTCAAGGATAGAACCCTTTCCGGCGCGATCGCGCTGGTGGTGCTCTTCCTCATTCTCTGGGTCGGCCTGCCGCTGATCGGGCCGGCGCTGGTCCTGGCCCTCTGGGTCGGCACCGGTGAGCTTGCAAGGATGTTCGCCCGCAGGCAGGTGCAGCTGAACCTCTGGGTGCTGCGCCTCGGCGGTTTGCTGCTGCTCGTCGCTTCGCTGCCGGCGCTCTACGAGCAGAACCCGGGCGTGCCCTGGCGCGAGGTCGCCCTCGGCCTCGTCCTCTTCGCAGCCTTCATCTACGAACTCTTCGCCGGGGCCAACATTCCCCGGCTGGCGTTCAGCGTCCTGGCCCTGCTCTACCTGCCCTGGACCCTCGGCTACTTCCTGCTGCTGCGCTACTCCCCCGACGCCACCCTGGGGCTGGTCACCCTCTCCCTGCCGCTCGTGGCCACCTTCGCCACCGACGTGGGCGCCTACTTCGTGGGGCGCACGGTAGGGCGCACCAAGCTGGCGCCGACGGTCAGCCCCAACAAGACGGTGGAGGGCTTCGTCGGCGGCCTGGTCGCCGCCTTCCTGGCGCTGTTCACCTACACCTGGCTCATCCAGGGCGCCTTCCCCTTCGGGCGCGGGGAGCTGCTGGTCTTCGCCGTGCTGCTCAGCTTCGCCGCCCAGCTGGGCGACCTGACCGAGTCCATGCTCAAGCGCTACACCGGCGTCAAGGACTCGGGGCAGTTCCTCCCCGGACACGGCGGTTTGCTCGACCGGCTGGACAGCTTGATCTTCAGCGTTCCGCTCACGTACTATCTGCTGGTGATCTTCACATGAAGCACGATCTGCGCGTCGTCGTCCTCGGCTCCACCGGCTCCATTGGCACCCAAACCCTGGACGTGGTGCGCTGGCGTGGCTGGCGCGTGGTGGGGCTGGCTGCGGGAAGGAACCGTGCGCTGCTGGCCGAACAGGTGCGGGCCTTCCGCCCCGAGGTCGTCTACGCCGCCGGGGGCGCGCCCGAGCTTCCGCCCGGGGTGCGCGCCGCCGCCTCGGCGGCCGAGGTTGCGGCGTGGGACGCCGACGTCGTCGTGGCCGCCATCCCAGGTCTCGCCGGACTTGAACCCGTACGCGCCGCCGTCCGCGCTGGCCGGCGGGTTGCCCTGGCCAACAAGGAGAGCATGGTCGCCGCGGGCCCACTGCTTCAGGAAGAAGCCCACAAACACGGGGCCGTGTTCGTACCCGTCGACTCGGAACACTCCGCGCTCTTCCAAGCGCTGCTGGGGGAACCCCCGGAAGCCGTGGCCGAGCTGATCCTGACCGCCTCAGGCGGGCCCTTCCGCGAGGGACCCGAGGACCTGAGCCGGGTCACCCCCGAGCAGGCGCTGGACCACCCCCGCTGGTCGATGGGTCCCAAGGTGACCGTGGATTCGGCCACGCTGATGAACAAGGGCCTCGAGGTGCTCGAGGCGCACGCGCTCTTTGGTGTAGACCTCGACCGCATCAAGGTCGTGGTGCATCCGCAGTCGTACGTCCACTCGATGGTGCGCTTCGTCGACGGCCAGATCAAGGCGCTGCTGGGCCCCACGGACATGCGCCTGGCCATCCAGTACGCCCTCAGCCACCCGGAGCGGGCACCCACCCCGCTGGCGAACGCCCCGCTGCCGGAGCGGCTCGACTTCGCACCGCCCGACCTGGAGCGCTTCCCCGCGCTGGGCCTGGCCTACCGCGCCGGCGCGATGGGCGGGCTGGCGCCCGCCGTGCTCAACGCCGCCAACGAGGTCGCGGTCGAGGCCTTTCTCGCGGGCCGTCTCGGCTTCACCGGCATCGCCCGGGTCGTCGAGTCCGTGCTAGGCAAAACCCCGCCCGACCCGTTAACCTGGGAGAACCTCTACGCGGCCGATGCCTGGGCCCGCGTGGAGGCGGAGGAGCAGCTTTGAACACGGCCGTCGTTCTGATCCTCATCCTTGGGGTTTCGATCTTCATCCACGAGCTGGGGCATTACCTGGCCGCCCGCCTCCAGGGCGTCCGCGTTCCGGCGTTTTCCATCGGCTTCGGCCCGCCGCTGCTGCGAATGCGCTGGGCCGGCACCGAGTGGCGGCTCTCGCTGATCCCGCTGGGCGGCTACGCCGAAATCGAGGGCATGGCCCCCGACTTCACCCCGGAGGGGAGGCCCATACCGCCCCGCCACGGATTCGCGGGGCTCCCCCTGGCGGGCAAAGTGCTGATCCTGGTGGGCGGCGTGATCATGAACCTCCTGCTCGCCTGGTTCTTGATGGCGTGGGTGTACACCGCCCAGGGCATCCCCAAGCCCGTGGAAACCCACGCCCAGGTGATCTCGGTCGTCGAGGGCAGCCTCGCTCAGGAGATCGGGCTGCAGCCGGGCGACCTGATCGTCGCCATCGACGGTCGGCCGTTGCAGCACTACACCGATCTGAACGAGGTCAAAAGCCGCACCGGCCCCCACACCCTTACCGTCGAGCGGCAAGGGAAGACGATCGATATCCGATTCGTGTGGGACGGCACGCGCGACAAGCTAGGGGTGCGGTACGGTCCCGAGGTGGCCTACGAGCGCCCCGGTTTCGTGCGCGCCTTCGTGACCGCAGTGGAAACCTCGCTGCGCTTCCTGCCGGAGATGCTGCGCAGCTTCACCCGCGGCCTCGCCGGGCTGCTCGTCGGCAGCCCAAGCAACGAGCTCGTGGGTCCGGTCGGCATCGTCAACCTTGCCGGGGAGGCCGCCAAGGCCGGCCTCATGGCCGTGGTGCAGCTCGCGGCGCTGATCAACCTTTCCCTCGCGGTCTTCAACCTGCTACCGATTCCCGGCCTCGACGGCGGGCGGCTGCTGCTTGTCTTCCTCAACGCCGTCTCGGGCGGGCGAATCCGGCCCGAACACGAGGCGCTGATCAACTTCATCGGGTTCGTCTTCCTGATCCTGCTCATGGTGCTCATCACCTTCCAGGACGTACAACGCCTCTTCGGGAGTTAGCCGTGTCCGAACCCGAACCGCTGGCGACCGTGTTGATCCCCGCCTACAACGAGGAGGAGACGATCGGACAGGTCGTCGAGGCGGTCAAACCGGCGGGTTTCCCGGTCGTCGTGGTGGACGACGGCTCCAGCGACCGCACCGCCGAGCGCGCGGCCGCTGCCGGGGCTCAGGTGGTGCGCCTGCCGACCAACCGGGGCAAGGGCGGCGCCTATGCCGCGGGGTTGGCCGAGGTTGCCAGCCCCTACGTCATCCTTCTGGACGCCGACTTGACGGGACTCAAGCCCGAGCATCTGCGCATCCTTCTCGACCCACTGCTTGAAGGGGAGGCCGACATGGCCGTGGGCGTCTTTCGCGGGGGGCGCTGGCTGAGCGATATCGGCAACCGCATCACCCCCCAGCTTTCCGGCCAGCGCGCCCTGGCGCGCGACCGCCTGCGCGAACTTCCTGGCCTCGCGCAGGCCCGCTACGATGTGGAGCTGAAGCTGACCCGCCACGCCCGCAGCCGGGGGTGGCGGGTGCGATACGTCCCCCTCGAAGGCGTCGGCCAGAAGCTCAAGGAAGAGAAACGCGGCCTGCTCGCCGGGCTGGCGCATCGGCTGCGGATGTACCTGCAAATCCTCCGCTACGCCCTGCGTCCTAAGGCTTGAAGTCCTGCAGGTCGATCTGTCCGCCGTCCTGGGTGGCGTAACGCACGATGCCGATTCCCGGAACGAAGTACATGTCGACGACGTTCGCTCCTCCGCCTTCGGCCGTCATCGACGAGCGGATAACGAAGGCGTTGTAGCGGCCTGCAGGCACCTGGACGCCCTCGATCCGCAGCACCTTGTTGACCACGACGAGGGTCGCGCCGCGAAAGGTCACCCGGCTGCTCCAGGCGAGCCCGACGCGCAACGGCGCCGGCGGGTAAAGCTGGATGGCGGGATCGTAGGCCTGCACACCCGCACCGAAGTCCACCCCCAGAAGCCAGACCCCGTCCTCACCGTAGCGAAGGAAGTCGGTGTAGCGCACCGCCCCACCGTAGCTGTGGGTAAGCACCCAGACCTCCTGCCCGGAGACCTGGCGGGTCTCGCTGAGCTCCTGGGTCTCCCCCGAGGTATAGATCCAACGCGTGCCAACCTTGTGAGGGTAGTAGTTGGGCGCCGCAGCGAAGGCGGAAGCGAGGAAGACGAGCAGCCCGAGCACAGCGGTGCGCATCATTCTTCCTCCCCGAGTTCGTGGCCGCGGCGCGTCGCGGCCTCGACTGCGCGAACGAGGGCGTGCCGCACCCGCCCCTCTTCCAGGGCCGCCACGCCGTGGATCGTGGTGCCGCCAGGGCTGGCCACCTCGTCTTTGATGACCGCGGGGTGCTTGAGCCGCATCAACTCGCCGGTAGCCACCAGCACGTCTGCGGCGAAGGAGAGCGCCTCGCTGCGGGGGATGCCCATCTTGACCCCGCCGTCGGCGAGCGCCTCTGCGACGATGGCCAGATAAGCGGGCGCGGAGGCCGCCATGCCGGTGAAGGCGTCAAAAAGCCTTTCGGGGAGAGGATAGGCATCGCCCACGGTCTTAAAGAGGCGGAGCGCGAACTCCAGGTCACCCACCTCCTGGGCCTCCTTGGGTGCGGTCAGCGCGGTGGTGCTCTTGCGGATGGTGGCGGCCAGGTTGGGCATGGCCCGCACGACGCGGCGGGTGCCGAGGCGGCGGGCCAGCACGGCGGTGGAAACCCCCGCCATGATGCTCAGGTAGCCCACCTGGGGGTGTGCGATGCGCTCGGCGATATCGGGAAACTGCTTGGGCTGGACCGCGATCAGCACGCGTTCGGCACTAGCAAGGTCGCCGTTCGCGAGCGGTGCGACGCCGTAGAGAGCGGCGAGTTCGCGGGTGCGCTCCGGCCCCCGGTCAATGACCCCGATCTGCTCGGGGCTGAGAAATTCGGCGGCCAGGACTCCTTCGAGGATGCTGCGGCCCATCTTGCCCAGGCCGACGAAGACCAACTTCATGCCCCCAAGTCTAGCATGCTTGACGCTCCCATCGGGGTTTGTTACGCTTGAGTTCGGCATGGAGAGGTGCCCGAGTGGCTGAAGGGGCACGCCTGGAGAGCGTGTGTACGGGTCACCGTACCGCGGGTTCGAATCCCGCCCTCTCCGCCAGACCGAGCCCGCCTAGGCGGGCTCTTCGACCGCTTTGAGCATCGCCTCCGTCCAGGTTTCCAGGTAGCCGAAGAAGCCCGGCCCGAAGTGCGCCAACTCGTCGCCGCGGGTCGCCACCCAGGGCCGGCCGCGCCAGCCGCGGGCTTCCAGCTTCTGCTCCACCGCGCGCAGCTGGGCCTCACGGTTCTGAACGCGCTTGGGCTCGAATACGAGGAGGTCGGGCGCGCGGTCGAGCACGGCACCGATCTCGGGCTCGAAGTAGGCTTCGGGGCGATAGCCGAAGACGTTGATCGCGCCCAGGTGGGCCAGGGCAGCGCTCATGAACGCGCCGCGCCCGATTGTGATCGGGCCCCCCAGGTCGTATTCCAGGTAGACCCGCAAGCCGCGCAGCCTCCCGGCCATCGCCCCATAGCGCGCGGCCAGGCCGCTACCCAGGTCGGCGGCGGCCTCCGCAAGTCCGAGGAACGCCCCAAGGGTCGCCAGGTTTTCGAGGATGCCCCAGGGGCTGCCCGGCAGGGGCAGCGGCCAGACGGCGAAGCCACGTTCGTGAAGCGCGCGCGTGGCCTCGCCTTGCACCGGTGTCGTGGTGAAGACGAGGTCGGGGCGAACCTGGTGAAGTAATTCCCAGCGTATTTTTGTGTAGCTGGAAAGGACGGGAAGCCGGGCCGCGGCGTCCGGGCGCCAGCAGAAGGCGCTCCGCCCCACCAGCCGCTCTCCGGCCCCCAGGGCGAACAACGCCTCGGTTACGTTTGGGGCCAAGCTGACGATCCGCTGAGGGTCGTCGGGCAGCTCCAAGTCCCCCAACACGTCATGCCGAACCTTCACGTACCACCTCCGCGTACCAGCGCTGCACCTGCGCACGCAGCGCGTCGAGATCGCCGTCGTTGACGATCACCCAGTCGGCCCGGCGCACCTTCTCCGCCTGAGGGAGCTGCGCGGCGTCGCGGGCGCGGAACTCCTCGAGCGACAGCCCCGACCGCTCGGCCACGCGCCGCGCCCGCAGCTCATCCGGGGCGACGACGACGAGCACGCCATCGCGAGCGGGGTTCCAGCCGGTTTCGAAGAGCAGCGGCAGTTCGAGTACGACCAGTGCGGGCGGGGTTTCGCACCGCGACAGCCGGTCGAGCCGCTGCAGAACGGCCCGCCTGACCCACGGGTGGATCACGCCTTCGAGCCTCCGGCGCGCGGCCGGATCCGCGAAGACCCGCCGCGCCAGCCTGCGTTCGTCGGGACGGCCTCCGCTGCACGCGTCGGGAAAGGCACGGCAGATCTCCGGGGCCAGTGCCGCGCGCGCCGCGCGCGCGAGCTCATCGGCGAAGATCACCTCGGCCCCCAGCCGCTCGAGCTCGCGCGCCACCGTGGTCTTGCCGCTTCCTATATTGCCCGTGAGGGCGACGACCTTCACGGGACTATACTACCCTCGTGGTCCGGGTGATCGGTCGCGTGCGCCTGCCCGAGCTGCCCTGCTGGCCGGAGGGCGGGCGGCTCGTGGGCGGGGCGGTGCGCGACCTCTGGTGGGGGCTCGAGCCGCGCGACTTCGACTTTACCGTCGCCGACCCTGCGGCGGCGGCGCGGGTCTGCGCCGCCGTCAGCGGCGGCACCGTTTTCTGCCTAGACGCCCGGCGCGGCCACTGGCGGGTGCAGGCGGGCGGGAAGAGCTACGACTTCACCCCCGCCCCGGAGCGGCTCGAAGAAGACCTGCTGCGGCGCGACTATACCGTCGACGCCCTGGCTGCGAACCGTAGCGGAGCCGTCCTGGCCCCCGCGACCGCGCGCCACGACCTGGAGCGGCGGATTCTACGAACGCCGTCGACCGCCGTGCTGGAATCCGACCCTCTTCGCCCCTTGCGCGGCGCCCGCCTTGCGGTGACCCACGCCTTGCGGCCCGAACCCCGCACGCTCGCCTGGATCCGGGCGCTCGCGCAACGACAGCGTTTCGGACGCCGTCCTGCCTGGGAACGCACCCGCGACGAGCTGGACCGGATCCTGATGCACCCTCGGGCCGCCTGGGGCTTTCACCTGCTCTGGCGCTGGGGGCTGGCCGACGCCTACCTGCCCGAGTGGGCCGCAGGCGCAGGGGTCGAACAACGCGGCTACCACCACCTTGACGTCCTCCGCCACGAGCTGGAGGCCCTCCATCAGCTGCTCCTCCGTTTTCCCGAGGCCGGCCGCGAACTGCGCTGGGCGGCGCTGCTCCACGACATCGCCAAACCGCTGGTACGGCGCTGGGATCCGGAGCGCGGCTACTACCGCTTCTTCCACCACGACGAGGACGGCGCCGCCCTGGCGGCGACGCTTCTGCGGCGCCTGCGCTACGGCCGCGCGAGCGTCGCCGCAGTCCGCCGGCTCGTCGGGCGCCACATGCAGGTCCCTCCGCCCTCGCCGCGCGCCCGACGCCGTTGGCTGATGCGCCACCGGAACCTGCTGCCCGACCTCGTCATGCTGCAGATCGCCGACCGCGCGGCGACGCGCGGCCCGCGTTCCGGCGACGTGGAAGCGCGGCTGCGGCCGTTTTACGAAGCGCTGGAAGAGGCCCGCAGGGCTGCGCGTGAGGGCGAGCCCGAACCTCTGCTCGGTGGAGAGGAGGTCATGGCCCTGCTGAGCCTCGAACCGGGCCCCCTGGTGGGTAGGGCGCTCCAGGCCCTGCGCGAGGCCCAATGGCTGGGCGCGGTGGGGAGGCGTGAAGAAGCGGTGCGTTTCGTAGAATGGTGGTATGCAACCGAAGCTGCGCGAGCTGGACGTTCGGGAGACACCTGAGGGCCTCGCCCTCACCGATCCGTTGGGCCTATCCGAACAGGTGCTGATCCTCAGCCCCGAGGCCTACTACATCGCCACCCTGTTCGACGGTACGCGCAGCCTCGAAGACGTCCAGGCGCTGCTGCTGCGCGAGCACGGCTCGGTCGTTCCGCGGGAAAAGCTCGAGGAGCTGCTGGCGGCCCTGGAGAAGGCCCGTTTCCTCGAGAACCCCCAGCTGCAAGAACTCGCCGAGGAGCGGTTGCGAATCTACCTGCGCGAGCCGCGCCCCATGGCGCTGGCCGACCGCAGCTACCCCCGCGACCCGGATGCGTTCCGCAGCTACGTCGAAAGCCTGCGCGCGCTCCAGGTCGGCGAAGTCAAGGCCGCATCCGGAGGCCTGGTAATGCCCCACCTGGAACCGGCGCGGGTCCCCGAACTCTACGGTGCAGCGATCGAGGCCATGCGCCGCACGCCGCCCCCGGCCCGGGCCGTCGTCCTAGGCGTGGCCCACCGCGGTCTCAACGAGGTCGCGGCCGCCTGGGGCACTCCGCTAGAAACCCCGCTCGGGCCGCTCGCCGTCGACCTGGAAGCCTTGCAGGCCCTGGACGCACTGCTGCCGTTCGAGCTCTTCAACACCCCGCTTGCCTTCCGCGAGGAGCACTCGATCGAATTTCCGGCGGTCTTCCTGAAGGCGGCCTGGGGCAACGACGCGCCACGGGTCCTTCCCCTGATCGTCGGCGGCGATCCGGAACGCAAAGCCGAACTCGACGAACTGGCACGGGCGCTCGCGTCGCTCGCCGAACGCTACCCGCTCTGGCCCCTGGCCAGCGTGGACCTCTCGCACGTAGGGGCCCGTTTCGGCCATCCGCCTCTCGACCACGAAAGAGTGACCCAGGCGCGCACCGTCGACCGGCGCTACCTCGAGCTCGTAGCCGCGGGATCGTTCGAGGCCGCATGGACGTCGCTGATCCCGACCGGCAACCCCACCTACGTCGACGCCTACGCCGCGGTGCACGCGGGGCACCGGCTCTTCACCGGACGCGGCGTCGTTCTTGGGTACGCGCTCTCGCCTGAGGTGCCCACCCTGAGCGCGGTGGGGGCGGGGGTCGTCGCCTTTTCAGCCGACGCTTGAGCCGGGTTCGACGTCCTTGTCGGGCATGAGCAGCGCCAACTCGCCGTCCGCCCCCTCGGCGGCGAGCAGCATGCCGTGGGAAACGACGCCGCGCAGTTTGCGTGGCTTCAGGTTGGCAAGCAAAACCACCCGCCGCCCCACCAGCTCCTCGGGGCGGTAATGCCCTGCCAGACCGCCGACGACGGTGCGCTCTTCGCCCCCAACGTCGAGGCGAATCACGAGCAGTCGGTCGGCGTTGGGGTGTTTCTCCGCGCTCACAACCCTGGCCACCCGCAGGTCGAGCTTGGCGAAGTCGTCGTAGGCGATCGGCGGCGCTTCCTCCTTTTCAGGTGGTTGGGCGTCACCGGTGGTGCGCCGCTGATCAACCTTGGGAAAAAGGATCGGCGCCTCCGCCGGCAGGAGGTGGCCGTCGGGCAGTCCCCCCCATCGCTCCACGTCGGCTATGCGCGACGGGCCCAGGCCCAAGGCGGTGCGCAGCTCGGCCATCTTCACCGGCATCGCCGGCTCCAGCAGGACCGAGGCGACGCGAATGCCCTCCACCGCGGTATAGAGCACACGGTCGAGCTCCTCGGCGTCCGTGATCTTCCAGGGCGCGCGCTCGTTGACGTAGCGGTTGAGGCCACGAACGAACTGCATCACCTCCTCGAGCGCCTGGTTGAAGCGCAGCTCGCCGACCAGTCCGCGCACCTTGGGGACCAGGGCCTCCGCGGCCTCGACGACCTCGCGCTCCGCCAGCCCGGGGGGCCGGAAGCGCAGCCGCCCCTGGCGGTACTTCAGCACCATCGTCCGCACCCGCTGCAGCAGGTTGCCGAGGTCGTTGGCGAGGTCGGCGTTGTAACGTTCCACCAACCCCGCCTCGCTGACCGCGCCGTCGAGGCCGTAGGGGGTTTCCTTGAGAAGGTAGTACCGGACCGCGTCGGAGCCGTACTTCCTGGCCCATTCGAAGGGATCGATGACGTTGCCGAGGCTCTTGGACATCTTGCGCCCGTCCGCGAGCAGGTGCCCGCCGACGTTGAGGTGGCGGTACACCTCGACGTCGCCCGCTTTCAACATCGTCGGCCAGAAGACCGCGTGGGTCTTGAGGATGTCCTTTCCGATCATGTGCTGGGCGGCGGGCCAGTACTTCTTGAAACGTTCGCCGTCGGGGTAACCGAGGGCAGAGATGTAGTTGAGTAGGGCGTCAAACCAGACGTAGGTGACGTGTTCGGGGTCCCAGGGCAGCTCAATGCCCCAGCTGACGCGGCTCTTGGGGCGCGAGATCGAGAGGTCGCCGATCGGCTCGGAAAGGATCGCCAGCACC
>JALSIA010000120.1 GCA_026981865.1 Thermaceae bacterium
GCCCCCCACGGACTCGAGCCCCCCCAGGATGGTGACCGGGAAGACCATCAGCCCCAGCTGCACCAGGTGCGGCCCCACCCCCGAAAGCCCCGCCAGCAGCGCCCCGCCCACCGCGGCCAGCGCCGCCGAGAGGCCCCAGACCGCGGTGACGATGCGCGGCGCCGGGATCCCCATGGCCAGCGCCGCCACCTCGCTTTCGCTGACCGCGCGAATGAGCACGCCCCAGCGGCTCTTCTGCAGGAAGTAGATCAGCCCCAGGGCCACCGGCAGGCTGATGGCCAGGCTCCAGAAGGCGCGCGGGGGCAGGATCAGCTCGCCGAAGGTGAGCAGCACCGGCGGCAGGCTGCCCGAGAGGTACTTCTGGTCGGGCCCCCAGACGAGCTGGGCGGCGCCGTCGAGGGTCAGGGCGAGGCCGATCGTCGCCATGATCACGGCGACGACCGAGCGCCCGATCAGGGGCCGCACGAAGGCGCGCTCCACCCCCACGCCCACCAGGAAGGCCACGGGCAGCGCCCCCAGCATGGCCAGCGGCAGCGGCAGGAAGTGGGCCAGCGTGAAGGTGACGTAGCCCCCGACGAGGAGGAACTCGCCGATCGCGAAGTTGACCACCGAGGTGGCGCGGTAGACGAGCACGAAGCCCATGCTCATGAGCGCGTAGAGCGCCCCGGTCGCTACCCCGGTGAGCAGCAGCTGCCAGAAGAACGTCACGCCAGTTCGAGCCAGTCGGTCAGCGGTTCGTAGATGCCCTTGCCAGCATTGGCGCGGTAGAGGCGGGTGTAGGGCAGCCGGTGGCCCACGAAGCGCATCGAGTGGATCAGCCCCAGGGCGTCGTAGTCCCACATCTTGCCGAGCGCCTTGGTGATCCCGGGCCGGGTCAGCTCACCGGCGGCGGCGGCGCGGCGCATGGCCTCGCCCACGGCCACCCCCACGAAGAAGGCGCCCATGTAAAAGGTGGTCAGGTAGCCGGGCTCCTTGCCCTTCGCGGCGCGCAGCTCGTAGATCGCCTGCACCGCGGGGGTGCTCTTGTCGTAGGAGTAGGCGTTGTGGTAGGTGGCGATGAAGCCGTCGGCGGCGGGGCCGGCGCGTTTCATGAGGATGACCTCGGAGGAATAGTAGGTGCCCATGAAGGTGGCGTTCAGGCCGTATTCGCGCGCGGTCTTGACGAGCAGCGGTTCGGCGGTGAGCACGTAGCCCTGGGTGAGGACGAAGTCGGGCTTGGCCTGGCGCAGCTTGAGGATCGTGGGGGTGGCGTCCGAGAGCACCAGCGGCGTGACCTCCTCGGCCACGACGGGCAGGCCCAGCTGCGCGGCGCGCTGCTTGACGTAGGGGATGGGGTCGCGTCCGAACTCGCTGTTGGAGTGCACCAGGGCGATGCGCGCCCCCGGCTTCTTCTCGTGGATGTAACGCAGGAGCGCCTCCATCATGTCGGAGTAGGTGGGCCCGAAGACCCAGATCCCCGGGTACTTCTCGGGGTCGGCGAGCTCGCTGGAGTAGGAGGTGGCCGAGTAGGGAACCCCCAGCCGGGCGATCTCGGGCGCCAGCGCCTTGGAAAGCCCGGTGGAGTCGCCGTAGACGAAGAGCAGCTCCTCGGGGCTCTCCTTGCCGATCACCCGGTTGAAGGCCGCCGTGCCCTTGGCGACGTCGTAGCCGGTGTCCTCGACGATCAGCTCGAGCTTGCGGCCGCCGACGCCGCCCATCACCTCGTTGACGTAGTCGGTGGCGTCGCGGAAGGCGTCGAGCGCGGCGTTGCCCGCGAAGGCGAATGGGCCCGTGAGCGGCAGCAGCGCCGCCAGCTTGACCGGGCGCGCCTGTGCCCGGGCGAACCAGGGCACGCCAAAAGCGGCCGCGGTTCCGATACCGGTTTGAAGCAGTTGCCTACGTGTGATCTTCATGCGTCCCTCCCGTCCCTGCTTGTGGTTTGGCTCCCAGTTTATACCAAACCTCCACCTGCTCCACAAGACCCGCCCCTGGAGCCAGTTTCTGCCCAAACTAGGGAAAAGCGTAGCCCAGGGGTATGCAGACGCCGGGAGGCGGGTCCGCCGCCTGGGGATCGCGGCCCGCGCCGCGGATTTCTCAGCTGCGATTCATTTGCAACTAGGGCCGCGGCACAGTCAAAGCCGATGTGCTTCGGCCGTTTCGACTTCGTAAAGCTATACGTTTATCCACACGCTGCATATTCGGGGTTTTTGCGATGGCCATCGCGGATTTTCGGATCTCCACATTTATATTCACAGGTTATCCACAGCCGCGGCGGGCGGCCTGTAGAAAAGCTGCGAGGCGCTGGGGGTCCTTCACGCCCGGGGCGGCCTCCACCCCGCTGGAAACGTCCACGGCGTAAGGGCAGACCCGCGCGAAGAGCTCCGGCAGGCGCTCCGGCGTAAGCCCTCCGGCCACGATC
>JALSIA010000121.1 GCA_026981865.1 Thermaceae bacterium
CAGAGATGTAGTTGAGCAGGGCGTCAAACCAGACGTAGGTGACGTGTTCGGGGTCCCAGGGCAGCTCAATGCCCCAGCTGACGCGGCTCTTGGGGCGCGAGATCGAGAGGTCGCCGATCGGCTCGGAAAGGATCGCCAGCACCTCGTTGCGGTAGCGCGCGGGGCGGACGAAGCCGGGGTGCTTCTGGATGTGATCGCGCAGCCAGGTACGGTACTTCTCCATCTTGAAGAAGTAGTTGCCCTCGCGCCGCGGCTCGGGCTCCACCCCGTGGTCGGGGCACCTGCCGTCGACGAGCTCCTTTTCCGTCAGGAAGCGCTCGCAACCCACGCAGTAGAGGCCTTCGTACTCGCCGTAGTAGATGTCGCCGCGGTCGTAGATCTCCTGAAGGTAGCGTTGCACCACCTTCTTGTGCCGCGGTTCGGTGGTGCGGATGAAGTCGTCGTAGGATATGTGAAGGACTTCCCAGGCTTTCTTGAACTCTTCGGCGACCTCGTCAACGAACTGCTGCGGCGGCTTGCCGGCGCGTTCGGCGGCCTGGGCGATCTTCTCCCCGTGCTCGTCGGTGCCGGTCAGGAAGAAGGTGTCGTAGCCGTCGAGGCGGTGCCAGCGCGCCAGGAAGTCGGCGTTGATCGTCGTATAGGCGTGGCCAATGTGCGGCCGTGCGTTGACGTAATAGATGGGCGTGGTGACGTAAAAGGTCTTCTTCACGCGGTCCTACCCCCTCCAGGGCATCGTACCCGATGCCCTGGAGGGGCGGTAGGGGTCAGTTGCGAAACAGCACGCCCTCGTCGGAAAAGTTGCGCGAAGCCCAGTAGGTGGCCGCGGCCACGTAGAGGAGGCTGCTGAACCAGGTAACGAGCAGCGCCGCCAAGCCGATCTGGGCCTTGATGATCTGATCGATCGCCAGGTAGACGTTGAAGACCGGCAGGGCGTAGAGCCAGAGGTTTTGGCTGAGGAAATCGGAGGCGAACATGAGGACGAGCAGCGGCACGATCAGCACCATGTAGAGGGGGCTGACGTAGGTCTGGGCCTCCTTGTAGCTGCGGGCGTACATGCCGACGGCAACGAGCAGCGCGGTGATGAAGGCGGCGTAGAGCACCGCGGTTACGAAAAGGAGCAGGGTGGCCTCGAAGGAGAGGGAAAAACTTCCGCTCATGGCTTCGAAGGTCTCGCCCCGCGCTAGGCTGCGGAAGAGCGCCCCGCCGAGCAGCAACCCCGCGAGGCCGCTGATCGAGGTGACCACCGCGAAGACGAGGCCGGCGAACATCTTTCCCGTGGCGAGCTCCAGGTGGGCCACGGGGGCGGCCAGCAACGCCTCGAGCGTTCCCTTTTCCTTCTCTCCGGCCGTGGCGTCGATGACGACGGCCATCGCCCCCATCATGATGAACAGCATCAGGAAGTAGGGGATCATTCCCCCGAGCACGCCGGCGCCCTGCGCCTCGGGCGGCGACACGTCGTTCACCTCGACCGCGAACGGCTCCAGCACCCCAGGATCGAGGCCGACCGCGCGCAGACGTTCCGCGACCCGCGCGTCCTTGTAGCGGTCGAGCACCCGGCGCACCTTGGCAACGACCAGCCCGGCCTTGACGGGCTTGGCCCCCTCCATGGCGTAGATGACGAAGCGGTCGTCGCGCCAGACGACCGCGGCGTCCACCCGTTCGGCTTCGACGGCGGCCTTGGGGTCGTCGACCGGGATCGGATCGAGGTTGGCCGGGGCGAAGAGCTCGAGGACCTCCGGCGGCAGGTCGCGCACCCCGACCTTCTGCACTGTGGCCTGGGTGCGGGACTCGAGGTCGCTCATGAGGAAGGCGGGGCCGTACATGAACAGCGGCATGAGCAGCACCGGAAGCACGAGCACGTTGCGGATGGTTCGTTTGTCGCGCCAGGTGCTGACGATCTCCTTGAGGGCGACGTAGTACCACGCTTTCATGCCGGCACCTCCTCGGCGGCGCGAATGAAGGCGCGCTCCAACGAGTCGGTGGCGTACCTGGCCTTGGCCTCGGCTACGCTGCCGACGAAGAGCAGGCGACCCCGGTGCAGGAAGCCCACGCGGTCGCAGACCTCCTCGGCCTCGGGCAGCACGTGGGTCGAATAGACGATCGTGTGCCCCGAGGCCTTGTACTCCTGGACGAAGTCGAGGAGCGCGCGCCGCGCGAAGACGTCGAGCCCCTGGGTGGCCTCGTCGAGCAGCAGCACCGGGGGGCGGTGCAGGATGGCGCGGCCGACGACGATCTTTTGAATCATCCCGCTCGACATCGCCTCGACGCGCTTATCGAGGGCAGCCCCGAGGCTGAGCAGACCGTCGAGCCAGCGAACGCGGGCGTCAAGCTCCTCTGGATCGAGGCCGTAAAAGCGCGTCGAGGCGATGTCGAGCGGGA
>JALSIA010000122.1 GCA_026981865.1 Thermaceae bacterium
CCGCGGGGGTGACTGTAGAGCTGCGCTTTACCTCTACCGACGCCTTTCACGCCCTCAGCGTGCCCGAGGTGGGGCTGAAGGCCTCGGCCATTCCCGGACAGAACACCCGGGCCACGGTCCGCTTCAAGAAACCAGGGAACTACCCCGGCCTGTGCACCGAGCAGTGCGGCCTCGGTGCCAGACAGCACCGGATGCGGGTGCTCGTGCTCGAGCCCGAGACCTTCGACCGCTTCCTGACCGCGGCCTCGAACTTCACGCCCCCGCCTCCAGCGACCCCGGAGCTGCGGCGCGGCGCCGAGCTTTTCGGATCGCTCTGCGCTTCCTGCCACACCGTGCGCGGCACCGAGGCCGCAGGCACCGCGGGACCGGACCTGACCCTGTTCGGCAACCGCACCACCCTGGGCGCGGCCTCGCTGCCCAACACCCCCGCCAACCTGCGCACCTGGATCCGCGCCGCGCCCGACCTGAAGCCGGACGTGCGCATGCCCGCCTTCGCCCAGCTCCCGGGCGATGACCTGAACGCCCTCGTCGCCTACCTGGAAAGCCTGCGCGTCGAAGGCTTCGACTTTTCGGCACTGCCCCAACCCTGAAACCTGGACCCGGGCAAAGGTAATGCCATACCCATTTGGGGTATGGCATCGCCATGAGAAATGCGGTAGGCTGGTACGCAGTTTTATGAGGGCTTTTGTCCCTATATGGCGAGTTAGCCACGGAGGAGAACGACCATGCCGCGAATGCTATTAAGCGTGGGCTACCTGTCGCTGGCGGGTGCCGCTTTGGCGCACAACGTCACGATTCTCTCGGACGCCCCGGTAAACCAGGAGATCACCGGCCTGCTCTGGTGGGTGCTGATCTTCGCCGTCATCATCTTCGGCGTCGTCGCCGGAGCGCTGGCCTACACGATCTGGAAGTTCCGCGCCAAGCCGGGCGACGACGAGCTCCCGCCCCAGGTGCACGGCAACGACCGCATGGAGATCATCTGGACGGCCATCCCCCTGCTCATCGTGATGGTGCTCTTCGTGCTCACCGCACAGACGCTGGTGAAGATCAAGCGTCCGGTGGCGGGCTCGCTGCCGATCGAGGCCACGGGCTGGCAGTTCTGGTGGGACTTCCAGTACCCCGACGAGGGGCTGCGCACCGCCGGGGAACTGGTCATCCCGGTCGGCCAGCCCGTCGAGGTCAAGATCACCTCGGGCGACGTCATCCACTCGTTCTGGCCTCCCAGCCTGACCGGCAAGGCCGACGCGGTGCCCGGAGAGGACAACTACCTGCGCTTCATGGCCACCAAGCCGGGGAACTATTACGGCTACTGCGCCGAGCTCTGCGGAGCCTCGCACGCCAACATGCGTTTCCGCATCCTTGCGCTCGAGCGCGAGGACTACACCCGCTTCATCGAAGCCTTCAAAGCCTTCGAGCCGCCGCCACCGGCGAACGACCGCGTCGCCCGGGGTCAGCAGCTCTTCAACGCCCAGTGCGCCGCCTGCCACGCCGTAAAGGGCTCTACCGCCCGCGGCGTGATCGGACCCGACCTTTCCCTCTTCGGTATGCGCACGACGCTTGGGTCGGGCGTATGGGACAACACCCCGGAGAACCTCAAGCGCTGGATCCAGGATTCATCGGCGATGAAGCCGAGTTCGAAGATGCCCCCCTTCACCCAGCTCTCGGACGCCGATCTTGAGGCGCTCGCGGCCTACCTCTACTCGCTCAAGCTGGACGGCTTCGACTTCGCCCAGCTGCCGCGCTATTAAAGGAGACGATGATGGCTGTACAAGCTCCCGAGGCCCGCACCGCCCGCCCCTCATGGGGTGCGGTGATCTGGGACCTGCTCACCACCGTCGATCACAAGAAGATCGGCCTGATGTACGCCTTCGTGGCCTTCCTCTCGTTCGCCATCTCGGGCGTGCTCGCCCTGCTCTTCCGCATCCAGCTCTGGGACCCCGACAACCAGTTCCTGACCGGCAGCGCCTTCAACCAGATGATCACGGTGCACGGCGCGATGATGCTCTTCTTCTTCATCCTGCAGGCCGGGCTCGCCGGTTTTGGCAACTTCTTGGTCCCGCTCATGCTGGGCGAGCGCGACGTCGCCCTTCCGCGCATCAACGCCTTCTCCTTCTGGAGCTTCCTCTTCGCCATCGTCCTGGTCGTCGTCTCGCTCTTCTTTGGCGACGTACCGCAGGCGGGCTGGACCTTCTACTACCCGCTCTCCACCTCGCTGGGTTCGGCCTTCTACATGTCGGCCATCCTGCTGCTGGGCATCTCCTCGCTGCTCAGCAACGCCAACTTCGTGGCCACGATCTACAACCTGCGCATCAAGGGGATGAGCCTGTGGAAGATGCCCATGTACGTCTGGAGCATCTTCGCCGCGAGCATCCTCAACCT
>JALSIA010000123.1 GCA_026981865.1 Thermaceae bacterium
GACCTGCCCGCGGACGCGGCGCGGCGTTTCGCCGAGGGGGTGCTGGGCTTCGCGCCTGCCGAGCTGGAGGCCCTGAGCCCGCGCGCGGCGCGGGTGACCCTGTACGAGGGCAAACACCGCCAGGTGCGGCGGATGTTCGCGGCGCTGGGTGCGCCGGTCGTCTACCTGCGGCGCGAGCGCTTCGGGCCGCTCGAGCTGGGCGGGCTCGAGCCCGGCCAGGCACGGCCGCTTTCGGGGGACGAGCGGGACGCAATCGAGCGCGCGGTCGGGCTCGCTTAGTCCAGCAGCGACCGCGCGGCCGGTACCACTTCCTCGAGGCGGCGGACGGTGCGGTCGGCCGAGTAGAGGAGCATCAGGTTGTGACGGAGGTCGTACTCGGGGCCGGTGTAGATGCGGCGGCGGCCGCTCGAGTAGAGCAGCACCTTGCGCCCCAGGCCGCGCGCGTACCCCTGCAGCGCCGCGGTCTCGCCGTCCACGTCGGGGCCGTCGGCGAGCGTGACCACCAGCTCGCTGGTGGCCGCGGCCGCCAGGTCGGCCGCGGCCCGCTCGCGCAGCGAGCCCGTGCCCTCGTAGCGCCGCGAGACCGAGACCGAAAACCCCGCGCGTTCCAACTCGGCCTCAAGCCGCGCCGCCCAGCAGCGCTGCACCTCGAACTGACCTCCGCCGAACTCCAGGTGTACGCGCCCGGCCACGGGTGCCGCCGCGGGCGGGGGCGGCGGATCGCGGGGGCGGAGCACCAGCTCCCGGCAGAGGTCGGTCGCCGCGGCCTCGGCTCCGTCGAGGGCGGCGGCCGCCCGGCGCAGGTAGTCCTCGCGGCCGTCGAAGCGCAGGCTAAGGTCGAAGCGACCCAGGTTCTCGATGCGGGTGGCGAGGCGGCCCAGCAGCGGCGGGGCAAGCAGGGTTTCCTCGGTGCCGTCGTAGCGCAGCACGAAGAAGTTGAGCCAGAGCAGCACCGTGGGCGTGCCCACGCCGGCGGCGTAACCCACTTCGAAGGCGATGCCGCTGTCGGCCTGGAGATCGCCGAGCGGGGCCAGCAGGGCGTAGCCCTGCTCGATCCGGGAGCGGTCCAGGTCGTAGATGGCGCGGCTGAAGTCGCCTGCGGGCACGTCTTGCAGGGCGCTGTTGGAGTCGCGAAAGGGCAGGAAGGCCAGGGGTTCGCGGGCCGCGAGCCCCAACTCCGCCAGCGCGGTGCGCAGGCCGCGGACGCAGCCGCGCTCGAGCCGCGCCCCCAGGTAGCGCCCCGAGGGGTCGTAGAGGCGCGTGGCCATGTAGACGGGCCCCCGGCCTTCGGCCAGCCGCTGCAAGCGTTCCTGCCGCCTCATCCCCTGCGCGCCACCAGCAAGACCCCGACGAGCACCAGCAGCAACCCCAGCGCGCGCGTGGGGTTCATGGCGATCACCGGGAGCTCGAACCACCCGAACTGATCGATCAAGGCGGCGGCGATCAGCTGGCTGGAGACGATGGCCACCAGCGCCGCGAGCACCCCCAGGTGCTGGATGGCCACGATCGTCCCTACGACGACGAGCGCGCCCAGGACCCCGCCCAGGAAGGCGAAGGCGGGGATCCCTTCGCCGGGTGCGGCGCGGAAGGCCCAGGCCAGCACGGCCAGCGCGAGCAGCACGCCGGCGACCAGCACGAACCTCAAGGTGCCGTCAATCCGGGCACCGGCCCCGCGCTCGAAGAGCAGCAGCCCCAGGACCCCCACGGCCAGCCCTAGGAGGTGGACCACGGCGACCATCCCCCAGGTGCCCAGGCGCGCCTGCAGCGCAGCGTTCACGGGGCCGATGACCGCGATGAGCACGCCCGTGGCCGCGGCGGCCCCGAGACCCGGATTCACGGGCGACCCACCCGTACGGCCAAGATAGGCTTCATACTTTCATTCTAAACAAGCCCGGAGGGGTTTTCCAGCGGGGGCTGCGGGCGTCAGGGCCCGGGGCTCGAAGCCGGCGGGGTGGGGCTCTCCGAAGGCCGGTCCTCGGGAGCGGGCTGAGCGCCGGGCGCGGGGGCTTTGGGTACGGAGGGCGGGGTGAGCCGCCCTCCGGGGTTGAAGGCGTAGTCTTTGCGGAGGAGTTCGAGGTCGGCGAGGTTTACGGTGCCGTCGCCGTTCAGATCGGGGTCGAAGCTGCGCGCCGGCGCAGAGGTGGCTGGGGCGGCTGCGCCCTCCGGCGCCGTGCCGTCTGCTGCGGTGGCGCTTTCGCCCCCTTCGGTCGCGGGTCCGGGCGCGGCCGGCGGGGTCACCTCCTCGGGCTGACCGGTCTTGGGGGCGGCCGGTTCCGTCTTGGTGGCGGCCTTCCCGTCAGCGGCGGTGGCCGCTTTCTCTGTGGACGCCTTGAGCGCTTTGGCCGCGG
>JALSIA010000124.1 GCA_026981865.1 Thermaceae bacterium
GGCGTGGGCGCGCTCGATCAGGTGGGCCACCGAGCGCCTCACCGCCTCGTTGCGCTCGTCGAAGAGGCTGGCGATACGATCGGAGTCGCGGTCGACGCCCAGGGTAAGCTGGGTCAGGTCGTTGGAACCGATCGAGAAGCCGTCGAAGACGTCGGCGTAGGCGTCGGCGAGCCAGATGTTCGAGGGGATCTCGGCCATCACGTAGACCTCGAGCCCGTTCTTGCCCGGCTCCAGTCCGCCTTCTTTCATCACCTCGAGCACCCGCCGGCCCTCCTCGGGCGTGCGGCAGAAGGGCACCATCACCTTGAGGTTGGTAAGGCCAAAGGTCTCGCGCACCCGCCGGACCGCGGCCAGCTCGAGGAGGAACCCCTCCTTGTAGTCGGGGTGGTAGTAGCGGCTGGCGCCGCGCCACCCCAGCATGGGGTTCTCCTCCTGCGGCTCGAAGAGCTCGCCGCCGAGGAGGTGGGCGTACTCGTTGGTCTTGAAGTCGGAGAAGCGCAGGATCACCTCACGCGGGTAGAAGGCCGCGGCGATGACGGCGATCCCCTGGGCCAGCTTGTCGATGAAGTACTCCTCCTTGCTGGGGTAACCCCGCGTCAACTCGTCCACCTGCCGTTTGACGCGGATGGGGAGCTGGTCGTAGCGGGTCAGCGCCAGCGGGTGTACCCGGATCCAGGAGGCGAAGATGAACTCCATGCGCGCGAGCCCCACCCCGTCCACCGGGTACTGGGCCAGCTTGAAGGCCAGCTCGGGGTTGCCGACGTTGAGCAGGATCCGCGTCCGTTCGGGCTTGGGCAGGGTCTCGGGGTCGACCTCGTGCACCTCGTAGGCGAGCCGCCCCTCGTACACCTTGCCGTCCTCGCCCTCGGCGCAGGAAACCGTGACCTCCTTCCCGGTCCGGAGAACCCGGGTGGCGTTTTCGGAACCGACGACCGCAGGGATGCCCAGCTCGCGGGCAACGATGGCGGCGTGCGAGGTGCGCCCGCCGCGGTCGGTGACGATCGCCGCCGCTTCCTTCATGATGGGCTCCCAGTCGGGGTCGGTGATCGTGGTGACCAGCACCTCGCCCGGCTGGAACTCGTCCATTTTGTTGGGATCGGTGATGACCCGCACCCTGCCGCTGGCGATCTTTTCGCCCACGGCCAGGCCACGGACGAGCACCTTACCCTTTTCCTTCAGCTCGTAGACGGTGAACTTCAATCCCTTGCGCTGGCTGTGCACCGTCTCGGGCCGCGCCTGCACGATGAAGAGCTCGCCGGAGAGGCCGTCCTTGGCCCATTCGATGTCCATCGGCGTGGGCCCGCCGTGGACCTTGGAGTAGTGATCCTCGATGGCCACCGCCCAGCGCGCGAGCTGGAGCACCTCGTCCGGCTCGAGCGAGAAGCGCTCGCGCTCGTCCCTGGGCGTGGGCTGGTTGCTAAGGCGCTGCTTCTGCTCGTCGTAGACGAGCTTGAACTCCTTGCCCCCCAGCTTCTTCCAGACGAGCGAATCGAAGCCCTTGCGCAGCGTGGGCTTGTGCACGTAGAACTCGTCGGGCACCACCCGCCCCTGAACGATGTTCTCGCCCAGGCCCCAGATCGAGGTGACGAGCACGACGTCGCGGAAGCCGGTCTCGGTGTCGAGGGTGAAGATCACGCCGCTCGAGGCCAGGTCGGAACGCACCATCTTCTGAACCCCCACCGAGAGGGCCACCTTGAAGTGATCGAAACCCATGTCTTCGCGGTAGCTGATGGCGCGGGCGGTGAAAAGGCTGGCGAAGGCACGGCGCACCGAGAGCAGCAACTCGACCTCGCCGTGCACCATCAGGTAGGTGTCCTGCTGGCCGGCGAAGCTGGCCGTGGGCAGGTCCTCGGCGGTCGCGCTCGAGCGCACCGCGACGTCCACCTCGTCGGTACCGTACTTGCGCGAGAGCTCCGCATAGGCCTCGGCGATCTCCTGGCGCAGGTCTTCGGGGCACTCGGCGCGCACGATCATGTTGCGAATGCGCCGGGCGCGCCGGATCAGATCGGCGGGGTCGGAGCGGTCCCACCCGTCGAGCAGCGCGCGAATCTTGTCCTCCAGGCCGGCCTCGCGCAGGTAGTAGCGGTACGCCTCCGCGGTGACGGCGAACCCATCGGGGACGCGAACCCCCACCTCCCCCAGGGTGCGCAGCATCTCACCCAGCGAGGCGTTCTTGCCCCCAACGAGGGGCACGTCGTGGATGCCCACTTCGGAGAACCACTTGACCCATTTCATGGTTCGACCTCCACCCTGATTTTAGTAGGGTCGTAGCAAGAATAATGTCCTAAGTCTACTAAAGCTCGGGGGCGCAAAAGATCCCACCCGCCACCGGCCCGATGCACCGCC
>JALSIA010000125.1 GCA_026981865.1 Thermaceae bacterium
CCCAGCGGGGTTCCGCCTCGAGGAACGCCAGCAGGTCGGCCATGGTGGCGATGGCGATGACCGGCACGCCGTGGCGCCGGCGCACCTCGTCCACCGCCGAGAGGTCCCCCTGGCCCTTTTCCTGCCGGTCCAGGGCGATGACGACCCCGGCCGGGCGCGCCCCGGCGGCGGCGATGAGGGCCATGGACTCGCCCACGGCGGTGCCGGCGGTGATGACGTCGTCCACGATCATCACCCGGCCCGCCAGCGGCGCGCCCACGATGCGCCCGCCCTCGCCGTGGTCCTTGGCCTCCTTGCGGTTGAAGCACCAGGGGAGGTCGCGGTCGTGCTCGCGGGCCAGGGCGATGGCGCAGGCCGCGGCCAGGGGGATGCCCTTGTAGGCGGGGCCGAACAGAGTGTCGAAGGGCACGCCGGCCTCCGCCAGGGCGCGGGCGTAGAAACCGCCCAGGCGGGCCAGCCGGGCGCCGGTGTTGAACAGCCCGGCGTTGAAGAAGTAGGGGCTGACGCGCCCCGACTTGAGGGTGAACTCGCCGAAGCGCAGGACCTCGCAGTCGAGGGCGAAGCGGAGGAAGGCGTGGGCGTTGGATTCCATGGCGGCGGGGGGTCTCGTCACGGGGTCGTGTATGATACACGACATCCTTGCCGGGGAGTGGGGGATTCATGCGCGTCATCACGCTCAACGTCAACGGGATCCGCTCGGCCGAGCGCAAGGGGTTTTTCACCTGGCTCGCGCGCCAGCGCGCCGACGTGGTGTGCCTGCAGGAGACCAAGGCCCAGGAGCACCAGCTCCAGGCCTCGCATTTCTATCCGCGCGGCTTCCACTGCTACTACTTCGACGCGCAGAAGAAGGGCTACGCCGGCACCGCCGTCTACTGCCGGCGGGAGCCGGACCGGGTGCAGATGGGCCTGGGCTGGGAGCCGGTGGACAGCGAGGGCCGCTGGCTGCAGGTGGACTTCGGGCGCCTGAGCATCGCGTCCTTCTACCTGCCCTCGGGCTCGGCCTCGCCGGAGCGCCACCAGGCCAAGTTGCGCTTCATGGCCCGCTTCTACGAGGACCTCGGGGCCATGCGCCGCCGGCGCCGCGACTACATCATCTGCGGCGACTGGAACACGGTGCACAAGGAGATCGACATCAAGAACTTCAAGGGCAACCAGAAGAACTCCGGCTGCACCCCCGAGGAGCGGGCCTGGATGGACCGGGTCTTCAACGAGCTGGGCTGGGTGGACGCCTTCCGCGTGGTGGACCCGCGGCCGGAGCAGTACACCTGGTGGTCCAACCGGGGCCGGGCCTGGGAGAAGAACGTGGGCTGGCGCATCGACTACCAGGTCGTCACCCCGGCCCTGCGCGACAAGGTCCTGCGCGCCCGCATCTACAAGGACAAGCGGTTCTCCGACCACGCCCCGCTGATCATGGACTACGGGCCGGCGCTCTGAGCCCGGCGTGAAAGGGGCCCGGCCGCGGCGCCCGCCGCGACCGGGCCGCGGTCAGAAGCGGCGCCGGGGCCGTTCCTCGCGCGGGCGGGCCTCGTTGACCCGCAGGTTGCGTCCCTTCACCTCGCTGCCGTCCAGCGACTTGATGGCGGCCTCCGCCTCGGCCTGGTCCGGCATCTCCACGAAGCCGAAGCCCTTGGACTGGCCGGAGTACTTGTCGGTGATGACGTTGACGCGGGAGACCTCGCCGAACTGGGCGAACACCTCGCGCAGCTCGTCTTCGGTCATGGAGTAGGCCAGGTTTCCAACATAGATATTCATGGCAGACTGTCTTCTATATCGAGCGTGCGTTTTTTCTCTCAACGGCACCGTCGGGTAACCAAACGCACAGATTACGCGGCGGCGATCAGCCCCGGCGGGCGGATTCGCGTGGGCCGCGCACCGCGCGGCCGGCCTGGTCGTCATGGAAGTTCCGGGATGGGCGTGCGGGCGGGGGCGGTCTAGGCGGCCCGGCTGTTGCGGTCGTCGCGCTCGCGCATGAGCCAGTAGACCGCGCCCAGGGCCACCACCGAGCCGGCCAGCGCCGCCACCGACGCCGCCGAGGTCTCCTTGATGTCCAGGATGATGAACTTGCGGGTGACCGCGAGCAGGGCGATGAGCACCACCGTCTTGACCTGGATGATGCTCTCGTCGCGCGCGACCACCTTGAGAATCGAGTGCTTGAACTCCAGGGCGATGAGCAGGGTCATGATCATGCCGAAGATGGCCTGGAAGGTGCGGTGGTTGAGCGGGTCCAGCGCCCCCAGCACCAGCAGCTCGAACACGTTGCGCAGCAGGTTGGCGAAGGCCGCGAGAATCACCACCGCGATGACCGCGGTGAGCGCCAGGGCCATCACCTGCTCGAAGCG
>JALSIA010000126.1 GCA_026981865.1 Thermaceae bacterium
ACGTGAACGCCGAGAAGGTGCGGCGCTGGTTCGACGACTACGAGGAAGAGGCGCGCCGGCTGCTGGAGCTCGAGCTCGTCCACCCCGCCTACGAGTTCGTACTCAAGGCCTCCCACGCCTTCAACCTGCTCGACGCCCGCGGCGTGCTCGGCCACGCCGAGCGCCAGGCCTACGTGCAGCGGGTGCGCCGCCTGGCCGAGGCCACCGCCCGCACCTACCTGAAGAAGCACCATCAGGAGGTGGCCGGATGAACCTCCTCTTCGAGATCGGCACCGAAGAGCTGCCGGCCGGCTACGTGCCCCGGGCGCTCGCCGACCTCGAGCGGCTCGCCGCCGAACGGCTTGCCGCGGCGCGGCTCGGCTACGAGGCCGTCGAGACCTACGCCACCCCCCGGCGCCTGGCGCTGGTGGTGCGCGGACTGCCCGAGGCGAGCGAGCGACTGGAAGAAGAGCGTCGCGGCCCACCCGAGAAAGCGGCCTTCAAGGACGGCCAACCCACCCCGGCGGCCATCGGCTTCGCCCGCAAGGCGGGGGTGGACGTCGGCGACCTGGAAGTCAGGGACGGCTACGTCTGGGCGCGCGTGGTCCACGAAGGCGAGCCCACCGCCCGCCTCCTGCCCGGCCTGCTCGCAGGCCTGGTACGCGATCTGCCCGCGCCCAAGAAGATGATCTGGGGGGCGGGCGACGGCCCCTTCGTGCGGCCCGTGCGCTGGCTGGTGGCCCGCTTGAACGGCGAGGTGCTGCCCGTCGAGGTCTTCAACGTGGCGGCCGGCCGCGCCAGCCGCGGCCACCGCTTCCTCGCCTCCGGGGAGGTCGAGGTCGACGCCACGAACTACGTGGACGCCCTGAACCGGGCCTTCGTAGTCGCCGACGTGAACCGCCGCCGCGAGCGCGTCGTCTTCGAAGCCTCGACGCTGGCCCTCAGCGAGGGTCTGGAAGCCGTTCTTCCCGAAGAGCTGGTGGAAGAGGTCACCCACCTGGTCGAGTGGCCGGTGGCCATCATGGGTAGTTTTTCCCCGCGCTACCTCGAGCTCCCCGACGAGGTGCTGGCCACGGTCATGATTCAGCACCAACGCTTCTTCCCGGTGCGCCGTCCCGGGGAGCGGTTGACGAACCGCTTCGTCGGCATCTCCGGCCATCAGCCGCCCGACCTGGCGACGGTCCGCGCCGGCTACGAGCAGGTGCTCGAGGGGCGCATCTACGACGCCTACTTCTTCTGGAGCGAAGACCTGAAGACCCCCCTGGCCGAACATCACAAGAAGCTCGCGGGCATCAACTTCCAGCGCGGCCTGGGCACGATGGCCGACAAGGCGGCCCGCGTGCGGGAGGCGGCGCAGAAACTCGCCGGGAAGCTCGCGCTCGACGCGGGCGTGCTGCACGAGGCGGCCGCGCTCTTCAAGGCCGACCTGCCCACCCAGATGGTCTACGAGTTCCCCGAGCTCGAGGGCGTCATGGCCCGGGCCTACGCGGAGAAGCAGGGGCTCGACCCCCGCGTCGCCCGCGTCCTCGAGGACGCGGTGCGCCCCACCGGACCCGACGCCCCACTTCCCGAAACGCCCGAAGGGGCGCTGCTGGCCGCCCTCGACCGCGCCGACAGCCTGGTGGGCTTCTTCCAGCTGGGCAAGCGGCCCAGCGGCTCCGCAGACCCCTATGGCCTGCGCCGCGCCGCGGCGGGGTTGGTGCGCATCCTCGGCCGCATGGGCTGGGAGCTGCCCCTGCAGGAGGTGCTTCAGGCCGCGGCCGTCGCCTACCGCGCCCGCGGCCTCGCGGTGGAGCCCGAGGCGGTGGACGCGGCGCGCTCCTTCGCCGAGGAGCGGCTCGAGTCGCTGCTCACCGAGGCCGGCCTGCCCACGCTGGCGGTGCGCGCCGCCCAAAAGGCCCCTTCGGTCTACGGAAAGATGCTGCGGGCGCGCCTTGTCTACGAGCTGATGCAGCGGCCCGAGTTCGCCGAGCTGACCCGGCTCTACAAGCGTGCGGCCAACCTGGCCACGCAGAGCCAAAGCGCGGGTGAACCCGACCCGGCCCTCTTCGACACCGAAGAGGAGGCCCGCCTGCTCGAAGCGCTCGAGCCGACCCGCCGGGCCGTCGGCGAGCTGCTCGAGCGGGGAGCCGAGCTGCTTTCGCCCTGGGACCCGGCCGCACCGCTCCCCAACGTCGACCTCGCCCCGCTCGCCGAGCCCCTCGCCCAGATCCTGGCCCTCGCCGGCGCCCTCGACCCCTTCATGGACCACGTGCTGGTGATGGTGGACGATGCGGCGGTGCGCGAGAACCGGCTGGCGCTCTTGCGCGGCGTTCGCGACGCGCTGGGCGAGCTAGGGGCGCTCGAACTCCTC
>JALSIA010000127.1 GCA_026981865.1 Thermaceae bacterium
CGGCGGCAGCAAGCTGCGCGGCCTCCCGGGCATCCTCGGCGAAGCGCTGGGGTTGCAGCTCGACCCGGTGAACCCCTGGGCCGCGCTCCAGATCAACGAGTCGCAGTTCGACGTTTCGGACCTGCATCGGCTGTCCCCGGAGTTCACGGTGCCCGTGGGTCTGGGCCTGAGGGGGGTGGATCCGCTTGATTAGACTCAACCTCCTGCCCAAGCGCTTGCGCAAGCGGGTGGAGCCCGGCTGGTGGCGCCTCACGGCCATCATCTTCCCCCTCGTCGTCTTCGCCGTCGTGGCCATGATCCACTTGAGCGTAAGCAACCAGGTCGGCCAGCTCGAGGACGAGCGCGACAAGCTCAAGATCGAGGTCCAGGCCCTGCAACCCTACATTCAACGGCAGCAGGAGCTGACCCGGCGCAAGGCGGAGCTGGAAAAGATCATCAACGTCGACCGCGAAATCAAGGCGCGCTTCATCCCCTGGTCCGACAACCTCGCCCGTTTCATCAACCAGATCCCCCGCCGGGACGGCCGCTTCGAGGTCTTCCTGCGCTCCGTCAACACCCGGCTCGTGCCCCAGGAGACCCGAGCCAACCTCGCGGAACAGGGCCTCTACGACCGAAAACCCGTCGCCGTCGAGTTCAACCTGCAGGGCGAAGCCCGCAACGAGAACGCGCTGGCCCGATTCGTCCAGGCCTTCGAGGACAACCCCAACTTCGGCATCAACTTCCAGCAGGGCTCGCTCAACGAAAACGGCGGCTTCGACTTCACCGCCACCGTAGCCATCACCGAGTCCGGCGCCAAGCCCGAGGGGGGTGAGCGCAGTGCTCGCTAAGATCGGCCAACGTGAAATCGCGATCATCGTGATCGTGCTCAGCCTCCTGGCGGCGGGCGCCTGGTACTTCACTTGGTACACCGGAGCGCAGACGCACATCCAGGAGCTCCAGGACGAGATCGACCGCCTCGAGATCCAGAAGCAGCGGGGGCTGGCGGCGCGCCGGGCGCAGCCGCAGCTCGAGGCCACGATCCGCGACTACGAAGCCCAGATCGCCGAGTTCCTCAAGGCGCTGCCGCCGCGCGAAGAATTCGCTTCGGTGCTGGATGCGCTCTCCGAACGCGCCAACGCCACCGGCGTGACCCTGCGCTCGATCTCGCGCTCGCCTGCGGGGAGCCCCGTCGAAGACGTGCGCGCCGTGAACGTGACGCTCTCGCTGGAGTCGCCCTTCCCCGAGTTGTTCGTCTTCCTCAAGCGCCTTGAAAACATGCGGCGCTTCAGCACGATCGACGGCCTGGCCATGACGATCGGCGACGCCGAAACCACCAACCCCACCCTTAGCACGAACCTGACCATGACGGTCTACGTCTACGAAGGCACTCCACCCACGGACGCCCAGGAAGGAGGGGCCGGGCAATGAAGATGAGCCAGAGCACACGGATCCTCATTCTCTTGGCCCTGCTGGTGGCGGCCGTCGCGGTCTGGTACAGCCTGTTCTTGAGCCCCACCGCGGCGCCGCAGGCCGACCAGCCCGCCCCCCAGCCGGAGGCCAAGGCGCCGGAGCAGCCCGCCGTCGCGCCGCCGGTCACCACCAGCGCTCGCGCGCTGCAGGTGCTTCCGATCCCCTTCCTGGTTACCGAGGCGCCCGAAGAGGTGCCGCTCGAAACCGGCAAGGCCCAGCAGAAAGCGGTCCTGGCCAGCGCCAGCGTTCCGCCCAATCCCTTCGTGCCGCTGCGGCCGCCCAAGGCGCCGGCCGCCGCCCCGCCGCAGGAGGTGCCCGAGAACCAGCAACCGGTGACGATCGCACCCGAGCCGGAGCTCCCGGCCAACATCCCCCTGCCGAAGGTGGTGACGCCGGAAGGCGGGCCGGTCACGCCGCCCCCGGTGGCCCTGGGGCAGGGCACCCTGCCGGTCAAGCTGACGCCGCTCGCGCAGGAGGTCGAACCGCAGACCCCGCTCGAGGCCGCACAACCCGAACCCGCCGCACCCGAACAGCCGGAAGAGACCCCGCCGCCGGCCGAGCCGCCCCCGCCGCCCCCCAACCCGCTCATCGACTGGGCCAACCAGTACGGCCTGCAGCTCGACGGCGTCGCCCTGGGGCCGGTGAGCGTGGCCATCTTCAAGACCGTCGGCGGCTACCTGGCCCTGCCCGTGGGTCAGACCTTCCCCGACAAGAACGTGCTCGTCAAGACCATAACGGCTGAACGGGTCCTGCTCGTCGACGACAGCGGCACCCACACCCTTACGCTCGAACTTGGAGGCGGTGAATGAGTATGAAACGACTGTTGGCCCTGATCGTCCTCATCTTCGGCCTGGCGCTGGCCGGAACGCTCCCCGAC
>JALSIA010000128.1 GCA_026981865.1 Thermaceae bacterium
CCGCTTGCACGAAGTCCTGTTCCTTGAGCGAGAGCACCGAGCCCCGCACCACCCGAGCGTAGACGACCCAGCTGGTGACGCCCAGGGTAAGGATCGTGTTCGTGAGGCTTGGGCCCAGCGCAGCGATGATGGCGATGACGAGCAGGATGAAGGGCAGGGAGAGCTGGATGTCGCCCAGGCGCATGAGCAGGTCGTCGAGCCGGCCGCCGACGTAGCCGGAGACGAGGCCCAGCGGCACGCCGATGACCATGCCGATGAGGACGCTGCTGATGGAGATGAGCAGCGAGAGCCGGGCGCCGTAGAGGATGCGCGCGAGCACGTCGCGCCCCAGGCGGTCGGTGCCGAGCAGGTGGCCCTCGGTGCCGGGAGGCTTGAGGCGCTGCGCCAGGTCCTGCAGCGTCGGGTCTTGGGGGCTCATCAGCGGGGCCAGCGCCGCGGTGAGCAGGAAGAGGCCGATGATTACCATACCGGCCAGGGCGGCGGGGTTCTTGAGCAGCCGTTTCATGCGTACCGCACCCTCGGGTCGAGCCACAGGTAGGCGAGGTCGACGATCAAGTTGACGAGTGCGAGCAGCAGCGCGAAGACGACCACCGTCGCCTGGACGACGGGGAAGTCCCGCTGGCTCACGGCGATGAGGACGAAGCGGCCGATGCCCGGCCAGGCGAAGATGGTCTCGGTGATCACCGCGCCCGAGAGCAGGGCCCCCAGCTGCAGACCGATGATGGTGACCACCGGAATGGCCGCATTGCGCAGGGCGTGCTTGTAGACGACGACACGGCCCGCGAGCCCCTTGGCGCGGGCGGTGCGCACGTGGTCGCTGCGCAGCTCCTGAATCACGCCGCTGCGGGTGAGCCGGGCGATGGAGGCGGTCACGAAGGTGCCCACGGTGATCGTGGGCAGGATCAGGTGCTTCCAGCTGCCCGCGCCCGAGATGGGCAGCCAGCGCAACTCGAGCCCGAAGACCAGGATCAGCATCAGCCCCAGCCAGAAGACGGGGATCGACTGACCCAGAAGCGCGAGCGTCATCGTCGCGAGTTCGGCGAAGCTGCCCTTGCGCACCGCCGCCAGCACCCCCGCGGGCACCCCCAGGGCCACCGCGAAGGCCAGCCCCCAGCCGGCCAGCAGCAGCGTGGGGCCCATGCGCACGAGGACCAGATCGAGGGCCGGCTCCTCGGAGCGCAGGCTGGTGCCGAAGTCGCCCCGGGTCAGCTTGAGCAGGTAGCGGCCGTACTGGACGTAGAGCGGTTGGTCGAAGCCGTAGGCGCGGCGCAGGTCCTCGCGGGCCTCGGGGCTGGCGTCGAGGGGGAGGAGCAGGTTGACGGGGTCGCCCGAGAGGTAGAGCAGTCCAAAGGCCAGCGTGGCCGCGCCCCAGACGACGACGAGGACGAGCAGGAGCCTGCGCAGAACGTAGGTCAACATCGGCGGCCCTCGGTTAAGCCCCTCCCCCAATGACGCGGGGGAGGGGCGAGGATTCGGTCATCGTTCCCCTACTTCACGATCTCGGCGTCGAAGGCCCAGATGAGCTCGTCGGGACGCGGCTGCCACTTGACGCGCTTGTTCACGCCGTAGATGTCCTCCTGTTCGTAGAGGAAGATCCAGGGCGCACCCGCGCGCACGCGCTCGAGCGCCTGCTTGTAGAGCGCCTGGCGCTTGGCCTGGTCGACCACCGACTGGGCCTCGAGCACCGCCTTGTCGAACGCGGGGTCGGCCCAGTAGCTGAAGCGGGTCTGCGGCGGGCCGCCCTCGACCGTACCGCCGTAGAGCAGGGTGAAGAGGGTGTTGTCGGCGTCGAACTGGGCGTTGCCCCAGCCGATCAGCCAGGCGTCCGTGGGGATCTTGCGCTCGAGGATCTGCCCCACGTAGCTGCTCCATTCCTGCACCCGCAGCTCGACCTTCACGCCCACCTTGGCGAGCTGGCCCACAATGGCCTCGGCGACCTGGCGGTCGTTGAGGTAGCGGCCCGAGGGGCTGCCCATGGTGAAGCTGAAGCCGTCCGGGTAACCCGCCTCGGCGAGCAGCTGCTTGGCCTTCTCGGGGTCATAGGGGAAGGGCTCGCACAGCGCCTCGTCGTAGCCGAAGATGTAAGGGTTGAGGGGGCAGCCCACGGGCACGCCGTTACCGCCCAGCACGTGCTCGATGATGGACTTCTTGTCCACCGCGTAGTTGAGCGCCTGGCGCACCTTGGGGTCGTGCAGCGGTCCCTCGCCCTTCACGTCGAGGACGACGAAGATGTTGCGGATGCTGGGCACGGTGCGGGCCTCGGCCACGCCCGAGCCGTTGACCACGGCCACGGCCTCGGGGGCGAGGTTGGTGATGATGTCCACG
>JALSIA010000129.1 GCA_026981865.1 Thermaceae bacterium
CCGCGCTGCGCCTGCGCACCCTGGCGCGGCAGGCCGAGGCGCAGCTTCCGGTCCTCAGGTCCGAAGGGCTCGAGCGGGCCCTCGCCACCCTGGCGCTCGCCTACCTCGCTCTAGTCCTGGTGCTGAGCGCGCGCTACCTGCCCGCGCAGCGCCGCAGTCTCGCCGACTGGGGCGGGGTCTGGGGCAGCTGGGTGCGCAATCCGATCCGCCGTTTGCGCTACCTGCTCTTCGCGCACGCCGGCTGGGGCGAGCGCCTCTTGGCGGCGCTGCTCTTCTTTGCCGCGGTGGCGGTCCTGTGGCTATGGGGCGGCGTGCGCGGCTTCGAGGCCGAAGCGGTGCGGTCGCCGCTCGACCGCGCCACCCTGGTGGGCGCGGGCTTCGAGGCCTGGCCCGCCGGTCCGGAGCGGGCGGCGTTGCGCGCTTACGCCGCACTCCCCGGCGGCGCGGTGGATCCGCGCGCTTTCGAGGGGGCGGCACCGCTCGCCTTCGTCGAGGCGCTGCGCTACCGGCTCACCGGAGACCCACAGGCGCTGCTTGCGGCGTACCGCGCCGAGGCCGTCTACCCGCCGGTGCGGGCGGCCTTGGGCCTTGGGGAAGACGCCTGGTCGGAGGCTTACCGCGCGGCCGGGGTAGAGCGCCTGGGCACGCCCCGCGCCCGCGACCTATGCCGGGCCTACCTGATCGGCAGCGTGCGCCAGCTGGGTGTCCAGCCCACGCGCAGCCTCGAGGCGCTGGGCTGGTCCACGGGGACCGCCTGGGCCCTGCTCGTCGCCCTGACGGTCTGGGCCGTGCTTCACCTTTGGGTCCTGCTCCTGCCGCGCCCTCGCGGCACCGTACGCGCCGCCGGAACCTTGGCCCGGGGGTTCGAACTGCTCGTCCCCGGCAGCACGAGTTTTGGCAAGGGTTGGGGCGTGGTGCTGTTGCTCGTGGCCGCCTACGGGGCGGTGCGCTGGATCCTGGGCGATCCAGCGGGCGGCGGGCTTTGGCTGGCCGCGGCCTACCTGCCCCACCTGGTGCTCTGGTACGGGGAGGTGCACCGGTGATCGTTCCCGCCCTGGTGACGCCCTTTGATGCGGCGGGCCATCCCGACGCCGCCGCCCTGCAGGAGCTGATCGACCGCCTTGCGCCCCAGGTGGACGGCTTTCTGGTGCTGGGGTCCACCGGCGAGGCCGTCACCCTGGCCCCCGAAGAGCGCGCGGAGCTGCTTGCTGCGCTGCGCGTGGAAAAGCCGCTCTGGGTGGGCGTAGGGGACGAGTCCTTGGCCTTGGCCGAGCGGCACGCCCGCACGGCCCTGGACTCCGGAGCCGACTACCTGCTGGCGATGCCGCCGCGCTTTTTCGACCGCGCCCTGGACGCCCGCGCCTTCCAGGTCTACTTCGAGGGGCTGGCGGAGCTGGGCGAGGTCTGGCTCTACCATGTCCCCGTCTTCACCAAGATGCGCTTCCCGGTCGAAGTCGCCTGCGAGCTGGCCCGGCATCCGCGCATCGTCGGCATCAAGGACTCGAGCGGTGAGATGGCGCGGCTCGAGCACTACCGGCGCTTCGCCCCCGGGCTGCGGGTCTTCACCGGCAGCGGCACCACCTTGCCCGCGGCCGTCGCGAGCGGCGCCGAGGGGGCGATCCTGGCCGTCGGCAATCTGGCCCCGCGCCTCTTCGCCCGCGTCTTCTCGGACGCGCGCGCGGGCCGCACCGACGCGCGTCTGGTCGGCCTTGCCTACGAGACGGCGGCGCTCGTCGGGCGGGGCGGCGTCGTGCTGCTCAAGCAGGCGCTGCGGCATCTGGGGCTGCCCGCCGGCGCCCCGCGCGCCCCGCTGCCCGAAACGAGTCCGCTCTGGCCCGAAGCCGAGCGCCTGCTCGCAAGGTTGCAGGAGGAGGGGTGGTTGCTGTGAGGAAGACGGTAGCGTGGTTGGCGGTGCTGGCCCTCGTGCTCGCCGCGTGCGTCCCCGGCGTGAAGAAACCCGAGCCGCCGCAGGCTCGGGTGGAAGGGTTCGACCTGATCGGCGTCGACCCCTTCAGTGGCGAGGCGCGCTTTGCCTTGCGCCTGCGCCTTTCCAACCCCAACGCGTTCGAGCTGCCCTTGCTGGAAAGCCAGCTGGCGCTTACCTTTGATCGGGCGCGCCTGCCCTTCGACCTCCCCGCGGTGACGCTGCCCCCGGCGGGGTTCGAGCGGGTGGAGACCCGCATCACCGTGCCGCTGGCCGAGAGCGCCGAGGGCGTGGGCAAGCTGCTCCGTGGCGAGGCCGTGCGCTTGCGCGTGGACGGCCGGGTACGCGTGCAGGCGGGTCCCGTCCCCCTCGACCTGGGGCCCTTCACCCTGCTCGACGAGAACGTGCGGGTGGACCTGCGCTTCACGTTGCCCCGGTTCACGATCGACCCCGGCCAGAGCCGGCTGCGGATTCGCGGCGGCGCCCTGGAGGTCGTGGTGGGCTTTCAGATCACCAACCCCAACCCCATCGGCTTCTACCTGCGCGGACCGCTGGGCCTGGTCATCGGCGGGAACACCGTAGCCGAGGCCGTGCTCGACGTGCCGCTTCGCCCCCGCCAGTCGGGCTCGGGGGTGCTGACCTTCCGCGTCGACCTGGCCAGGGTCCCCGGAGCGGCGGCCGCGCTGGTGACGGGCCTGCCCGTCGAGCTCTCGGGCGCGGTGCGCGCCGAGGTGCCGGGGGTGTGGCAGACGCTCCTGGACGTGGCCTTCGCGGGAAGGGTGCGTTAGCGGGGTGGGCATTCCCTTCGACCTGCTGGGGCGCGCCTTTGCGCGCTGGGGGCACCGCACCTACCCGGACTGGGCGTGGCCGCTGCTTGCCCGGGCCCTGGAAGGGCTGCCTCCAGGCGCACGGGTGCTCGACCTGGGTGGCGGGACCGGGGTCCTCGCGCGCGCCGCGCTGGACACCCGCGCCGATCTGAAGCTGGTGATCGCCGATCCCGCCCGGGGAATGCTGCGCCACGCCCCAGAGCAGGCGGAGGTCGTGGTCGCGCGTGCGGAGGCGCTCCCCTTCGCGGACGCGGAGATGGACGCGGTACTGGTCGGGGAGGCGCTGCATCATTTCCAGGACCCGCCGGCGGCGCTTGGGGAGATCGCCCGGGTGCTCGAGCCAGGCGGCCTCCTGTGGATCTACGAGTTTGACCCGCAGCAGGGCGTCGGCCGCTGGGTCTACTGGGGCGAGCGGCTGCTGGGGGAGCCCGCGCGCTTTTTCCCGCCCGCGGCGTTGCTCCGCGCCTTGCGTTCGCTGGGGTTCGAAGGGGATTACCGGGAGCGGCGCGGGTGCTACGTGATCACCGCGCGTCTTCGAAGCGAAACGCCGCAGGCAGCAGCTCGCCCAGCTTGAAGCGCAGTTCCTTTCCTGCGGTGTTCCGGCAGACAACGGGGGTTTCCTCGTCGGCGAACTCGGAGAGGATCTGGCGGCAGGCGCCGCAGGGCGTCGCGGGCTCGCTCGCGGTCGAGAGGACGAGGACCTCGCGAATCTCGCGTTCGCCGGCGGCGACCATCGCGCCCACGGCGATCTGCTCGGCGCAACGCGAGAGTGGGTAGGCGCCGTTTTCGACGTTGACGCCCACGTAGGCGCGGCCGCTACCTGCGACCACGACGGCGCTTACGGGAAACTTCGAGTAGGGCGCGTAGGCGTGCGTCAGCGCGGCCTGGGCCAGGACGACGATCTCTTCACGGGTGGGCACGGGACCTCCTCACTCGGCCTCGCGGGTCGCGGGGGCGACCACGGGCACGGCGCGCACGCGCTCGATCTTGCGCTCGTCGGCCGCCTCGACGATGAAACGGTAGCCGTCGTAGGTGTGCTCCTCGCCGACCTTGGGGATGTAGCCGAAGGTTTCGTAGAGGTAGCCCGAGAGCGTCTCGTACTCGCCTTCGGGCAGGACCACCCCGAGGGCTTCGGAGACGTCGTCGAGCGGGGTCTGGGCGTCGATGAGGAAGCTGCCGTCGGCCTGCGCCTGGATGGGTTGCTCCTCCTCGACGTCGGTTTCGTCGTAGATCTCGCCGACGATTTCCTCGATGATGTCCTCCAGGGTCACCAGCCCGGCGGTGCCGCCGAACTCGTCCACCACGATGGCCATGTGCACCTTGCGCCGGCGGATCTCGAGGAGCAGGTTCCACACGGGCATGGACTCGGGGACGAAGAAGGGGTCCTGGGCCAGGCTCATGACGGTGAGCTGGTCGAGCAGGTCCGGGGTCTCGAGGTAGTTGAGCAGGTCCTTGGCGTAGGCGATGCCGACGATCTGGTCGATGCTCTCCTGATAGACGGGGATGCGGGAGTAGCGGTGCTCGCGCTCGAGCCGCACGAACTCGCGCAGGCTGGCCGTGTGCTCGATGGCCACGATGTCGACCCGGGGCACCATGATCTCGCGTACCTGGGTCTCCTCGAGCTCGAGGACGTTCTGAATCATGTCCTCCTCGGCCTCTTCGATGGCGCCGCTGGCCTCGGCCCCGGAGAGGATGAGCTTGAGCTCGTCCTCGGTGACAAGCGGCTGCTGGCGCGGTTCGAGCCCCAGCGCGCGGAGGATCAGCGCCGAGATCCAGGTGAAGAAGCGGCCGATGGGGTAGAGGAGCACCGACAGCCAGTAGATGGGGCGCACGAAGAAGCGCGCGAGCCGGTCGGCGTTGTGCACGGCGATCGACTTGGGGGTGATCTCGCCAAAGAAGAGGATCAGGAAGGTCATCAAACCGGTGGCGTAGGCCACGCCGGTGGAGCCCCAGGCGCGGGTGGCGAGGTCGGTGACCAGCGCGGTCGCGGCGACGTTGACCAGGTTGTTGCCCACGAGGATCGTGGTCAGGAAACGGGTGATGTCGCGCTGCAGCAGCGCAAAGGGGCTGCGGGGCCCCTCGCGCTCGGCGAGTTCGCGCACCTTCCAGGGCCAGAGGGTGGTGATGGCCGTTTCCGCCGCGGAGAAGAAGCCCGAGAGCGCGAAGAGGACGACGAGCAGGGCGGCGTCCATCCAGGGGTAGGCGAACGCGGCCTCCGTGACCGGACTTTGGGCGAGCGCGGTTGAGAGCAGCAGGGGGAGGGCCAGCAGGCGAAGGCTACGACTGGGAGGTCGATCCATAGTGCTTAAGGGATTTTACCATACGTACGCAGTTTTTCGGCGATGGCCGGTAGAAAGAGCCCGGCACCGACGACGAGGGCGATCAGGCTGGCCACCAGCACCGCGGCCGCGGAGGTGTCCTTGGCGGCTTTGGCCAGGGGATGTTCGGCGGGGCTGGCCAGGTCCACCACGGCCTCGAGCGCGGTGTTCATCAGCTCGAGGGCCAGCACCGCAAGCACCAGCAGCAGGACCGGAACGAGCGCGACGTCCAGCGCCAGCGCCAGCCCCAGCGCCAGCGCCGCCAGGTAGACCTCGATGCGGAAGTTGCGCTGGCTGCGCCAGGCGTGGGCGAGCCCCTGCCAGGCGAAGCCGAACGAGCGCAGGACCCCCTTCAGAGCTCGAGGATCCTGCGCTGGACGTTGTGGAATCCGCGCCATTCCCCCTCCGTGGTGTGGTCGTGCCCCAGCAGGTGCCAAAGGCCGTGGGCCGCGAGGGTGAGGACCTCCTCTTCGAGCGGGCGGCCTAGTTGGCGGGCCTGCCGCACGGCGGTGTCGAGACTGATCCAGACGTCGCCCAGGTGCGGAGGCAGGAAGGGGTCGCCCGGCTCGTAGGTGGGGAAGCTGAGCACGTCGGTGGCGGCGTCCTCGCCCCAGTGGGCGCGCTTGAGTTCGCGGATCTTGCGGTCGGAGCAGAGGATGACCGTGACCTCGCGCTCCCCGAGCTCGAGTTCGTCCATCAGCCGCTGCAAAGCCCGGCGCAGCCGCGGCCGCAGCCCGCGCGGCGGGCGTTTCTGCGGGACGACCTCAACCCTCGCCACGGTCTTCGCGTGCGGCTTCGGCCTCGGCCTGTTTCTTCAGTTCGGCTTGCTCGTAAGCCTTGATGATCCGCGCCACCAGCGGGTGGCGGACGACGTCCGACTCCTTGAAGTAGATGAAGCGGATGCCCTCGATGCCCTGCAGGATCTTCTGCGCCGCGAGCAGGCCGCTGTGCTTGCTCGCAGGCAGATCGATCTGGGTGACGTCGCCGGTGACCACGACCTTGGAGTTGAACCCCATCCGCGTCAGGAACATCTTCATCTGTTCGGCGGTGGCGTTCTGCGCTTCGTCGAGGATGATGAAGGCGTCGTTGAGGGTGCGGCCGCGCATGAAGGCGAGCGGCGCCACCTCGATGATTCCCGAGGCCAGGTACTGGTCGAAACGCTCGGCGTCGATCATCTCGAAGAGCGCATCGTAGAGCGGGCGCAGGTAGGGGTCCACCTTGGCCTGGATGTCGCCGGGCAAGAAGCCCAGGCGCTCGCCCGCTTCGACCGCGGGGCGGGTGAGGATGATGCGCTTCACCTTCTTGGCCTTCAGCGCCGCGACGGCCATGGCCACGGCCAGGTAGGTCTTGCCGGTGCCGGCGGGTCCGATGCCGAAGATGATGTCGCTGGAGGCGATGGCCTCGACGTAGCGCGCCTGCCCGGGCGTCTTGGGGCGCAGGCGGCCGGGCAGGCGAAAGCCGCCCAGGCGGGTCTCGGTCTCCTCGGGAAGTCGGCGGCCGCGCTCGGCGAGGGCCAGCGTCTGCTCGAGCACGGTCTCGTCGATCTCCGCGCCCTGGCGGAGAAGCGTGAGCAGGTCGCGCAGCACCGCTTCGGCAACCCGCACCTCCTCCTCCTCACCGCTGATGCGGATCTGCTGGTCGCGGGCTACGATCTTGGCGCCGAGCCGCTGGCGCAGCACCTTGAGCCAGCGGTCCCGGCTCCCGAAGAGCGCCATGGCCTCGTCGGGGGAGCGCACGAAGATGCTGGTGCTCGCTTCCGCGCGTTCCCTGGGGGTTTCGTTCGTTTCCATCCGTTATCTCAGCTTAGCAGCTTCCTCCTGCGCATGCGAGCGCGCTGCAACTTGCGGCTGGCCGGCTCCGAAAGCACCTCGTGCCAGAGCATGCCGTGCACGATGCCCCGTGCGTGCAGGGGCAGCCCGGCGTGCTTCATTTTGGGCGAACGTACCTGCGCGAACGCGGCGCGTTCTTCCGCGGCGATGTCGGTGGCGTCGCGCCGGGCCTCTTCGATGCGCTGGCGCGAACGCGAGCCCGCGGCGTGCCCTTCGGCGGTTTGCATCGTGCCGCCGGGGGGAGGCGCCGAGGGAGCGGGGGCGGCGGGCGGGGCGGCGGCTTGCGGCTGTGCCGGGCGGCTGCCGGCCCGAGCCGTTCCCGGCCGGGCCGGAGGCTGGGGTTCGGTCGGCCGCGGGTCGGGTTCGCGCATCATCTCTTCGATCTCCGGGGGCAGCTCCACCTCGACGAGGGGCTCACGCGGCTTCAGCAAGCCGCGCAGCGCCGGCCCCACGATGAAGAAGAGCAGGAAGAGGATTCCGATCAGGTCGTCGATCTTCATCGGCTAGCGTTCGTCCTCTTCGCCCGCGGCCTTGCTGAGCGATTCGCGCATGTCGGTGTCGGCCTCGATGTTCTTGAGGGTGTAGTAGTCCATCACCCCGAGGTTGCCTTTTTTGAGGGCCTCGGCCAGGGCCATGGGCACCGCGGCCTGGGCTTCGACCAGCTTGGCGCGCATCTCCTCGACCTTGGCGCGCATCTCCTGCTCGGCGGCCACGGCCATGGCGCGGCGCTCCTCGGCCTTGGCTTGGGCGATCTTCTTGTCGGCTTCGGCCTGGTCGATCTGCAGCTGGGCGCCGATGTTCTTGCCCACGTCCACGTCGGCGATGTCGACCGAGAGGATCTCGAAGGCGGTGCCCGAATCCAGTCCCTTATCCAGGACGGTCTTGGAGATCATGTCCGGGTTCTCGAGCACCTCCTTGTGGCTGCCGGCCGAGCCGATGGTGGTGACGATGCCCTCGCCGACGCGGGCGATGATCGTTTCTTCCCCGGCGCCGCCGACCAGGCGGTCGATGTTGGCGCGCACGGTGATGCGGGCGGTGGCGAGCAGCTGGATGCCGTCCTTGGCCACCGCGGCGACCATCGGCGTCTGGATCACCTTGGGGTTGACCGAGACCTGCACGGCCTCGAGGACGTCGCGGCCCGCCAGGTCGATGGCCGCGGCGCGGTCGAAGGTCAGGTTGATGCCGGCTTTCTGGGCGGCGATCAGGGCATTGACCACCCGGTCGACGTTACCGCCGGCGAGGAAGTGGGACTCGAGCTTGTTGAGCTCCACCGGGATGCCCGCCTTGGTGGCGTTGATCAGTGGGTAGATGATCCGCGCCGGCGGGATGCGTCTGAGCCGCATCCCGATCAGCGTGGTCAGCGGCACCCGTACCCCCGAGGCCCAGGCCTGGATCCAAAGGCCGACGGGGACGATGGAGAACAAGATGAAAAGTCCGATGAGAACCAGCCCAGCTACGATCAAGAAACCTATGTCCATGCGTTATCCCTCCTCCTTGCGCACGACGACGCGTGCGCCTTCCACCAAGATGACCCGAACGGTGGAGCCCTTGGGTACGAACTCCCCGTCGGAGACGACGTCCACTTTGCGCTGCCCGAAGCGGGCCGTGCCCGCCGGCCTCAGGTCGGTGATCGCGGTACCGATCGCGCCCTCCAGGGGCTCCAAACGTTCCCGCGGCGGGGCCTGCTCGCCGATCGCGCCCTCGAGGACGAGGGCGTGGGCCGCGCGCATCCGCGGCAGGTAGCGGAAGACGAACACGAGGCCGACCGCCCCGGTCACCACGGCGATCGCGCCCACCATCAGCGCCTGGTCCCCGAAGGTGAGGTAGATCGAGGCCCCGATGGCGACGAAGCCGGCGATTCCCGCGACGCCGAAGCCGGGGATGAGGAACATCTCCACGAGCAAGAGCGCGATGCCCGCCAAGAAGAGCGTCACCTCGAGCACCCCGCTCATGCCGGTCAGCACCCCGCCGGCGAAGTAGAGCGCCAACGCCAGCAGGCCGAGCAGGCCGGGTACGCCGAAGCCTGGGGTGAAGAACTCGACGATCAACCCCAGGAGCCCCAGGGCGAGCAGGATGGGGGCGACGTACATGCTGGTCAGGAAGCGCGCCACCTCGATGCGGGTAGGTACGGTGAGCATCACGGTTTCGGCCGCGAAACCGGCGCGCTCCAGGGCGTCGCGCAGACTGGCCGCCTCGAAGTCGGCGACGCCCAGCTCGACGGCCTTAGTGGCCGTGAGGGTAAGGGGCTCGCCCTTACCGGCCAACCCCTCGACTTCGATCTCGGGGTCGACCATGGCCTCGGCGAGCTCTACGGGTCGTCCACGGGCCTCGGCCACGGCCCGGAACTTTCCCTTCAGGGCGCTGATGAACTTGCGGTCGGCTGCGCTGGGTTCGGTGACGGGGGTGACGACGATCGGCAGCGCTGCGCCGATTTCGGAACCGGGCAACATCGCCACCTGTTCTGCGGAAAGAGCGATCAGCGCTCCAGCGGAGAAGGCGTTCTTGACCACGGCCAAGGTGGGCAGGGGCGCGGACAGTATCGCGTCGGAGATCCGCATGGCGGCGTCCACGCGACCGCCCGGGGTGTCGATCCAGAGCACCACGCCCGAGGCCCCCTCGCGTTCGGCGCGTACCAGCGCGTCCTCTACGTAGGCGGCCAGCGGGTTGTCGATGGTGCCCTCGATCTGCACCACGTAGCTGGCCGCCTGGGCCCACCCCGCGAGAAAGATTAGAAAACTAAGGATTAGTCTCGGTTTCACCGCCCTCAGCCTAACCGATTATCCGCGTTTCCGCTTGCAGTGGATTACCAAGACCGAGGTCTCGGTCCGGTGCAGAACGCCTTCCGTCACCGAGCCTAGAATCAGCTTCTCCAGCCCGCCCCGCCCGTGGGTGCCCATCACGATCAGGTCGTAGTCCCGTGCGAATTCGACGATCGTGGGCACCGGCTGGCCCTCGTGCATGATCGTGTTGACGGGGACCCCCGCCTCCTCGGCGATTTTTCGCGCGGAAGCCAGCACTTCCTCCGCGGCCTTCTTCAGGTCCTCGTAGAGGTCGGCTTCGTAGGGTATGCCCTCCGGAAGCATGGGCAGGGTCAGCAGTGGGTTCTCGATCACGTAGAGCACGGTGGCCTCGGCCCCGCAGCTCTTGACGAGCTCGAACCCCTCACGCAGGGCCTGTTCGCTGCACGGTGAACCGTCGGTGGGAAGGAGCACGCGCTTGTACATGGTCCCCTCCTTTTCTTTGCTCTCATTATAGCGCGGCTAGCGCGTGCGGTAGCCGATGGACTCGAGCACCCGCCGACCCGCCTGCTTCTCCTCGGCGCTGACGAAGCCCAGGCGGATGGCCCCGCCCTCGTCGCGGATGTTGAGGACCTCGATGTCCTTGATGTTGACGCCGGCCTCGCCCAAGGCGCTGGTGATGCGGGCGAGCTCGCCGGGGCGGTCGGGCACGGCGACGACGAGGTCGTGTTGCACCGGCAGCAGCGTGCGGCGCACCACCGGCAGGCTGTCCCGCACCCGTTTGGCCTCCTCGGCGTAGGCGAGCAGGTCATCGGGTTCGTCGAGCCTTTCGATGAGCTCGTCGAGCACCGCCTTGAGGTCGCACGCCGCCTCGCGCAGCGCCGCACGGTTGGCCACGACCATGTCGCGGCTCATCCGTGGCGATCCCGAGGCCACGCGGGTCAGGTCGCGGAAGCCCCCCGCCGCAAGGAACATCAGGGTTTCGCGGTTGGGGTCGGCGTCCACGATGCGATTCAGGGCCACGGCCAAAAGGTAGGGGAGGTGCGAGACCCGCGCCACCAGCCGGTCGTGCAGCTCCGGAGCGACGAGCAGGGGGTAGGCCCCTAGGGCCTCGACCAGGCGCTCGAGCTGCTTCAGGTCCTCGGCGGCGGTGCGCCGGGACGGGGTGAGGATCCAGGCCGCGTTCTGCAGCAGGCCGGCGTGCGCGTTCTCGACGCCGGCGCGTTCGCTGCCGGCCATGGGGTGGCCGCCCACGAAGCGCGGGAGCAGGGGTTCGAGCGCGGCCACGACCGGCGCTTTGACGCTGCCGACGTCGGTCCAGAGGGTGACGGGGGCGGCGTGGCGGGCGACCTCCCGCCCCAGCGCCTCGAGCGCGCCCACGGGGGCGGCGAGGACGCCCAGGTCCAGCTCGGCGATCCAGGGCCCCAGCCGGGTTTCGATGCGGTCGGCCGCGCCCAGGGCGAGGGCCGCCTCCAGCGCCGTCGGGTCGGGGTCGTAGGCCACGACCTCCTCGGCCAGGAAGCGTTCGCGTAGCCCCAGGCCGACGCTCCCGCCCAGCAGGCCGGTGCCAAAGATGCCCACACGTGCGAACACGGTCGGTTAGACGTGCACCGCCAGCGCCTTGTCCACCGCCGGCAGCAGCCGCCGCACCGCCTGCATGAGGTCGGCGAAGGCTGCTTCGGGAAGCTGCTGGGCGGCGTCGGACTTGGCCTCGCCGGGGTTCGGGTGGGTTTCCACGATGATGCCGTCGGCGCCGGCGGCGATCCCCGCGAGCGCGAGCGGGGTTACGTACTCGCGGGTGCCGGCGGCGTGGGAGGGGTCGATCCAGACCGGGAGGTGGGTCTGCGACTTGAGGACCGGCACGGCGGAGACGTCGAGGGTGAACCGGGTCGCCTTCTCGAAGGTGCGGATGCCGCGTTCGACCAGCACGACCTGCGGGTTGCCCTCGCTGAGGACGTACTCGGCGGCCATGAGGAACTCGTCCAGGGTCATGCTCATGCCGCGCTTGAGCAGTACCGGTTTGCCCGATCCTCCGGCGGCCTTGAGCAGAGCAAAGTTCTGGGCGTTGCGGGCGCCGATCTGGAGAACGTCGGCGTACTCGGCGACCAGGTCCACCAGGTCGGGGCTGGTCACTTCGGTGACCACCGGCAGGCCGGTCTCGGCGCGCGCCTCGGCCAGGAGCTCGAGCCCCTGCCGGCCCAGACCCTGGAAAGCGTAGGGGCTGGTCCGCGGCTTGAAGGCGCCGCCGCGCAGCATCTGGGCGCCGTGCCGCTTCACGTACCGGGCGGCGGCGAGGATCTGCTCACGCGACTCAACGCCGCAGGGCCCCGCGGCCACCATGAAGTGGCCGTTGCCGGTTCGCCCCGTGGGAAAGTCGAGCACCGTGGGCTCGGGGTGCACCTCCCAACTCGCGAGCTTGTGCGGTTTGGAGATGCGGATGACCTGGTCCACGCCGGGCATGGCGCGGAAGTGCTCCATCAGCTCGGGGGTGGGCGGTGCCCCGATCGCCCCAATCAGCGTGTGGGACTCGCCTTCGGATACGTGCGGGGTGTAGCCTTGACGCTTGATTTCTTCGAGCAGGGCTTCAAAGGTTTCCTGGGAAATGCCGGGCTTCGTAACGATCAGCATGGCTGGAGCTCCTTGGATTGTCGCGGGTTCTGGGGTTTATGCGCGCTCGCAGGCACGACGCGCAACCGTCTCCGGGCGGGGATAGCCGGGATAGCCGTCTTCCATGGCCCCACCCCCCTTGCGTTGCGCGTTGCGTGCCTTCGGGCGCATATGCATAACCTTACATCAGTCCGCCGTCCCATTGTCAAGCGCGGCGGGGCGCAGCGCCAGGGTGCAACGGCCGACGGCGACGCGCCGGTCGCGGCCGTCGTGGATCTCGATGGCCCAGACCTGGGTGGAGCGCCCGCGGTGCAGCGGCTCGGCGGTGGCGACGATGCGGTCCCCCGGACGTACCGGCCGGAGGTGGTTCATGTTGATTTCCAGTCCGAAGGCCACCTGCCCCACGGGCGCGGCGACGGTGGCCCCCACGCTGGCCACGCTCTCGGCCAGGGCCACGTTCACACCGCCGTGGAGGTAGCCGAACGGCTGCAGGTGGCGTTCGTCGACGGTGAGCGCGGCGCGCACGCGTTCGGGGCCAACCTCCAGGTACTCGACGCCGAGGGTGCGGTCGAGGCCGGGGCGTTCTAGGAGTTCGGGGTCGAGTGCGGTCACGCCGCCATTCTATGCCAAGATACGGGGGTGGAAACGATCGCCTACCTACCCGGGTACCTGAGCCCCCCCAGCGGGTTTCGGATGCTGGCCGAACGGCTCGAGGGGTACGCGCACGTCGAGCTCGAGCGCCGTCCCACGCCTGTGGCGCAGCTGGAGGCGTGGTCCGCCGAACTGCCCGAGGGGGCGCACCTGGTCGCCTCCTTCGAGGCGGGGCTGGCCGCGGTTCGGCTCGCCGCCGCCAAGCACGCCCGCAGCCTGACCTGGTTCTCGCCCTACGCCCGTGCGGACGCGGCCCTGAAGGCGCGCGTGCGCGCCCTCGCCTGGGCCTTGGACGCCGGCGGGCTCGAGGGGTTCGTCGAGGTGGCGCGGCCGATCCTCTTCGGCAGCCTGATGCTCGAGCGCGGCGAGGAGCTGATCGCGGCCTGGCGGGAGGGGCTCGAGTCCGGTGGGCTCGCCGCCTGGACGCGGTCCCTGGGGGAGCTGGGCGACGAGCGCAGGTGGCTGCGCACCTTGCAGCAACTGCCGGTCATGAGCGTCGTGGGCGCGGAGGACGCCTTCGCCCCGATGCGCTACGCCCACGAGGTGACCGAGTGGGTACCCGAGCTGAAGGGCATCCTGGTCACCCTCGACGGGGCGGGCCACTTCAGCTTCTGGGAGAACCCGCGCGAAGCCGTCAGCATCACCCGGGGCTTCATCGAGCGCTACCGCGAGTTCCTGGAAGGTCCGGTGGAGTGGCAGGCGGACGAGGAGGAAGAGGCCCCGCCCCCCCTGCGCTTCGACCCGGAGGCGCCCCGCTAGAATGCCCTACCTGAACGTCTACGGCACCTACGTGGTCTACGATCGCTGGGGCGAGGGCCCCGACACCGTGCTGATCGCCTACAGTGCGGCCGACTGGCACGGCTGCCTTCTGCCGAAGGGCCGGCGCTACCTCGCGGCCGACCTTCCGGGTCACGGCCGCACCCACGGCCCGGAGGGGCTGGGCGAGGACGAACTCGCCGAACACCTGGTGACCCTGCTGGTGTTGCTGCACCTCACCGACGCCGAGCTGTGGGTGCACCCGCGCGCCAAGGGGTTGGGCCTCTACCTGTCGGAGCGGCTGGGGCTCTCGGTGGCGCCCGCGCCCGCCTGCGGGGACGCCTCTACCTCCTGAGCGAACCGTTCCATCAGCTCCTGGGAGGCGTAGGCGGGCCCCACCAGGATCAACCGGTCCCCGGCCTCGAGCCGCGTGTGCCCACGAGGGACGACGACCTTGTCGGCCTTTTCGCGCATGACCGAGATGACGAGCACGTCCGGAGGAAGGTCGAGCTCGAAGATCCGCCGCCCCACCCAGGGGTGGGTGGGCTCGAGTTCGAGCGTGAACATGATCTCTTCGCCCTCGGGGTCGAGCACGACCGGCTGGCCCGTTTCCAGCAGACGGGCCACGTCGGGCAGGGGGACGTCGCTGGGGATGGCGAGGCCGCGCTCCTTGAGGTTGACCAGCGCCGCCCGCATGTACTCATGGGCGTGCACCGGGCTATCGATGCGTTCGGGCACCTGCGAGCGGTAAAGGGTTTCGTCGGGCCGCAGCACAAGGTAGGCGAGGAAGCTAGAGAGCATGAGCGGAACGAGCAGCCCGTAGGAGCCGGTCATCTCGGTCACCATCACGATCGACGAGAGCGGCGTCTTGGCGGCGGCCGCGAAGAAAGCCGCCATGCCCACGAGGGCGAAGTGAACGGGCTGTACCCCGAGCGTGGGGAAGAGTTGCGCGAAGATCTGGCCGACCGCCCCGCCCAGCGCGGCGCCGATGATGACGCTGGGGCCGAAGACGCCGCCCGATCCTCCGGAGCCGATGGAAAAGGAGGTGGCCACCATCTTGCCCAAGGCGATGAGCAGCAGCACCCCCCAGGTGAACCGATTCATGAAGATCATCTGCAGCCAGCCGTAGCCGCCGTCGAGCACGTAGGGGAGAGCGATGCCCAGGAGGCCCACGGCCAAGCCCCCGACGGCCGGTTTGAAGACCGGCGCCAACGGCCAGCGCCCGAAGGCTTCGGTGAGCCCGTAGAACAAACGGATGAAGAGCCAGGCCCCCGCGGCGCTTACGAGCGAGAGCAGGGCGTAGAGCGGAAGGAGCTGGGGGTGGGCGAAGTAGTCGCTTGGGGTGATGAACAGCGAACCGAAGCCGTAGTAGTACCCGACGATCGAATAGGCCGTTACCGCCGAGACGATCGCGGGCACGAGGACATCGGTCTCGTAGTCGAGCTTGCGGTAGAGCACCTCGGTGACGAAGAGCGCGCCCCCCAGGGGGGCGTGAAAGATCGCGCCGATGCCGCCGGCGGCCCCCGACATCACCAGCATGCGGCGCTCGCCGTCGCTCAGCCGCAGCACGCTCGCCAGGACCGAGCCGAATCCCGCGCCGATTTGCGCGATCGGCCCTTCGCGGCCGCCCGAACCCCCTGATCCGATCGTGAGCGCGGAGGCTACCGTCTTGACGAGAGGCACCCGCGCGCGGATCCGACCGCCGGCGTGGTGGTAGGCCTTGAGCACGGCGTCGGTGCCGTGCCCTTCGGCCTCCGGGGCGAAGGTGAAGACCAGCCAGCCGGCGACGAAGCC
>JALSIA010000130.1 GCA_026981865.1 Thermaceae bacterium
ATTGTACTAAGCCTTTCCCGCACCTGGGGCGGGGCCCCGGATCGGCCCGCGGGCGCGCGGGGCTCGGGTGGGTCGGGGAACATGCCCCAGCCGCCTACCCCACGGCCTCGTAGCGCCCGCCCGGCAGCGCCCGCACATGCCCCGAGAGCTCGAGCTGGGTCAGCAGCCCCAGCACCTCGGTCGCCCCCAGGTTGAGGTCGAGCGCCAGGTCGTCGGGCAGGGCCTCGCCGCGGCGGCGCAGCGCCTCCCAGAGCGCCCCCGCGGCCCCTTCGGGCTCGGGGCGGTCGGCGGGCGGGGCGGTCCCGCCGATCCCCAGGGCGTCGAGCACGTCCGTCGCGGCCTGCACCACCCCCGCGCCGTCGGCGAGCAGCCGGTTGCTGCCGCGGCTGGCCCAGTCGGAGGGCCGGCCCGGAACCGCCAGCACCTCGCGCCCCAGTTCGGCGGCCAGCGCGGCGGTGATCAAAGCGCCCGACTTCTCGGGCGCCTGCACGATCACCACCGCGTCGGCCAGCGCGGCGATGAGCCGGTTGCGCCGGGGAAAGCTGCCGGCGCTGGGCCCGCTGCCCAGCGGCAGCTCGCTCATCAGGGTCACCCGCGCGGCCAGCCCGGCGTTCTCGGGCGGGTAGACGACGTCCACCCCGCTGCCGAGCACCGCCAGGGTGGCCCCCCCGCTCGCGAGCGCCCCCTCGTGGGCGGCGGTGTCCACGCCCCGCGCCAGCCCGCTGACCACGCCCACACCGGCCTCGGCCAGGCTGCGGGCAAGGCCGCGGGCGAAGTCGAGCGCCCAGGGCTGGGCCTTGCGGCTGCCCACCACCGCCACCGCGGGGCGGGCGCCGTTCCAGCCGCCCTTCAGGTAGACGAGCGGCGGCGGGTCGGCAAGGTGACGCAGCGTGGGCGGGTAGTCGGCCGCCCACAGGCCCACCGGCCGCACGCCCAGCGCGGCCGCGCGCTCCTGTACGCGCCCGGCCGCGCCCGCTTCGCGCACCCGCCGGTAGGCGCGCGCCAGCTCCGCGCCCAGCAGTTCGTCCACGCGTTCCAGGCCTTCCTCGCCCGCCTCGAAGACCTTGAGGAAGCGTGCCGGCCCCACGCCCGGGGTGAGCGCCAGGTCCATCCAGGACATAGTTCCAGTTTAGCGGGTATCCTGAAGCTCGCCCGTTCGAATCCCGCGCCCCGGTTCCCGTTTGACGGCCGAGACCTCGTTTGGTAAAAAGAACCTGCGCCGATTTGAGGCTCAGCTTGCGGGCGCGATAGAAGTGCAGCTAAAGCGGGCGGAAAAGCCGTGCTTTTCTGTGCTCGCTCGACCCCCGGGCGCGCTTTTCGTTTTGGGCCCCGCGGCGCGGAAAGGCGGAGGCATGAACGAGAAAACGTTCGTACCCCTGATCGAGGGCCGGCTCGACCCGGAGGTGGAGGGCCGCACGCCCATCTTCATCCTGGCCCTTACCCACGGCACCCGGGTGGTTGCGTTGCCCCCGGACTTCGCGGCGCGCGACGACCACCTGGGCCGGGCCCAGGCCCTGGTGCGCGCGCACCACGAACGCTACCTGAAAAGCGGCCCGCACGAAGGTCTGCCCATCGCCGGCTACCGCTACTTCCCGGCCCCCGATTGGGGTTTTGAACTGGGGGTGGACGGAGCGCTGCTGGGCACCTTCCAGGGTCGCCCCATCGAGGCGGGCTTCAGCCTCGCGAGCGGCGAGCGGGTGGGGTTGGCCCTTCCGGACGCGGGCTAGGGGTGGGCTGCCCAGAAACCCGCCCGCGACGACCACCACAGCAGCAGCGCCAGCGCTCCCAGGAGCAGCGCCAGCGGCCAGAGGCGGCGCACGGTGAGCCGAAAGCGCACCGCGTAGCCCACCGCGGCGGTGAAGAGCAGCGCGGCCGCGTTCACCAGCGCCAGGTAGAAGGCGCCGGTGGCGGGTCCGGGCCAGCCGATGGCGCTGAACACTCCGGAAGCGACGAGCGGCGGCAGCAGGGCGATGGCCACCATCACGCCCACCAAGGTCTGCCCTTGCCCGCGGATGTAGGAGTAGGCCCCCACCGCACCGGTGACCAGGGCCAGCGCGAGGTCGAAGAGGTTGGGGGCGCTGCGCGCCACCAGCTGCGTGCCCGGCTCGATGGGTTGGGCGGCGAGGAAGGCGCGCGCCAGCAGCCAGGCCGCCGCCCAAGCCAGCCCCGCCCCGGCCGCGGCGGTCAGGCCGGCCTGCAGCGTGAGCCGGCGGTGGCGCCAGAGCAGGCCGAAGCCCAGGGCCATCAGCGGCCCCATCAGCGGGGCGATGATCATGCTGGCCAGC
>JALSIA010000131.1 GCA_026981865.1 Thermaceae bacterium
GCAGCTGGTGCTCGCCTACGACCGCGCCAAGCTGCCTCCCGGTCAGGTCGAAGCCCTGAAGCGGGACCTGCTCAAGGTCTTGCAGAAGTACTTTCCCACCGAGGACCGCGAGATGGAGATCGAGTTTGAACAGCGCGGTGAGCGCATGGTCCTGATCGCCGACATCCCGGTTCGTTCATGATCCGCAGGCTCGACCTTACCCTCTACGACTGGCCCCTGGCCCTGCTGACGCTGGGCCTCAACGTCGCCGGCCTCTTCGTGCTCGCGAGCGCCGCCCCCAACCCGCGGCTGTGGAAGCTGCAGCTGCTCTTCACGGGGGTGGCCTTCGTGGCTGCGGCGCTGTTGCAGCTCTTCCGCAAGGCCACGGTCTACCGCTGGGCCTACGTCGCCTACGGCCTGAGTCTGTTGCTCCTCGTCGCCGTGCTCTTCTTCGGCCGTGAGGTGAACGGGGCGCGTTCCTGGTTCGTGCTGGGCCCGTTCCGGCTCCAGCCCTCGGAGCTCGCCAAGCTGGCGCTGATCCTGGCCCTCGCCCGCTTCCTCCATGGGCGCGGACTCGAGCGCTGGCGGGACTACCTGCTTCCCCTCGCGCTGGCCTTGCCCCCGGTCGCCCTCACCCTGGTGGAGCCCGACCTGGGCGGCGCGCTCGTGCTCTCGGCCATCGTCTTCGGCGTCTTCTTCGTCCGCGGCCTGCCCTGGCGCCACCTTGCCGTCGCCGTCCTGCTGGCGGCGGTGCTGGTGCCGACGGTCGTCTGGCCCAACCTCAAGCCGCACCAGCAGGAGCGGATCCTGGTGCTGCTGAACCCCTCGAGCGACCCCCTGGGGGCTGGCTTCCAGGTGATCCAGTCGATGATCGCCATCGGCTCCGGCGGGGTCGCCGGCAAGGGGTACGGGCAGGGCACCCAGGCGCAGCTGGGCTTCGTTCCCGAGCGCCACACCGACTTCATCTTCTCGGTCCTGGCCGAGGAGATGGGGCTCGTGGGCGCGCTCGCGGTGCTGCTCGGCTACGCGGCCCTGCTCTACCGCCTGGGGGCGATGGCCGTGGAAGTGCTCCACGACGGCGACCGCCTCGTGCTCGCGGGGGTGCTGAGCCTGCTGGCCTTCCAGCTCCTCGTGAACGTCGGCGTTACGTTGGGGGTCGCACCGGTGACGGGCATCACCCTTCCCCTGATGAGCTACGGCGGGACCAGCCTGCTCACCACCTACCTGGCGCTTGGCCTCGCCCAGCTCGTCTACCGCGACCGCTACGAGCCCGCCTAGATTTGGGCCCGCGCCCCGGGTGGCGGTAGAGTAGGGGGCGTGATTGGTTTTCTGATCGGCTTCCTGGCAGGCGGCTTCGGAGCGCTCGTAGGGCTGGGCGGAGGGGTGATCATGGTCCCCCTGCTCGTGAGCTGGGCCCGGCTCGACCAGCACCGCGCCCACGGCACCAGCCTCATGGCGGTCGCGGGCACCGCTCTCGTGGGCGGCGTCAGCTACGCCGTGGGGGGCAGCGTCGACTATGCGGCCGCCGCCCTGCTCACCGTCACCGCGATGATGACGGCCCGGCTGGGCGCGCGCTACACCCAGAAGCTCGACGCCCGCAGCCTGCGCCGTATCTTCGGCAGCTTCTTGATCCTGACCGCCTTCCTGCTGCCGTTCAAGAAGCAGCTGCCGCACGTGGCGGCCGGCGGCGCCGGCGCGCTGAGCTGGATCGTGCTGCTTGGCGCCGGCGGGCTGGCGGGTTTCCTTTCCGGGCTGCTCGGCATCGGCGGGGGGACGGTGATGGTGCCTGCGCTGGTCCTGGGGGCGGGGGAGCCGCAGCAACTCGCGCAGGGGACGGCGCTCATGGCCATGATCCTGCCCTCGCTGATCGGCGCCTACACCCACGGACGCATGGGGCACATCGACCGCAAGATCGCCCCGGGATTGCTGTTTGGCATCGTGGTGGGGGCCTTCTCGGGGGGGCAGGTGGCCTTGGGCATCCCCGAAGGTATACTGAGGTGGATCTTCGCGGCCGTGCTGCTGTGGACGGGGTTGCGTTACCTGCGCCGCCGCTAAAGGAGGAGAGATGAACCTGGGACCGGTAGAAATCATTTTGATCCTCTTGATCATCGTGCTGCTCTTCGGTGCGCGAAAACTCCCCGAACTGGCCCGCGGCCTGGGCCGCTCGGCCAGCGAGTTCAAGAAGGGGCTCAAGGAGGATCAGGAAGAAAAGCCTTCCGAAGAGAACAAATGAACGTAGGTGGGCTTGAGCGCCACCTCAATGCGATCGCCTTCGCGCAAGCGGAGGC
>JALSIA010000132.1 GCA_026981865.1 Thermaceae bacterium
AGTCGAGCCCGATCATCAGGCCGCGGCCGCGCACGTCGCCCAGGCGTGGGAAGTCCGTCTGCAGCTTGCGCAGCTCGGTGCGCAGGTACTCGCCGACCTCGAAGGCGTTCTGCATCAAGCCCTCCTCCAGCAGGTCGAGGGTGGCCGTCGCCGCCGCGGCGGCGACGGGGTTGCCGCCGAAGGTGGAGCCGTGCGCGCCCGGAGGCCAGCTCGAGAGCTCCTCCTTGAAGAGCACCGCCGAGATGGGGTAGCCCGAGGCCAGGCCCTTGGCCAGGATGACGATATCGGGATCGATCCCCTCGTACGCCGAGGCGAGGAAACGGCCGGTGCGCCCGCTGCCGGTCTGGACCTCGTCGGCCACCAGCAGGATGCCGTGGCGGCGGGCCAGCTCCTCCAGCGCCGGCAGGAAGCCCTCGGGCGGTACGATGTACCCCCCCTCGCCCTGGATGGGTTCGAAGAAGACCGCGCCCACTTCGTCGGGGGGCAGCTTGGTCTTGAAGAGGTGCTCGATGTAGTCGAGGACGACCCGTCCGGCGTCCTCAGGCTTGGCACCGAAGGGCGGGCGGTAGGGGTGAGGGTAAGGCACGTGCACCACACCGGGAAGGAGCGGCGCGAAGCCCTTGCGGTACTTGCTGTTCGAGGAGGTGAGGGCGAGCGAGCCCAGGGTGCGCCCGTGAAAGGCGCCGGTGAAGGCAAGGATGTAGGGACGGCGGGTGTGGTAGCGCACCACCTTCACCGCGGCTTCCACGCCCTCGGTGCCGGAGTTTCCGAAGTAGACCCGGAAACCGCCGCCCGCGAGACGGTCGAGCCGTTCCGCCAGGCCTACCTGGGGCTCCGAAGAGAAGTCGGAGAAGCAGACGTGGCTGAAGCGCGCCGCCTGCGCGCGCACCGCCTCGACTACCCGGGGGTGGGCGTAACCGGTGGTGTTCACCGCGATGCCGGCCATCAGGTCGAGGAAGACGTTGCCGTCCACGTCGCGTATCCAGACGCCCTCGCCGGCCTCGGGAACGAAGGGGTAGGGCCTAACGTACGAGGTCGAGAGCACGCGTTCGTCGCGGGCGAGGATCTCCATGGCCTTGGGGCCGGGCAGCGGCGTGTGCACCTCAGGACGTTGAAGGGTTTTCATGCCTCCAGTCTAGCGCCCGCAACCGGGACGTATCCCCGGAATTCTCCTTACCTCCTCAAAACGGACGGCTATACTTGGATGGAATGAAGGAGGAGGGCGCGTTGCAAGCTAAAGCGATCGTCGTGACATCGGGGAAGGGAGGCGTCGGCAAGACCACCACCACGGCCAACGTGGGTGCGGCGCTGGCGCGGGAGGGCGAGAAGGTGGCCGTGATCGACGTCGACGTGGGCCTGCGCAACCTTGACGTGGTGATGGGGCTGGAGGGGCGCGTCGTCTTCGACCTGATCGACGTGCTCGAGGGCCGCTGCAAGATGCGCCAGGCGCTGATCCGCGACAAACGGGTGGAGAACCTTTACCTGCTCCCGGCCTCGCAGACGCGCGACAAGGAGGCCCTGGACCCCAAGATTTTTCGCGCGGTGGTGAAGCACCTGATCGAGGACGAGGGTTTCGACCGGGTGCTCATCGACTCCCCGGCGGGCATCGAGCGGGGCTTCCAGACCGCAGCGGCCCCGGCGGAGGGGGCGCTCGTCGTGGTGAACCCCGAGGTCAGCTCGGTGCGCGACGCCGACCGCATCGTGGGGTTGCTCGAGGCCGGCGAGGTGGCCGAGAACCGGCTGATCGTCAACCGCATCCGCCCCAAGATGGTCAAGCGCGGGGACATGCTCTCGGTGGACGACATCGTCGAGATTCTGGGTCTCGGCCTGATCGGCATCGTGCCCGAGGACGAGGGCATCCTCGTCTCCACCAACATCGGTGAGCCGGTGGCGCTGCGCAAGGAACGGTCGCCGGCCGGCGAGGAGTTCCGCAACATCGCCCGCCGCATCCGCGGCGAGGAGGTGCCGTTTCCTAGCCTCGACGAGGCGTCGGGGCTCTGGCAGACGGTCCGCCGCATCTTTGGAGGCCGGTGATGTTCTGGTGGCGCCGCAGGAAGAGCAAGCAGAAGGCCAAGGAGCGGTTGCAGCTGGTGCTCGCCTACGACCGCGCCAAGCTGCCTCCCGGTCAGGTCGAAGCCCTGAAGCGGGACCTGCTCAAGGTCTTGCAGAAGTACTTTCCCACCGAGGACCGCGAGATGGAGATCGAGTTCGAACAGCGCGGTGAGCGCATGGTCCTGATCGCCGACATCCCGGTTCG
>JALSIA010000133.1 GCA_026981865.1 Thermaceae bacterium
CGGCTGCGGGTAACCGACCGGGTCCAGCCCGGGGTGCTGGTCATGGAGGGGACCTGGCCCGCAAGTGCCGCACCCGACGGCGAGCCCGCCAACGCCCTGACCCCCGAGCGGCTTACCGACCGGGGAGGGCAGGCTGTCTTCCACGGCGTCCGAGTTCGCCTGCGCCCGGCCGGGTAGACTGCGGGCACGATGCGCAAGCTCCTGAGTGCCCTCTTGCTGCTGGCCGTTTTGGCCGCCTGCAGCGCGCCGCCGCCGTTGGCCCCGGAGCTGCGGGAGCTGCTCGACCGGATCAACGACGTGCGTGCCAGCGGCACCACCTGCAAGCAAGGCGGTGAGCACTTCATGCCCCCGGTGGACCCGCTGCGTGAGAACGAGTTGCTGAATCGGGCCGCCCAGTGGCATGCGGAAGACATGAACGCCGCCGGCGTCTTCAGCCACAACACCCCGGTGGGTGCGGTGCACTTCGCTCCCGGTACCACCCCGGGCGAGCGCATCCTCGATGTGGGCTACCTGGCCGCGGCGATCGCCGAAGACATCGCCGAGGGGTACGCCACGCCCCAGGACGTACTGGACGGTTGGCTGGCGAGTACGGCGGGCCACTGCGAGGCGTTGATGAGTGCCACCTACCGCGACGCGGGTCTGGGCCACAGTGGGGTGTACTGGGTGCTCGACCTGGCCGCCCCCAGTAGCGCTAGACTGTTCCTATGGAAACCAAGGTCGCGCTGGTCACGGGTTCGAACCGCGGCATCGGCTTCGAGGTGGTGCGCCGGCTGGCCGAACAGGGGTACCTCGTCTACCTGGCCGCCCGCCGCCCCGGGGCGGCGGAGGAGGCCGCCGGGGAGCTAAGCGGGCGGGGGCTGGCGGTGCGTCCGCTCGTGCTGGACGTGACCCAGGACGAGAGCGTGCGCCGCGCCCGCGAGCACGTGGAGGCGGAGTCGGGGCGGCTCGACGCCCTGGTCAACAACGCCGGTGTGCTCCTGGACGAAGACCGCCGCCTGCCGGGGCTCGAGCTTCCCATCGAAGCCGTGCGGGCGACCTACGAGGTCAACACCTTCGGCCCCCTGCGCGTCACCCAGGCCTTCGCCCCGCTGCTCGTGCGCCAGGGGGGGAACGTGGTCAACGTCTCCTCGGTCATGGGCCAGCTCGCCTCGGCGGGCCCCGGCTACCTGGCCTACCGCAGCTCCAAGGCGGCGCTCAACATGGTCACCCGGGTCCTCGCCGCCGAGCTGAAACCCCACGGCGTGCGCGTCAACGCCGTGCACCCCGGCTGGATCCGTACCCGCATGGGCGGCCCCGAGGCCCCCGGCCGCCCCGAGGAAGGGGCCGAGCCGATCGTCTGGCTGGCCACCCTGGGTCCGGACGGCCCCACCGGCGGTTTCTTCGGACCGGGCAACCGGCCGCTCGACTGGTAAGCCGGCCGGGGGCGGGGATCCGTGGGTTCGAATCCCTGGGCCCTTTGCAGCCGTGCCGGGCCGCACCCGTCGCGACCTTTCGTATCCCCGACGAGCCCGTTAAGCGGGCGAGATCCGGGGTTCACGATGTGCGGATGCCCAGGTTCAATCGGCGCTGGCGGGGCCGCGGTATGCTTCGGATTTCCCTCGGCTGCGCAACGCACCCCGCGCGGGAACCAAGCGCCTTGCTTCGCCCTGGTTCGGAGGGCGCGCGCAGCCCGTCAGCCTTCCTCTTCGGTCGCTTCGCTCCGGCGCAGCCCCGCCCGCCACTCGAGGCCGGCCCAGATCAGGTCGTCCAGGTCGCCGTCCAGCACCTTGTCGGGGTCGTGGCGCATCAGCCCGGTGCGGTGGTCCTTGACGTACTGCTTGTCGAGGACGTAGCTGCGGATCTGGCTGCCCCACTCGATCGCCTTCTGCTCGCCGCGCAGCTTGGCCATCTCCTCCTGGCGCTTCTGCCACTCGCGCTCGAAGAGGCGGCTACGCAGCACCTTCATGGCCAGCTCCTTGTTCTTGTGCTGGCTGCGGGTGGCCTGGCTGGTGACGATGATGCCGGTGGGCAGGTGGACGATGCGCACCGCGCTGTCGGTGGTGTTTACCCCCTGGCCGCCGTGGCCCTGGGCGCGGAAGACGTCGATGCGCAGGTCCTCGGGCTTGATCTCGATCTCCACGGTGTCGTCCACCTCGGGGCTCACCTCCACCGAGGCGAAGCTGGTGTGGCGGCGGCCGGTGGAGTCGAAGGGGCTGGGGCGCACCAGCCGGTGCACGCCGCGCTCGGCCGAGAGTAGGCCGTAGGCGTTTTC
>JALSIA010000134.1 GCA_026981865.1 Thermaceae bacterium
CGCGGGCCATCACGCCGCAGGACGGCATGCCCCGCCCGGCCAGCATGTCGGTGAAGTCGCACTCGGGCAGCACCGCGTCGTCGCCAAAGTCCATGATGCACATCGCCACCGGGTTGAAGGGCTCGCCGATGTAGGCGCCACGCAGGTCCGCGGCGATCACCCCGGCCACGTACTCGCCCTGGTAGTGGACCACCACGCCCGCGGGGGGAAGGTTCAGCCCCGGGTTCACGGTGTCGCCGATGACGAAGATGTTCTCGTACTGCAGGGAACGGAAGGTGTCGGGGCTCACCTCGGGGAATCCGTTCGGGCCGGCGAGCGGGGACTCCCGCACCACCTTGTTGGGGGCGAAGGGGGGCACCAGGATCAGGCGGTCGTACTCGAGGGTACGGCCGTCGGCCGCCTTGACGACCCCGTCGCCGCCCTCGGTCAGCTCGAAGCTGCCGTGGAACTCTACCCCCTTGCGGTCGAGGATCTTTGAGATCGCGTGCGAGATCACCGGCCCCATGCCCGCCAGCGGCGCCGGGTTCATGTGGAAGATGGCGATGCTCGAGCGGTCCCGCAGCCCCTTGACGCGCAGCGCGAAGTCGAGCTGGCCGGCCACCTCGAAGGGCGCGGGCGGGCAGGGGTAGTAGGGCGAGGAGACCCCCACGACCCAGCGCTCACCTTTGGTCTCTTTGAGCCAGGCCCGCAAGGCCAGCGCCCCCTCCTCGCTCCAGGGCGCCTGGGCCCCCTCTACAGGATAGGCCAGGGGCTCGGCGCCCAGCGAGACCACCAGGTAGTCGTAGGCGAGCTCGCCGCGTTCGGTCTGGACCGTGTTGCGGTCGGGCTGGAGCTCCTGCACCTCGGCCTGGAGGAAGTGGATGCCCTTCTTCTGCAGCGCGACCAGCGGCCGGCGGATCTGTTCGATCTCGCGCAGGCCGAAGGCCACCCACGGATAGGCGGCGATGAAGGTGTGCTCGGCGTTGCGGTCGACGACGGTCACCTCGACCTGATCCCCCAGGATCTCCACGAGCTTGTTCGCGGTGATCACGCCGCCGGATCCACCACCCAAGATCAGCACTTTCTTGCGCATACCTACCTCCACGGTTCCGACTTGTGGTTCGTCCGTATTTTGTACCCCGTACCCCTGCGCGCGACAGTGTCAAATGCCCCCAGAGCCGATCAGGACGGCGGTTTCCTAGGTTTTGGAACGGGTGACATTTGCACCTGCGCGCCCCGGCGACGGGAAGGTTAAATGGGTGCAAGACGCGCTGAGGGAAGGAGGGTCCGTGAACCCGCTCCACCACGTCGCACGATGGGCCGTCAACCAAAAGCTTGGCCGGCTGCGCTGGGAGGCGCCGGGAAGGCTCACGGGCGGGGTGCGCCCCAGCCGCTCGTTCCTCTACATCCACGTGCCCTTTTGCGAGTCGATCTGCCCCTTCTGCATGTTCAACGCCCACAAGCTCGACCGGCGGTCGAGCCAGGTGCAGGACTACTTCGAGGCGCTAAAGCGCGAGCTGCTCATGTACGAGGGCGCCGGCTTCGACTTCGGCGCGGCCTACGTCGGCGGCGGCACCCCGGCGCTGGTGCACGAAGAGCTGGCCCGCTTCCTGGAGTTCGTGCGCGGCCGCTTCGACCTCGCCGAGGTTTCGGTAGAGGCCAACCCGCGCGTCTCCGACGCCGCGGTGCAGTCGTTCCAGGCAGTGGGCGTGGACCGCCTTTCGGTGGGGGTGCAGAGCTTCGACGACGGCATGCTCGAGCGCCTGGGTCGGCTCGAGGCCTACGGCTCGGGCGCCGAGATCCGCGAGCGGGTGAACCGGCTGCTGGGCCGGTTCCGCATCGTCAACGTCGACTTCATCTTCAACCTGCCGAACCACGACCCCGAGGTGCTGGCGCGCGACCTGCAGATCGCGGTGGACGACGGCATCGACCAGCTCACCACCTACCCGCTGATGGAGGCGCAGCAGAACCGCGGCTACGTGGACCGCCAGGGCCGCATCGACTACGACCTGGAAGCGTACCTGTACAAGCGCGTGATCCTGCCGACGCTGCGCGAGCGCTACACCCCGGTGAGCTCCTGGTGCTTCTCCCGCAAGGACAAACCCGAGGTCGACATGCTCGACGAGTACGTGGTCGACTACTTCGACTACGTGGGCATCGGTACCGGCTCGATGAGCCTGCACGACGGGCGGGTGAGCGTCAACGCCTACACCCTGCCGCTCTACCAGCGGCTCGTCGCCGAGGGCCGCCTTCCGGTGGTGCTCGAGTCA
>JALSIA010000135.1 GCA_026981865.1 Thermaceae bacterium
GCCACCAGCCCCTGGGCGTAGAGCGGATAGAGGCCCAGCAGCGTGGCCGTGGCGGTGCAGCCGGCGCCGGCGAGCCAGTTGGCGTTCTTGATGGTCTCGGCGTTGATCTCGGGGTTGGCGTAGGCGAACTGCGCCAGCAGCTCGGGGCGGGGGTGGGCTCCGTAGAAGCGTTCGTAGAGCTCGAGCGTCTTCAGCCGGAAGTCGGCCGAAAGGTCGATGATGTAGGGCGCCTTCTCCTTGTAGTAATCGAAGTTCTGCGCCGCCACCCCGTGAGGCAGCCCCAGGACGATCAGGTCGGCCTCTTCCAATTTTTCGGGGTCGCTGAACTTGAGGTTCGTCTGCCCCCGCAGGTTGGGGTGCACGAAGCTGACCGGCTGCTTCAGGTAACGGCGGCTCGTCACCTGCACGACGTCCAGGTAGGGATGGCCCAGCGCCAGGCGCAGGAACTCGCCCCCGGCGTATCCGGAGCCTCCGACGATGACGGTTCTCAGGGGTTCCATGCTGCCTACATGGTAACAGGGCGGTGCGAACAACCGGCCGGACCGCGCAGGGTTCACAAGAATCTGCGATGATTGCAGGGAGGGGCTATACTGGTTGCAAGGAGGGATCGTGTTTCCACCCAAGATATGCCGCGCATCATGGCTGCCGTTGCTGCTGATCCTCCTCTTCGCCCCGGTAGTGTGCGCCCTCGATCCGGCGGCGCAGCTGCGCGCAGGATATCCGGACCTGCTCAAGGCCCTCGCGGCCGACGGGGTCCACATCGACTTGGCGCGCGCGCCTGGACCGGCTTCCTTCGGATCGCGAGCTCGCCTGGGTGCGGGTACCCGAAACCCGCGCTTCCGCTAAGCGCCCGTGGGCTGTGGCGCTGGAACTCGAATTCGAAAACGGCCGGCTGGCCAACCCCCGTGTGGTGCTCAAAGCAAGCAGCAAGGAAGCGTTTCCCTACGGCATCTGGGCCGTGTCGTGGAGCCTGGACGGCGTTGTGCGGGGAGCGAACGCCATCGTCATGAACGCACCCCCAGGTGCCAACGAGGCCTACCACCGCGCGGGAGCACGCATCTTCCGCGACCGCCTGCCCGCAACCTACGCCTACCTCCAATCCCTCGAAAACCGGCGGGCGCAGCGCACCGGTTGGGCGCTCGGCGTTACCTTGTTCTTTGGTTTGGGCCTGGTCTTCTTTGCGGTCACGCAGCCGCGAGCGCTTTGCCGCTGGACGGCGTGCGACGGGCGTTGGAACGCCCAGACGGCCGTCTCGATGGGAATCGTGCTCGCCATGATCTTATGGGTCAACAGCCCCTTCGCAACCGAGGCCTTCTTCGAGCTCAACCTCTTTCTCGTCTGGGCCATGGTGGCCGCAAGCGCCACGGCCGCACTGGCTCTGAACGCCCCATCGCGCGACCTGGATCACTTCCTGCGCGGCTTGGTGATCCTCACCGCTCTGGGGCTCGCGGCTGCCGAAACGCTGAACGTGCTGGGCATCGCCCGGATCAACATCTACGCCTTCGTTATGGGTTATCTGGTCGGAATGACGCCGCTTTCGCTCGGTCTGCAAAAAGGTTGGCTGCGGCCGTCGGCCAGCCAAGCGACGAAAGCGCCTAATCCAGCCGGCCCGAAAACAGCGGCGCCCCCTCCGCCCGAAGCCGGGCCTCGGTGACGAGGCGGCCGCCGCAGGATCAGTCGGGCGCGACGGAGATGGCGTTAGTCCCCTTCGTTCATTAACTAGGTGGAACCTACCACCGCAAATTGGCTGTTCATGTAGATCGGCGGTTGGGTTTGGGTTATTATTGCCATCCGACCGGACTCGGCCCCGGTTTAACGGAAGCAGTTATCGGTCCATATGCTGATCAAAGCGCACCCCATGAGCGGGAAATCGTGCGGCGAAGGCGCAGTTTCGCACCTGTGCGATGGAGGTGAACGCTTCGTCAATGCCCCTTGAGAATCGGGGTGGCCGTTGAATCGACCCCTCTCTTGACCAGCAGTCTTTGGTTTAGCAGAAGGTTGAGCTCGGGACCCAGCATCCGCGCGAGAGCTTCTTGATCTTCGGCGGGTAGCTCGGCGAACGGGACCCACCCTTCGCTGCGAAGTTCGTTTGCGGTATGGACGCGCAAGGCTTCCGTTTCCACGGGCGATTTCGGCGAGGCACAAGACGACAAAAGTGCAACGAGGCTGAAGAGCAAAGGTGCACCCGCATGCGGATTTGCGCTCTTACGATGCATTTACAACCCCCTCTCCTCAATCGGGGCACTGCGCGTCTAAACTGCACCAGGACAGGTAAAACTCCGAAATACCCGCTACCCACTCTCTGAGTACGTGCCCTTTGTGATCCCAGGCCCCGTAACCGTCGTTTGCTGCCATATATCGGTAGTAATGGTATTCCTTGGCGTACCCAAACGGATTGAGCCTGCTAAAGCAGTCCCCACGAACGGTAGCGCCTTCACAATGGTCGTGGGTGGCTTCGTAACAGATGCCATCGAGTGGCTCGACAAGGTTTTCCTACGGCTCGGCTCGAATCGGTCTGATCCATACGATATGCACTATTGACCCGAACCGTCGCTGGCGAGGCTTTTTTAATCAGCAGCTTCGCTTCCTTGATTTCGTACAAGCTTGGTCCAAGTGCCCTCGACAGGAAAGCCTGATCTTCAGGTGCCATCTCCTCGAAGGTTCGCCAGCCAGCAGTACGCATTTGCTCGTAGGTCATGACATGTGGGGCTATTTCCCCAAGGGTGGGTGGCGTGCCCGGGGCTGCTTGCGGGCCACTTGACTCTTGACTGCAGCTTTGCAGGCCGGTCAACGCCAGAACCAAGAGGGCAGCGACCGAGACCTTTTTGTTCGGCTGTCCATAGCAGAACCCCCCAATTTCTTTTTTCCAAGATAGCATAAGCCTGCTGACAGCGAAAAGTGTTTATATTACAATGTACGATGTTCGCGCTGTTTTCTTTTGAGAAAGTTCAATTTTCGATTGGTGCAGGCCCTGGCTTGGTCGTTCCGGGCGGTTGGGGGTGCAATCGGCCCCGACATGACCCTGGGTTGCGTTCCTGTGGAAAATGAAAGCGAGTTAGTTTGGCAACTCCCCGCTAAACAACGGCGCCTCCTCCACCCGAAGCCGGGCCTCGGTGACGAGGTGGCCGCCTGAGCGGATGTGGCCCACCTCCTCCGGCTCCAGAGCGCCGAACTCGATCAGGCCGCGCACCACCAGAAAGCGGCGGTGGCAGCGGCGCGGGTCTTCCTCGGCGCAGACCAGGGCCACGGTTCGCCGGCTGGCGAGTTCCACCAGCTCTTCCAGACCCTTTCGAAACTCTGGATCGCGCAGGCGTTCCTCCACGTTCAGCTTCTGGCGGCTCGAGCGGGGCACGCCGCCGAGCCGGTCGCCCATCCAGACGTAGTCAAAGCCGGCTTCCACAAGCGCCCGGGCGAAGGGCTGGTGGTTGTACTGGGGGTTATGGCGCGAGAAGGGGCGGGCGCGCACATCGACCACCCCCTCCACCCCGTATCGGCGCAGCAGTTCGATAAAGCGCTTGAGCGGCAGGTTGGAGTGGCCCAAGGTGTAGAGCATTCCGCCTCCAGAATAACGGAGGCGGAGGCGCGCAGTACGGACGCTGTCTTTAGCCCTGAGCCGCGGCGTAGCTCAGGATCTTGCCGGGGATGTCCACCCCGGTGACGCTCACCGAGTTCTTGAACTCCATGGTGTGGTTGACCTCGTTTACCAAGAGGCCGCGCTCCGACTCGAAGACGTCCACCGCCAGCACCCCGCCGCCGACGGCGGCCGCTGCAGCCAGGCTGATCTCGGCCAGCTCGCTGGTGACCGGGCAGTTCTCGGCCACCGCACCGCGGGCGGTGTTGGTGATCCAGTGGGCGCTGGAGCGGTAGATGGCGGCCACCGGCTCGGCGCCGACCACGAAGACGCGCACGTCACGCCCGGGTTTTCCCACGAACTCTTGCAGGTAATAAAGCTGGTGCTGATGTCCCATGAACTGCTTGTGCTCGAGCAGCGCCTCGAGGGCGTCGCGGTCGTTCGCCCGGGCGATCATCCGCCCCCAGGAGCCGACCACCGGCTTGACCACCAGCGGATAGCCCCATTCTTCAGCAATCTTTAGCGCGGTGTCCGGGTCCAAGGCCAGCGCGGTGCGCGGCTGCGGCACCCCGGCGCGCGCGAGCGCGGCCGAGGTGGCCCACTTGTCGCCGGCGGTCTCGATGACCTCGGGGCGGTTGACGGTCGGAATGCCCAGGGCGGTCAGGTAGCGGCTCGCGGCCAGGCCGCGCGACTGGCTGACGGCGCGTTCGAGCGCTGCGCCGACACCTTCCAGTTCGTCCGGCCGGTTTTCCAGGTCCATGACCAACTGGGGCAGGTAGACCTTCTTCCAGGCCAGGCCCGTGCGTTCGGCTGCCTCGAAGAGCAGCTTTTCGTCGCCGCGGATGCGGTCGTAAAGGATGGCTAGCATGGCTTTGGGGGTGGGAGGTGGGATGTGGGAGGTAGGAAAACCTACTTCCTACACCCTACCTCCTAGTTCCCTACTCTCCCCAATCCTCCGCTTCCTCGGGGGCCAGCTCCACCTTTAACGGCTCCACCGAGACCACTTCGAGCTCCGCACCGCAGTCGTCGCAGATCAACAGTTCGCCAAGTTCCGGGTTTTCCAGCGTCAGGGCGGCACCGCATTCGGGGCAGGTCACGTTCATAGCTCTTCCTCCTCAAAATCGCCCCAGTCGGGCTTGAAGGTAAAGCCGCACTCGGGGCAGGTCAGGGGTCCTTCGCCTTCCACCTCGATCGGGGTCTCACAGCGGGGGCAGTCCACGAAAAAGCCCCCGGCCGCCTGCACCACGCGCAAGGTTAGCGGTTCCATTAGGGCCACCTCGACCACCGCGCCGCAGGCCTCGCACTCGAGCAGGCTTCCCTCGTCGAGCCGGTCCAATACCTCTCCTTCCAGCAAGAGCGGTTCGTTGCATACCGGGCATTCCACGCTCAGGGCTTCCATGCCTCACTCTACCCCCGGGAAGTCGCCGTGCTTCTTGAAGTACTCGAGCACGGACCCTTCCTCGAGGGCCGCCAGCAGGAAGGCCGGCGGGGGCTCGAGCCGGTAGCTGCGCCCCCTGAGCTCCAGGGTGCCGGTGCGAAGGTCGTAGCGTACCTCGTCTTGGTCTCTTGCTGCGTTTACCACCTCCTCCGAGATGAAAGGCACGATGCCCAGGTTGACCAGGTTGCGGTAGAAGATGCGGGCGTAGCTTTTGGCCACGATGGCGCGCACCCCCAGCTTTTTGAGGGCTTCGGGGGCGTACTCGCGGCTCGAACCCAGCCCCAGGTTGCGCCCGGCCACGATCAGGTCGCCCGGCCGGTATTCGCGGGCGAACTCGGGGCGCAGGTGGGCGAAGGCGTAGTTCTGGAAGACGTCCTCCCCCACCATGAAGGGGGCGTACTTGCCGGGGAGCACGTCGTCGGTGTTGACGTCGTCGCCGAAGAGCCAGAGGCGGTGCGTGGTTCGTGGTGCGTGGTGCGTGGTCATGGGGCTACCTCCTCCTCGTCGGGGATGCGGCCCAGCACCGCCGCCAGCGCCGCCGTGCGCGGACTCGCCAGGAAGACCTCGGCGTCGGCTGCGCCCATCCGCCCCTTGAAGTTGCGGTTGGCGGTCGAGACCACCCGTTCGCCGCTCGCGGCCACCCCCATGTGGCGCCCCATGCAGGGGCCGCAGCCGGGGGTGCCGATCGTCGCCCCGGCTTCGATCAGCGTCTCTAGCACGCCTTCGGCCATCGCCTGCTGGAGCACCTGGCTCGAGGCCGGCACCACCAGCATCCGCGTGCCCGGCGCCACCTTTTGGCCTCGCAATACCTCCGCCGCCGCCCGCAGGTCCTCGATGCGGCCGTTGGTGCAGGTACCCACGAAGACGAAGTCCACCTCCGCTCCGGCGTAGTCGCCTAGAGCGTGCACGTTGTCCACGTAGAAGGGCGCGGCCAGCCGCGGCGCGAGCGCGCTCAGGTCGATCTCCAGCTCGCGGGTATAGACCGCGTCTTCCCCTGCCCGCAGCCAGTCCGGCACCTCGTAAAGATCCAATATTTCGCCCGAGGGCGCCACGATTCCGGCCTTGGCTCCGGCCTCCATGGCCAGGTTGGCGAGCGTCACCCGCTCGCTGCGCCCGAAGGCCTCCTCGGCTCCGCCCTCCAGGTGGATCTCAACGGCCATGTAGGTCGCTCCGTCTGAGCCCAGGCGGCCCACCATCTCCAGCGCTGCGTCCTTGGCGCTCACCCCCGGCCGCGGCCGTCCGTGGAAGGTGACCTTCACGGACTCGGGCACCCGCAGCCAGGTCTTGCCGCTGGCGATGGCCAGGGCGATGTCCGTCGCCCCCATGCCGGTGCCGAAAGCGCCGACGCCGCCGTAGCTGGTCGAGTGCGAGTCGGAGCCCACGATCAGCGCCCCCGGCCGGGCCACGCCCTCTTCGATCAGCACCTGGTGGCAGACGCCGCGGCCCACCTCGTAGAAGTTGATGCCGGTCCGGCGCGCCCAATCGCGGCCGCGCCGCTGTGCCTCGGCCACGTTCACGTTGGCCGCCGGGGCCACGTGGTCGTAGACCAGCGAGACCCGCTCGGGGTGGCGCGGCGCGGCGCCCAGCTCCTCGAGCCGGTCGATGACGGTGGGCACGATCGAGTCGATCGTCATCGCGTGGTCGACCCGGGCCACCACCAGTTCCCCGGGCCGCACCGGCCGCCCCACATGACGCGAAAGGATGGCCTGGGCGAGGGTCATGGTCGCCTCCGGCGGCTCGTGGCTCGTGGTTCGTGGCTCGTTTTTTTAGCGGCCAAAGCACTAGAACCCCAACGGTTTTTTCTACAGGCTACAGGCCACAGGCTATAGGCCATCATCATGCCATCACCCACTCCCGCAAGATCCCGTCCAGTTCTTCCAGCGTAAGCTGTCCGCGGTCGGCCAGCTCCTTGATGCGGTGGGTCAGCCGGTGCAGCTCTTCTTCGCCGAAGGAAAGCCCCAGTTCTTCGGCCCGCTTCTTGATGGCGGCGCGGCCGGTGAGGCGGCTGGCCACGATCAGCTTGCGGTTCACCCCGAAGACCTCGGGGTTGTAGGCTTCGTAGGACTCGGGATTGAGGTAGATGGCCTTCAGGTGCATGCCCGCCTTGTGGCTGAAGGCCGTGGCCCCGGTGATGTAGTTGTTGAAGGGGATTTCCACCCCCACCATACGGGCGATCATGCGATCGAGCTCGGGCAGCATCTCCAGGCGGTACTTGCTTCGCACGTAGTCGGGCTGGACGGTGTACATCCGCGCCAGGAACCCCCCCAGCGGGGTGATGCCGTTGCGTTCGCCGATGCCCAGGATCGTCGTGTCCACATGGGTGGCCCCGGCCTCTAGAGCCTCGAAGGCGTTGGCGATGGCGCCGCCGGTGTCGTTGTGGCCGTGGAACTCGATGTCCACCCCGGGGCCGATGGCCCGGCGCACCTCGCGCACCAGGGTGTAGACCTGGCGCGGCGTGGCTACGCCCACGGTGTCGGCGAGCCCCACCCGGTCCACGTAGGGCGCAACCGCGCGGTAGATCTCAAGCAGGTCGTGCTCGTCGGAGCGGAAGGTGTCTTCGGCCGAAAAGCGCACCTCCACCTCGGGGGCCTGCTCGCGGATGAAGGTGATGACCTCGAGCGCCTCTTCGATGATTCGCGGCACGTCGCGGCCATGGGCGGCGCGCAAGTACTTGCTGGTGCCGAAGAGCAGGTCGATCCCCTGGACGCCGGTCGCGAGCGCCGCCTCGGCGGCGTCCTTGCGGGTCTGGATGTGGGTGATGACCTTCGTGGAGAGGCCCAGACCGGCCACCGCCCGGGCGTCGCGGGCCGACTGAGGCGAGGCCACCGGGGTGGTCACCTCCAGGTACTCGATCCCGAAGGCGTCGAGCGCTCTGGCGATCTCCACCTTGTCGTCGGTGCTGAAATGCGCCCGCTCGAACTGCTCCCCTTCGCGCAGCGTGGAGTCGATGATGGCCCACTTTCGTTCCTGCTCGATCATCCCGTCACCTCCCGGCCAAAAAAGAACCGGCCTGCAAGCGCTTGCAGGCCGGAGGCGTGGCGCGTGCTAGACTAGCCCGCTCCTCCGGCGTACAGTTTTTTGGCCTCCCGGTACTTCATGGTTTGCAATATTATTCAAGCCACCTCCGGTTGTCAAGGGGTTCGGGGCGCAGTAGGTGCGCGGTACGTGGTACGTAGTACGTGGTACGTGGTAATCGGTAAGGCCCGCGGCTTGTGGCCCGTAGCCAGTAGCTTGTAGCTCGTGGCACGTGGTACTTTTTCCGTCGTGACAATGAAGCCGTCGGTCGAGTTGTAACGAAACAAGATACCCTCCCCAAGGGGAGGGTTGGGGTGGAGGTTGCTGGCAATGCAACAGCCAAAAGTCGGTGGCCGGTACACAGCTAACCTACACCCCACCTCCCACCTCCTACTCCCTACAACCCAACGGCAAATAGCCGGGCCCAGCCCGGCTCGTGTTCGGGTCGGGTGCGGCGTGGTCTACTTGCGCCCGGCGAACCAGCGCCAGCGACGGGGCGGGTGCGTCAGCTGCAGCGGCGCCTCGCGGACCTGGATGCGTTTGCCCTGAAGGCGCAAGACCAGCTTGGCGACGGTGCGGGTGCGAAGGTTGCGCAGCACGGTGGCCTCCTTGGCCTCAGGTTAGCTGCGCCGGCCCGGTAATGTCAAGTAACCCGGTAGGGATTTATGGAAATAGAAACAGTAGCCGTTTGCAACAAGCTCATGCGTCCAGCCCGGCGGGGAGGTAGCGCATGATCGCGCCCACCACCTGGTCGAGCGTCAGCTCGCTGGTGTCGATCACCTGGGCGTCCTCCGCCGGCTTCGACTGCTTGGCGTCGCGCTCGTCACGCAGGCGCAGCATCGTTTCGATCGCCGCCACGTCGTCCGCGCGCTCGCGGGCTCGGCGGCGGGCGCGCACGGCGGGGCTGGCCGTTAGGTAGAACTTGTAGGGCGCGTGGGGGAAGACCGCCGTGCCCATGTCGCGCCCCTCGACCACGAAGGGTGGGGGCACCTCACGCAGCCGCGCGTTCACGTAGGCGCGCACGCGCGGGTGGCGGGCCACGGCGCTGACCACCGCGTCCACCTCGGCGGTGTGCAGGTGCGGGGTCAGGTCCTCGCCGCTGGCCAGCACCCGGTTGCCGTGGGTGTTGGGCACGAGCCGAACTGGGTGCGCTTCGAGCAGACCCAGGATGGCCGCTTCGTCGTCGGGGTCCACCCCGTAGCGCAGCACCTGGTAGGCGACGCCGCGGTAGAGCAGCCCGCTGGAGACGTAGGGCACCTCGAGCGCCTGGGCGATGCGCCGGGCGACGCTCGATTTGCCCGAGGCCCCGGGGCCGTCGATGGTGATGATCAGGGGGGGTTCGTTCTCCACCGCTTCCCACCTTAACCGAGGGCGCGCGGGTTTTGTCAACGCGCCGTAAACTGGAGGCGTGGACTTCGTGGTCGAGGACTGGGGGCGTGTTCCCTACGGCGAGGCCTGGGCGCGGCAGAAGGCGCTGCACGCGGAGGTGGTCCGCGGCCGTCGGCCGCCCACGCTGGTGCTCACCGAACACCCCCGCACCCTCACCCTGGGGCGGGCGGCGACGGGCGAGCACCTGCTCTTCGCCGAGTCCTGGTACCGCAAGCAGGGGTTCGAACTCTTCTGGGTCGAACGCGGCGGCGACGTGACCTACCACGGCCCCGGGCAGCTGGTGGCCTACCCCATCTTCCCGGTGGCCCGGCGGGTGCGCGACTTCCTGCGGCTTCTGGAGACGGTCGTCGTGGACGTGGCCGAAGGCTACGGCCTGGAAGCCTACGCCACCCCCGGTTACGCCGGCGTATGGGTGGGCGAGGAGAAGCTGGCCGCCTTCGGCGTCGCCGTCAAGCAGGAGGTGGCGCTGCACGGGCTGGCGCTCAACGTCAACACGAACCTGGCGGACTTCCAGGTGATCGTTCCCTGCGGCATCAAGGACAAGGGCGTGACCAGCCTAGAGCGGCTCCTGGGCCGCGAGCTCGAGATGAGCGAGGTGAAGGCGCGCCTCACGGCCGCCTTCCGGGCGCGCTTCGCCGACGTGAGCGCGCCTACGCTGGACATGCAGGGGCCGGGTTAAGCTGGTTGCGATGAAGAAGATCCCCCTCACCGATCCCAAGACGGGCGAGGTCCGCGAGATCCCGGTCGTGGAGGGCGGTGTGCAAACCAATCGTACCGAGCCGGTGGACCGCAACCGCCCCGACTGGCTCAAGGCCCCGCTGCCCACGGGGGGCACCTACGCGCGGCTGAAGGGGTTGGTGCAGGAGCTCGAGCTGCACACCGTCTGCCAGGAGGCGCGCTGCCCCAACGTGGGCGAGTGCTGGGTGCATGGCACCGCGACGATCATGATCCTGGGCAAGGTCTGCACCCGCGCCTGCAAGTTTTGCGCGGTCTCCACGGGCAACCCCGCGGGATGGGTGGACCCCCGCGAGCCGGAGCACGTCGCCCGGGCGGTGGCCGAGCTGGGCTTGGGGTACGTGGTGCTGACCAGCGTGGACCGCGACGACCTGCCCGACGGCGGGGCGGGGCAGTTCGCCGCGGTGGTCCGCGCCATCAAAGAAAAGAGCCCTGGCGTGCGCGTCGAGGCCTTGACCCCCGACTTCCAGGGGGACGAGGCGGCGGTGCGCACCGTGCTGGAAAGCGGCCTCGACGTCTTCGCCCACAACCTGGAGACGGTGCGCCGGCTCACGCCGCGGGTGCGCGACCCCCGGGCCGGGTACGACCAGAGCCTGGCCGTGTTGGACTACGCGGGCCGGTTCGTGCGCGAGCGGGGGCTCCGTGTGCTCACCAAGTCGAGCCTGATGGTGGGCCTCGGCGAGACCGACGAAGAGATCGCGCTGACCATGGACGACCTGCGCGCTGCAGGGGTGAGCATCTTGACGATCGGGCAGTACCTGCGCCCCACCCGGCACCACCTTCCGGTGGAACGCTACGTGACCCCCGAGGCGTTCGAGGCCTACCGCCGCATGGGACTCGAAAAGGGCTTCGTCGAGGTCTTCTCGGGGCCGCTGGTGCGGAGCAGCTACCGCGCCGAACGGGTGTTCAAGGAGGCCCAGGGTGGCTAAGCGCGTCTGGGAGGCGGGGGTTTTCGTTCTCTTCGCCGTGGTGGGTACCCTCAGCCATGGACGCGCAGTGACCTTCGCGGGCGTGCTGGAAACCGCCCTGCCGCTCTGGCTGGCCTGGGCGTTGCTGGCGCGCTGGCGCGATCCGTACGAAGGGCCGCTCGCCCACCTGTTCCTCGTCTGGGGTCTGGCGCTGCCGCTGGGGGTGCTGCTGCGCTCCTGGATCGTGGGTTCGGAGGTCTCGCTCGCGACGTTGCCTTTCTTGCTCATCGCCATGGCCTTCACGCTGCCGCTCATGGCGTTGGGGCGAAAACTGGCCTAGCTATACTGAGGGCATGAAACCCAAAGTTGCCTTCCTGGGCCTGGGCGCCATGGGGTATCCCATGGCCTGCAATCTGCAGCGCGCGGGTTTTCCCACGCTGGTGTGGAACCGGACGGTCAGCAAGGCCGAAGCCCATGCGGGGGACTGCGGCACGACCGCGGCGAGCCTCGAGGCGGCGGCGATGGCCGACGTGATCTTCAGCTGCCTGCCCACCTCGGCGGAGGTGGCGGAGTTGCTGGAGCGGATGCGTCCGCACCTGCGCGCGGGCAGCGTCTGGGTGGACTGCACATCGGGCGATCCGGAGGCGAGCCGCCGAATCGCCCGCGAGCTGGGTGAGCTGGGCGTCGCCTTTCTGGACGCCCCCGTCTCCGGGGGGACGAGCGGAGCCGAGGAGGGCGCGCTCACGGTGATGGTGGGCGGTTCCGAGGAGGCGTTCGCGCGGGTGCGCCCGGTGCTCGAAGCCGTGGGAAAGAAGATCGTGCACGTCGGTCCGGTCGGCGCCGGCCACGCGCTCAAGGCGGTCAACAATACCTTGCTGGCGGTCAACCTCTGGGCTGCGGGCGAGGGGTTGGCGGCGCTCGTCAAGCAGGGAGTGGACCCGCGGGTGGCGCTCGCGGTCATCAACGCCTCCAGCGGCCGTTCCAACGCCACCGAGAACCTGATTCCCGAGCGCGTCGTTACCCGCGCCTGGCCCAACACCTTCAAGCTCGGCCTCCTCACCAAGGACGTGGGCATCGGCATGAAGGTGCTCGATGGGGCCGACCTGCCGGCGCCGATGCTGCGCCTCACCTACGAGGTCTACCAGATGGCCAAGCGCGAGATCGGCGCCGAAGCGGACCACGCCGAGGCGCTCAAGCTGATCGAGCGCTGGGCCGGGACGGAAATCTCCTGAGCCGTTCTCACCCGCGGCGGTAGAATGGATTCGGAGGAAAGCCACTATGAAGGTCTTTGCCTACACCATCCACAAGGACCCGGGTCCCAACGGCCCCAACATGGAGCTTCACCAAACGCTCGACAACCTGGGCGGCAGCAAGCGCAAGACCGTCGAGTGGATGGTCGAGACCGACCTGGAGGCGCGCCCCGTCAAGAAGGAGCTGCTCAAACGCCTAGAGAACGGCGAGGCGCAGATCCTGGCGCTGGGGCACCTGCACCACCTGTTCGCCTCGCTCGAAGAACTGAAGGCGTTCTACGACGAGATCATGGTCAAGCACGGCGTGGACCTGGTTTCTTGGGGGGCGGGCCTGGACACCCGCATCAAGCGGGGGCTGGGCAGCGAGCGCACGCTCGAAGAGTTCTTGATGCTGTTGCGCGGTTGACGCCGCGGTGGCGCGAAGAAGGCGGCCTGCGGGCCGCCTTCTTGGTTCGTAGCGGGGTTTGCAAAAGATGCGAGGTTTACGGTACCGGATGGGGCTTGTGCCGCTTTGTTGGCCGGTCCCCGGACCGGGGGGAAGCGGGGACGGTCAGGCCTCGCCCCACGTCAGCCAGAGGTCGGCGTAGGGCTCGAGCATCCGAGCGCGGCCCGCGGGCGCGCCGGTGCGGGCCTCGCGCCAGCCCTCCGTCTCCAGCGCGAGCGGCTGGGGCTCGTCGGTGACGTTGACCGCCACCAGCGCCCGTTCCGCGCCCGCGCCGCGCTCCACGGCGAAGACGCCCGCCCCCAGGTCGAGCACCCGCTGGGGCGCCGCCGGGTGAAAGGCAGGGTGGCCGGCGCGCAGGGTCAGCCGCGCCTTCAGCCCCTCCAGGATGCGGCGCGGGCGCGATTCGGGGTTCGCGAGCCAGCCCTCCACCTCGGCCTCGCGGAACTTGCGGCGGTTGAGCTTGCGCTTTTCGCCGCTACGTGCGTAGCCCTCGCGCCAGTTGGGGGTGCCGAAGAGGGCGTGCACGTAGACCGCGGGCAGGCCGGCGAGCGCCAGCATGATCGCGTGGCTGGCGAGCAGCCGCCGCACGCCCAGCGCCTCGGGGGTTCCCGGCGGGTTGAGGGCGTCGTACCAGGTGGTGTTGAGCTCGTAGGGCGCGGGGCCCGCGGGGGTGTCGCGGTAGCTCACCTCGCCGCCGTGGGCGAGGGTGCGCTCGACCAGGAAGGCCACCTCTTCGGGCGGCAGGATCCCCTCCACCGGCCGCAGACCGATACCGTCGTGGCTGGCCAGGAAGTTGAGGAAGGCCGCCTTCGGCCCCGGGAGCTCGAGCCCCGCCGCCCAGCGCGCAAGCGCGCGGGCGTCGCCGCGGGCGAAGGCGTGGAGCACCAGCGGCGGCAGCGCGAAGTTGTAGACGAGCTGGGCTTCGTCCTCGCCGCTGCCGAAGTAGGCCACGTTCTCGGCGTGGGGCACGTTGGTTTCGGTGACGAGCGCCACCTCGGGGGCGGCGGTGTCGAGCGCGGTGCGGAACAGCCGGACGACCTCGTGGGTCTGGGGCAGGTTCAGGCAGCTCGTGCCCGGCTCCTTCCAGACGAAACCCACCGCGTCGAGGCGCAGCCGCCGGGCGCCGTGGGCGGCGTAGAAGAGCAGCAGCTCGAGCACCTCGAGCAGCACCTCGGGCTCGCGGTAGTTGAGGTCCACCTGGTCGGCCGAGAAGGTGGTCCAGACCCTTCTTGGCCCGCAGGCGGTCTGGAACTCGGTGAGCAGCCGGGTGGTGCGCGGGCGCACCACCCGGCTCAGGTCCCAGTCCTCCGGGGGCACCAGGAAGTAGCGCCGGAAGGGCTCTTCGCAGCGTAAAAAGCCCTGGAACCAGGCGCTCGCCTGCGAGGCGTGGTTGATCACGGCGTCGAGCATCAGCGCATAGCGCTCCGCCAGCACGCGCACGTGGTTCCAACCCCCCAGGCGCGGGTTCACCGCGCGGTAGTCGATGACCGAGAAGCCGTCGTCGGAAGAGTAAGGGTAGATGGGCAGCAGGTGCACGCCGCGGAACGCGGGGGCGAGCCAGCGGTCCAGAAAGCGCGCCAGGGTGACCAGAGGGGCCTCGTCCTCACGCACGATCTGGTCGCCGTAGGTGATGAGCCAGGCCTCGGCCGGAGAAGAGGCGAGCGCCCGCGGTCTGCGGGCCAGTTCGGGGTGGGCGCGGGCGAAGCGCTCGATGCGCTCCGTAAAGACGGGCGCCCAGCGCTCCGCGGCTGCGGGGCCGTAGAGGAAGGCGAGGTGCTCGGTCAGGCGGGCCACCGGACCTCCTTCGCGCGCGCTCGCGCCTGCTCCAGGGCGGTGCGCGACACCCTGCGCAGGGCGTCGTAGCCGAAGTGGCGGCGGGCCAGCGCGCGGTTGTGCTCCACCACGCGCTCGCGCAGCTCGGCGTCGTCGAGCAGCCGCGTCACGCCCTGAACCACCTCGGGGGCGATGCGGTCCTCCACCTCCACGAAGCGGAACCCCTTGGGTCGGATGTCGCTCAGGTAGACGGGGTAACGCCCGATCAGCAGCGGCTTGTTCATCCAGACGGCCTCGAGCATGGCGTTGCCGAACCCCTCGTAGCGGCTCGGGTAGGTCACGAAGTCGGCGTGCAGGTAGGCGTCCCAGAGGCTGTAGACCTTGTGCTGGCCGGAGAAGCGCCGGCGCGGGGCCACGTACTCGTGGGCAAAGCGCAGGTCCACCCGGCGTTCCGCGGCGTAGGTCTCGAGGCCGCGGCGGTAGTCCTGCCCTTCG
>JALSIA010000136.1 GCA_026981865.1 Thermaceae bacterium
CCTGCAACCCACCGACTACGTGGCCCTGATACCCGTCTACGCCGGCCAGGACAGCAGCGGCACCGACCCCGACGGCATCCAGTACGCCATCGCCACCCAGAACGTCGCGGCCGCTTCCCTGGGTCGGGCGACGGACGCCGGGCCCGCCGGGCCTCAGGTGCCTTCGGACGCCGCGGTGTTGGAGGCGAGCCGCGCCTTCGTCGTCGAGGCCCGCAGCGCCGGGCTCGAACCCCTGAGCCGGCAGGTGGGGGCACAGGGGTTCAGCGACAACTGCCCCGGGCCCTACCAGGCGGGGGTGACGCAGTGCGACTTCTGGGTCTTCACCGACGTCAGCACCTCACCCCCCACCCAGGCGTTGATCAACGCCACCGTGCAGTACATAAGCGCCAGCGCAGTGTGGTTCGTCGAGGACGGGCTTGCAGGGGACGACGTGCTCAGCTCCAGCGAGCTCGGCGCGCTCGCAAACACCTTCGAGACCGCCGTCTGGCACACCATCGGCACGACCTTCGGCAACGCCGCCGACTTCGACGGCAACGGGAAGATCTTCATCGTCCTCAGCCCCAAGGTCGGCACGGCCGGCCTTTTCGGCTACGTCTACTCGGCGGACCTCTACCCCGACACCGGCTCGGCGCCGCGCAGCAATGAAGGCGACATCTTCTACGCCACGACGCCCGGCCCGCCGATCAACCTCTACTCCTGGACGCGCGACGCCTTCCTTAACGTCGCCCTGCCGGGAACGATGGCGCACGAGCTGAAGCACCTCGTCGCGATGGGCTACCGGGTAGCGGCCGGGTTCCCGTTGGAGGAGATCTGGATCGAGGAACCCTCGGCGGAGGTCGCCAAGGAGCTGAGCGGCTTCGGAACCGCCCAGGGGCGGATCCAGTCGCGCGCCGGCGACGCCCTGGCCAACCCCGAGGCGTTCCGCATCGTCCACGCGACGCGCCCCTCCGGCGCCGAGGGTCGCGCCATCTACGGCTTCAACTTCCTCCTGGTGTGGCGGGCCCACGAAAAGGTCGGCGCTCCGCTGTGGAAACCCTGGGTCCAGAGCAGCCTCGTCGGCATCGCCAACTTCGAGGCGGCCACCGGCCAAAGCTTCGCCGACGCCCTCGTGGACTGGGCGCTGACGCTGCTCTTCGACGACACCGCCCGGCTCGCCGGCTACGAGTACCAGAACCTCGCGCTGCGCGACGGCAGCTGGCAGACGCTCTACTACCAGCCCCTGGCCGCGGTGAGCAACCGCACCCTGCGCTCGATGGCGTTCTACGTCGGGCGCGGCACCGGTGCGGACGCCACCGTCACGTTGAGCGTCAGCGATCCCTCGCGGATGCGGGTGGCCGTGGTGCGGTTCGCGGGCCCGCTCCCCTACTAGGAGGCGGCGTGATCCGACGGATCCTGTGCGCGCTCGCCGTGGGGCTGCTGCCCGCACTCGCCACGACCTACCGGACCGTGACCGTGGCCGACGCCGTTCAGGGGCGCGTAGAGGCCGGCTACGTAAAGGTTTCCGGCCGCTTCCTGGCCTCGGGCACGTACCAGGGGCTCGTCCGCGGCGTCGTCGCGGGCGCCCGCTTCGCGCTCCCCGTCGAGGGGCAGGTGTTCGACTACCTGCCGCAGCCGGGTGCTTTCCTGGAGGTCTGGGGCAAGCTCGTGCGCGGCCCCGACGGCTGGTTGCTTCGCTTCCACAACGCCCGCCCGCCCGGCGAAGCCCGCGGGCCCCGGCCCGTGGGCGACCCCCGCCCCGGCGAGGTCCTGAAGGTGTGGTTGCGCGTGTATTCCGCAGGGGGCGTCGCCGCCCGCACGATCGGGCGGAGCGAGGACGGGCGCTCGTTCTATTTGCGCAACTACACCGGGGGCCCCGGGGTGCGCTGCCTCGTGGGCCGCCTGCTCGAGGCCGATGTCTTCAAGGTCCTGGAACTGTGCGCGGACGAATGAGGAGGTCGAAAATGCACGCGTTTCTCCCACCGCACCGGCGGCTTTGGCGCAGCGCCTGGCTGCTGGTGCTCCTGTTCGCCGTCGCCGGTTGCGGCGGCGCCCGCCCACCCGCCAACGTCATCGGCCACCTGGGCCCGGCCGGAGGCTGGCTCGAAGGCCCCGACGGGCTCGCGGTCTCGCTGGTGGATGGTGCGATCGAAACCTCGATCGCGGTCGTCCTCGAACCCGCAGCGCCGCCGGACCTGCCCCTGCCCGTGGGCGTCCAACCGGTGGGCGACGCCTACCGCATCGCCGCCGACCGGGACGTGTCCGCGAGCGAACCCTTCGTCCTGGTCGTTCCCCTCCCCGAGGGCGCGGACCCCACCGGCCTGGCCCTCGCGGTCTACCACCCCGGCGGCGGCCCGCACGTGCCCGACCCCATGTGGTTCCGCATTCCGGGAACGCCCGCGGCGGGGCTGGGCGCCTTCCTGGTCCAGCTTCCCTCGCTACCGCGGGAAGGGTTGGTCTTCCTTCCGGTGCGCGACGCCGCCGCCGAGCTGCCCGCGGCCGCGGGCGGCGGCGTGCGCCCGGCCGGCCGCCTGGGCAGCGCCTGGCTGCCTCGCGGCCGGGCAATCGTCACCCCCAAGGGAGCGTTCAGCCGCACCGCGGTCGCCGCCTTCGAGTCGGCGATGGACGCCATCCTCGGCCTCTACCGCAACTCCAAGCTGCGGCCACCGCTGCTGCAGGTGGTGGGTGCGAAGCCAATCGTCCAGGGCCGGGGCACGCCCATTCGCATGGACTACACCAGCGCCAGCTACGGCTTCTACATGATGCCGAGCGGCACCGGCGAATGCGATCCCAAAACTCTGGGCTTCTACGAGCCGGCCACCCGCATCATGGTGGTCTGCGCCCCGTCCGACGGTTCCATGTCGGCGCTGATGAAGCGCACCCTGATTCACGAACTCTTCCACGCGGTGCAGGAGCGCTACGGCAGGAGCGCTTTCTGGTGGGCGGAGAGCACCGCGGCGCTCTCGGAGAACTCGATCCAGGACGCGGCCTTCCAGCCGCTACTGACGCCGGACTACAGCGCCCGTAGCGACTGGATTCCGCTTCCCTACCTCGGCCGCAACGCCCATTACCG
>JALSIA010000137.1 GCA_026981865.1 Thermaceae bacterium
AGCCAGGACTTCTGGTACCACGTGCTCAGGGAGCGGGGGCTGGCCTTCGACGCGGCCATGGACGCCTACATGCGCCACCCCATGACGGTCGCGGGTACGAACGATGCGTTGGACGGAAAACTGGCCGACGAGTACTGGCACTGGTTCAGGGACCAAACCTACGAAAAGGGTGGGGCGACCGCCCGCCCCGCCCCGGCCTGCCGGCCCGACCCCAACACCGCGATCACCGTGGCGCAGCTGAACGCCAACACCACCTCCGAGGCCTTCGTGGACCACAGCTACAAGCGTTACGTCTTCTCGGGCGCCGTCTTCCGCTACAAGCTGCCGAACACCGAACCCTTCCCCGTCACCTGGAGGCTGTGGTTCACGATCTCCGGCGACCCCCTCACGCCGAACGACCGCAACGCCGTCGACACCCAGGCCTGGAGCTGCAGCTGGCAGACGGGCCCCGTGGAGATCCGGGTGCCCCCCGGGCAGACCCTCGAAAGCGGCGCCCTGGCCGCCAACGTCGATCTGGGCGCGGCCGCAGACGACGAGGCGACCCCGGTGGGAGGCGGGAAACCCTACCGGCTGCACGCCAAACCCCTGCGCGGCAAGGTGGCGCTCGACGGGCCGCCGGGCGGGCTGAGCGTGACCGTGACCGAGCTCAGCACCCTTGGTTCGATGAGCTACGCCCTGACCGAAACCTCGCCGGGGAGCGGCACCTACCTGATCGCCCTGCCCGTGGGCCGCTACGACATCCGCGCAAGCGGCAGCGGCGGCTACTCGGCCACGTACCGCAACGTGGCGGTCCAGGAAAGCACCACCGCGACCCCGACCCCCGAAAACCCGCCGGGGCGCGAGATCGTCTTCCTGGGACGGTCGTCGGGCGGCCCGTTGAACCTTTACCTCTGGGACCTCGATCGGGGAACGGTTCGCGCCCTGACCTCGTTTGCCGACGATGCCTGGGCCGACCCCGCGGCGCAGGCGGTGTCCTTCGCCGCCGTGCGCACCGCGGCAGGGGACCTGGTGGCCGTGATGCTCCAGGATCCGGGCTCGAATGGCACCGAGGCGCTCTACCGCCTTAGCCTCGCCGACGCCCAGGCCGTCCCCGCGGCCAACCTGCCCGGGAGCTACCAGCTCAGCTACGTCAACCTGAGCTTCCAGGAGAGCGGCCCAGCAGCGCTGCGCTACTTCGAGGACACCCTGGGAACCCGGCAGCTGCAGATGATCGACCTGCTGACCGGCGAGGTCGTTTGGACCGCGGACGTGAGCGGGTACGCCACGCAATGCGGCTGGCGCCCCGGCCGCAGCGTCTGGGCCGGAGGGTACCTGCTGGGCTGCGGAAACATGGATTCCAGCTCGAACTGGACGGCCCTGGTCGCCGCCGTTCCCTCGCCGCTGGGTGGTTACCAGGGCACCCTCGCGCGCGACCCCACCTTCATGCAGTTCGAAGGCCCCGCCGACTTCGGCGGCATCAACCTGGGCAACTCGTTGATCTTCGTGGAGCGCGCCCTCTACCCCGACTTCTCGGAAGCCACCGGGTTCGTCGTCGACGCCAACACCACGGCCAGCACCTTCGTCGCACTGCCCGGAGAAACCCCTTACCGCTGCAGCCCCGCACCCAAGCTCATGCAGGTGGCCTGCCTGCGCACGGGCGGGGTGGTCGTGCACACCATCGACGGCACCGGCGCCGTCACCCAGACCGAGAGCTTCGCCCTGCCCGGGGGGTACACCATCGACACCGGCCAACTGGACGCGATCGACTTCGTGGAACCGCTCGAGCGCTGAACGCCCCGCAACGAGCGACGCGGGGGCGGTCGCGCCCCCGCGTCGCGTTTGGCGCACTCAGCCCGAGGGTTGCTCGGGACCCTTCCACAGCAGGCGGCCGCAGCTGGGGCAGCGCACCACCTGCTGCCCCTGGTAGACCCGCTGGGCCACGTGGGTGGGCAGCTGCACGCTGCAGGCGCTGCAGCGGTAGACGCCGCCCTTGGCGTAGACCAGCGCCACGCCCACCCCTTTGCGGGCGCGGCGGATGGCCTGGTACTCGCGCAACAGGTTCTTGGGGACGGCCGCCGCCATCTCCTCGCGCTTGGCCAGCTTCTCCTGGTACTCGGCCTCGAGCTGGGCCACGCGCTCGGCGTTCTTGGCCTCGAGCGCATCGAGCTCGGGCTTCATCTCGGCCATTTCGGCCTCGAGCGCCTGGATCTGCTCGGCCAGGTTCTCCATCTCCTCGAGGATGGGCATGGTCAGTTCGGTGAGCTCGTCGATGCGGGTCGAGAGTTGCTGGATGCGGTTTTCGAACTGGGTCTGCTCGCGCACGCTCGAGGACTGCATCTGCTCGTCCTCGGCCTGCTTGCGCTTGGCGGTGAGGTCTTTGATCTCCAGATCGTTCTGCTTGTACTCGCGCTGCAGGGTTAGGTAGCGCTCCTTGAGCTGGCCCAGCCGCGCCGACAACTCGGCCCACTTCTCGCGGGCCTCGATCAGCTCGGGCGGCAACAGTTCCTGCTGTTCCTTGATTTTATCAAGCTCTTGGTCGCGCTCCTGAAGGGTGTACAAGTCGGCAAGGGCACCCGCAATATTCACGTCCTTCATCATAACACCCCGGCGGGCTCAGGCGTTTCGGCGGTTAGGGCAGTCGTCCACCAGCACGCAGGCGTCGCACTTCGGCTTGCGCGCGGTGCAGACGTAGCGGCCGTGGAGGATGAGGGCGTGGTGCACGAAGATCCACTTCTCGCGGGGAAAGAGCGCTTCCAGCTCGGCCCCGATCTTCTCCGGAGTCCGGGCGCGCGCGAGGCAGAGCCGGTGCGCCAGCCGCGCCAGGTGGGTGTCCACGGCGATGCCCGGGACCCCGAAGGCCGCGCCCAGCACCACCGTGGCCGTCTTCCAGCCCACACCGGGCAGCGCCATCAACGCCTTCTTGTCGCGCGGGACCTCGCCGCCGTGCTCCTCCACGAGCCTCTGCGCCAGCGCCACCAGGTTGCGCGCCTTGGTGCGGAAGAGCCCGATGCGGCGGATGAAGGGCTCGACCTCGCCGGGGGTGGCCGCCGCCAGCACCTCGGGGGTGGGAAAGCGCGCGAAGAGGGCGGGGGTGGCCTCGTTGACCGACCTGTCGGTGGCCTGGGCGCTGAGCACGGTGGCCACCAGCAGCTGGAAGGGGCTCTCGTGACGCAGCTCGGTGCGCGCCTGGGGGTAGGCGGCCTCCAGCTTCTCCAGGATGCGCAGGGCACGCTCGCGTTTCCTGGCCTTGGACTCGCGCGGGCAGCGCAGCTTCGCGGGCGCCATGGGGCCGATTATACTGGCCGCATGCCCCGCCCCAAGCGCGGCCTGATCGTGCGCGAACCCTACGCCGGCTGGATCGTGGACGGCGTGAAGACCTGGGAGATCCGCAAGCACCCCACGCGTGTCCGCGGCCCCATCGGCATCGTCAGCGGCGGCCGCCTCATCGGGCAGGTGGACGTGGTGGGGGTGGAGGGACCCTTCGGCGCGGAGGAGCTGGCGGCCCACGAAGACCGCCACCGCGCCGGCGGGTTCCTCGAGGCCTACGCCCAGGGCAAGCCGTTGTGGGCCTGGGTGCTGGAAAACCCCCGGCGCTACCCCGAGCCTCTGCCCGTACCGCCGCGCCGGGGGCGGATGCTGTGGGTGAACCTCGACGGGGTTCAGTGGCCCGGCTCGGACCAGACCGAGCCGTAGCCAACGTAGACGATGCGGTCGGGCTCGAGCGCAGCGCGCACCTCCTCCCGGTGGCTGCTGACCACCAGGGTGATCCCCGCCTCGCGCACGAGGCGGGCCAGCGCCCGGGCGAGCCGGCGTGCGTTCGGCCCGTCGAGGTGGGCGGCGAACTCGTCAACGAGCAACAGGTCGGGGCGCCCGGCGAGGAGCAGCGCCAGCCGGAAGCGCTCGCGTTGGCCTGTGGAAAGCTGATCGGGGAGGGCGCGCCAGAGCACCGCGTCGGCCAGACCCACCCGCCCCAGCAGCTCCGCCGCGGCCGGCACGTCCTGCAGCCGGCGCGCCACCCGCTCGAGCAGCACCTCGTCCCCCAGAGCAGGCTCGGCGACGCCGGGCAGGTAGGCCTCGACCCGTCCCTCGGGCACGTCCACCCACCCGGCGTCGGGCATCTCGTCCCAGAGCAGGCGCAGGAGCGTCGTCTTCCCCGCCCCGCTGGCGCCCCACAACAGCTGCACCGTTCCTGGTTCGATGCGCAGCTTGACGCCGCGCAACACCCGGCGCTCGATGCGGCGGCGGCGCACCCCGAAGGCTTCGAGCAGCACCCGTACCTCGGGCGCCAGCTCCTCCAGGTTCAGGTCGCTGGCGTACGCCTTGTCCACCCCGTGGAAGACCACGGGGCCGGCAAGCCCGCGCACCCGGCCGTAGCGTGGGCGGTAGAGCCGCCCCCGGTGCTCGACGGCATAGGGATCGGACTGCAGGAAGCGGCGCATGCGGCGCGCCGCCGCGTCGGTGAGCGGGTAGGCGAGGACGGGCCGCCCGGAGGCGGTGTCCCACAGGTAGCGGAACCCCGCGTTCTCGAAGAAGGGATGGTAGCGGGCCATCTGCGCGACCGTGCACACCAGCTCCTTGTCGCGCCGCCCGTCGGGAACGCCGCGCTCCACCGCCCACTCGAGCCCCAGGCGCACGATCCGCGCGCCCAGGCCGTCCGAACGGTAATCCGGGTGCACGACCGCGCGCGCGATTCGCGCGGCCGCCACCCGCACCCGGTCGATCACCCGCTGCGCCGCTTCTTCCCAGGGATGCCCCTCGGGCAGCAAGCCTTTGACGTCGAAGGTGGGGTGGAACCAGTCCGCGGGAAAGACCTCTTCGCGAACTCGCCGCTCGATCCCCCCGGGGGTGCGCCGGTGCATCGCCGGCAACGGCGGGTCGATCCGCAGGTAGGCCACGATGGCCGGTTCGAAGGGCTTGCGCTCGGCGAGTTCCATGACCAGGAAACGGCTCGCCGGGGTGGAGCCGCGGATGTCGAGCAGCCGCCCCTCGCCCTGCCGGCATCGCGGCTTGGCGGACGCCCGCACCCGTCGCCCGTCCGGGCAGCGCCACACCGCCACGGTCTCGTGATCCGCGGCGTAGTGGTACTGCTCCAGCTCGGCGATCGCTTCGTAGTCCTGTTCGAAGCGCGCCTCGCGCACGCGCAGGGCATAGCCGTAGAGCGTGCGGACGTAAACGCCGGAACGCGCGTGTTCCACCTCGCGCTCGAAGGGGGGCCAGTGCACCCGTCCCGCCCGCTTGAGCACGTAGTCTTCCGCGTCGAGCAGGTTGCCCACGGCCCCGCCCCGAATCCGCAGCTGCACCTCCTCGCCCTCGCGCAGCCAACGCGCCGCGTCGCCGCTCATCCGCAGCGTGGGCCCACCGGCGAGGTCCACCTCGCCGAACCAGCGCCAGTAGACGCGCCGCGCCGCGATGCGGTAGTTCATGCGTCCAGCCTACCGCGCGGGCGGGAGACCGCGGGAATCAGTAGGCCTTGGCAAAGAGGACCCGCTTGCCGTAGGCGCTGGGCCGGCCGCAGCGGACGCAGACCCCCTCTTCTTCGGGGAAGTCGAAGGGGATCAGGCGGGTGGTGGCCTTGGTCTCCTCCTGGATGGCCTTCTCGCAGGCGGCTTCGCCGCAGTGGAAGGCGGCGGCGAAGCCGTGATCCACCTGCACCTTGAAGGCTTCGTAGTCGTCGACCCGCCGCACCCCGGCCTCGCGGAAGGCAAGCGCGCGCTCGTAGAGGGCACGGTGAAAGCCCTCGAGCCGCTCGGGCAGGAGCCCCGGCAGGTCGCGCAGGCCGATGAACTCTTTCTCGCCGCCCAGCCGACTCTTGAGGACCGCGTGGCCGGCCTCGACGTCGCGGGGCCCGATCTCGATCCGCAACGGCACGCCCCTCAGCTCCCACTCGTTGAACTTGTAGCCAGGGCTGTACTGGTCGCGGTCGTCGGTGTGGACGCGCACACCGGCGGCGCGAATCTCGCGCGCGAGCTCGCGCGCGGCCTCGAGCACCACCTCGCGGGTGTTCTTGCGGTAGATGGGGACGACGACCACCTGAATCGGGGCCAGCCTGGGCGGCAGGATCAGGCCCTGGTCGTCGCCGTGGGCCATGATGATCGCCCCGATCATGCGGGTGGAAAGTCCCCAGGAGGTGGTCCAGACGTATTTTTCCTCCAGGTCCTGGTCCTGGAAGGTGATCTCGAAGGCGCGCGCGAAGTTCTGCCCCAGGAAGTGGCTGGTGCCGGCCTGGAGCGCCTTGCCGTCGCGCATCATCGCCTCGATGGTGGTGGTGTAAACGGCGCCGGCGAACTTTTCTTTCTCGGTCTTCATCCCTTCCCACACGGGGATGGCGGCGTAGTCACGGGCCAGCTGGGCGTAGACGCCCAGCATCCGCCGGGTCTCCTCCTCGGCCTCCTCGCGGGTGGCGTGGGCGGTGTGCCCCTCTTGCCAGAGGAACTCGGTCGTCCTCAGAAAAGGCCGCGGCCGCTTCTCCCAGCGCACCACGTTGGCCCACTGGTTCATCAGCACCGGCAGGTCACGCCAGCTGCTGATCCACTTCGACCACATGTAGCCGATCACGGTCTCGCTGGTCGGCCGCACCGCCAGCGGTTCCTCCAGCTCCTCGCCACCGGCGTGGGTGACCACCGCCAGCTCGGGAGCGAAACCCTCAACGTGCTCGGCTTCCTTTTGCAGGAAGCTCATGGGAATGAAGAGCGGGAAGTAGGCGTTCTCGTGCCCGGTCTCCTTGATCATCCGGTCGAGCTCGCGCTGCAGGTTCTCCCACAGCGCGTAGCCGTACGGGCGCATGACCATCGTGCCGCGCACCGGACCGTAGTCCACCAGCTCGGCCTTCTGGATGACGTCGATGTACCACTCACTGAAGTCCTGCGATTGCGGCGTGACGCCTTGCTCCTTCGCCATAGGGCCTATCCTAACCCGCCAGGGCGAGGCGGGCGCGGCTCCCTCGCGCGCCGGAGGTCACGGCCGCGCGCGCAACTGCACCCGCACCGGGTTGTGGTCGGAACTGGCGAAGTCCAGGTCCTCGGTGCGCACCTGCTGCACCTCGACGTTGGGGCTCACCAGGAAGCCGTCGATCACGGTCACGTAGTTCTCGCCCGGGCGCCACGGGCGACTCACGGAGCGGTTGGTGGGCGTGTGGGCGTCGTAGGCCCAGGTCCAGCCCGCGGGCGTCCAGTCCTCCGGGAAGGGCAGGTAGAAGGCGGGGCGCGGTTCGCTGTGGGCAAAGGCCGCGTCGGGGTCCACCCCGGGCAGGATCAGGTTCCAGTCGCCGCCCACGACCACGTAGTTGCCCCGCGCATACTCGCGGGTCATGACCTCCTTGATGTAGCCGAGCTGCTGCTCGCGCAGCTGGCCGGCGTCGAAGGCCGAGTTGTGGGTGTTGATCACCACCCAGTCGCGTCCGTTCGCGGCCGGGTAACGGGTGAGGACGAAGGCGCGGTCGAGCTGCACCAGCTGCACCAGGAAGCCGTACCGGCCGGGAAGGGTGTGGCGCTCAGCAGCGGCGGGGCGCCAACGCGACAGCGTCATCAGCCCCGACTTGACCCGGCCCATCGGCCGGGTCGCGGGCACCGGAACGAAGGCGACGTCGTAGTTCTTGGCCAGGGCGAACGCGTAGTCGGGGAGCGCCCGCGCCAACGCCAGCGCTTCGTTGATGCCGTAGCTGCGGCGGGAAGCCAGGTCCACCTCCTGGATCAGCACCACGTCGGCGGGGCGCTCCCTGAGGTGGGCGGCGATGCCCGCAAGGTAGCGCTCCACCTCGTCGCGGCCGGGCCAGCCGTGGGTTCCCCCGTCGAGAAAGAAGTCTTGCTCGGCACCCAGGCCGGCGTAACCGATGTTCCAGGTCAGGAGGCTCAGGCCCGCGGGCGCGCCGAAACTTCCCTGCCCCTGAACCGCGATCGGTTCCACGGGCTGCGGCCGGTAGTCGGTGATCCAGAGCCAGCCCACGAGGCCGGCGAAGGCCAGGGCCACGAGCAGCACCAAGCCGAAGAGGGCTGCGAAAAAACGCCGGAGGATCGTCATGTCCCTATGCTACGCCGGGCGGAAGCGGCCGCCGCCCCGGACCCAGACGAAGCCCAGGACCGTCAAACACGCTCCCAGGGCCATCAGCGGGAAGAGGGCGCCCAGCCCCAACGCCGCGGCGACCGCACCGCCCACGGGCGGCCCCACCAGTCCCCCCAAGTCCCAGCTGGCGGTGAAGAGGCTAAAGGCCGAACCCCGCAGCTCCGGCCGGGCGGCGCGGGTGACGGCCACGATGTTCGCGGGCAGGTAAAGCCCCGCCCCCGCCCCCATGAAGAAGCCCGCGGCGAAGGCGAGCGGCGGCAACGGCAGCGCCCAGAGCAGGAAGAGCCCGAAGGCGGCACTCACGAACCCCGCAAGCGCCACCCACCCCGCCTCGAAGCGGTCGGCTAGGTAACCCGCGGGCAGCCGGAAGATCACCGAGACGAGGCTGTAGAAGGCCAGAAACGCACCCACCCAGGCTGCGCGGTAGCCGGCCTCGTCGAGCACGAGGGGATAGAAGGTCTGCAAGGTGGCGAAGACCGCCGCGAACCCGGTGTTGGCCAGGGTGGGCGCGAGAATGCCCCGGTCGCTCAGGACCGCCCCGAAGTTGGCCCACCAGGGGTTGGCAGAAGGAGTGTCGAGCGTCTCCGGTACGCCCAGGTAGAAGACCGGTATCCAGACCAGCTGCACCAGCAGCACCAGCGCCCACACCGCCGTAAAGCCGAAGTAGTCCACCAGGAAGCCGCCCAGGGCGGTGCCGCTCATCACCCCGATGCCCAGGATCAGGTTGCGGGTGCCCATCACGCGGCCCACCACGTGCTCGGGCACCAGGTCGCTGGTGATGGCCAGCGAGCTGGGGGCAAAGAGGGCCATGGCCGCCCCTTGTAGAAAGCGCCCGACCAGCACGGCGGCGAGGGGCCCCAGATAGAAGAGGCCCGAAAGCGCCCCCAGGCCCAAACCGATCAGGCTCGGCTTCTTGCGACTCCAACCGTCGGAAGCCCAGCCCCCGAACGGCCGCAGCGCCAACCCCGCGAGCGGCATCAGCGCCACCGCCCAGCCGATCCAGGCCGCCCCGAGGCCCTGGGCCTTGAGGTAGAGGGGCAGCGTGGGCACGGTCAAGCCGTAGGCCAGAAAGAAGAGGAAGGTGGCGAGGTGCAGGTTCCAGACGGCACGCACCCTTCCAGCTTACTCCGAAACTGACCCACCGGTCAGCCTTCGCCTAGGCGGAACGGCAGGGGGACGGCCACCGGGCCGCGGCCCTCGCCGCCTACGCCCGGTGCCTGGACTCTCGGGCGAACCCTACCGGGTGCGGCTCGAGCTGCCCGCCCGCTCCGACCACGCGCGGGCGCGCCCGGGCACCCGATTTCGAAACGGCGCGGGCTTCTCCGCCAACGACCCGGTTGGAAAATCCGGTTGCGCGGGGAGGTTGAGCGCGGCAAGCGCGGGCAGCTTATAGTGCAGAGGATGGACGCCACCGCCCAAGTCGCTGCTGCCTCTTTGCTCTTCACCGCCGGATTTCTCGGCATCGCGGTGCGGTCCCGCAGCTGCCGCACCCCCCGCTGCACCCGTACGCTCGGCTCCGCCCTGGTGTTCCTGGTCCTCCTCCTGGTGGCCTTGGTTACGTTTGCGGTCGCCTCCGGCCGCGTCGTTCCCACCGAGCTGCCCACCTGGGTCACGAAAGGGTTGGGTTCGCTGCTGGGCCTCTCGATCGCCTTGGCCGCGCTCAGCTACCTGTGGGCGCTGGTGCAAAGCGAGGGAAGCGGCTGAAGAAAGCGGGGGACGGAAACCGAGGCGCCCCGGGTCCATCGCGCCGGGGCAACGGAAGTACAATGGGCTCGGGAAAAGGCTGGGAGACCAAAGGGGGCGGTATGCCCAGGGACCTTTTCGGGGTCGTGGCCTTCGCCTTGAGCGCCAGCGCCAGCTTCTTGCTGCTGGCCCGCCTGGCTTCGCGCTGCCGCGAGCCGGCGTGCGTGAATCGGGCCGGCCGCTGGTTGGGGGTGCTCGCCTTCGGCTGGGTCTTCGCGCTCGTCGCTTGCCTGGTCTGGGGGCGGTTCGCCCGGGCGGGGCCGTTCGCACCGGGCCTCTTCCATACACCGCTGGAACGTTGGCTGGCCTGGATCATGGCCTTCTCGGGGTTGTTCGCCGCCGCCAGCTACCTGCGGGCGGTGGCCCGCTGGGGGGAATAGCGCTTAACCTTTGGGTATGTTCCAGGCTATCGCCCTCCTAGCCATTTGGTGCCTGCTTTTCTGGCGGCTGGGCCAGCGGATTCGCGCCGCACCCTGCGGCCGCGAACTCGCGCGCACGGGGTACGCGCTCTTTGCGCTGGCGCTTGGGGGCACCGTCCTGATGGCGCTCGGCGCCGCCCTCAACGTCGGCCCCGCACGGCCCCTCACCGCGGGCGAACGGTTGCTGATCGCGGGGGCGGCGCTGTTCCTACCGGTGAGCGGCGGGTCGGCGATGCAGGCCTACCTGAAACGCGCTCTGGAGTGCGACGGTTGACGGGAAAGGCCGCCGGGCGCGCCCGGCGGCCGAACGATCGTAACGGGTTAGCGTCCCTTGCCGTTCACCTCGCGCTGGTGGGGCAGCGGGATGTACTGCACGCTCGGCTTGCCGCCGCGCGGCTGGGGGTAGAGCTCCATCAGCTCGTACACCTCAGGCGGCATCTCGGTGCTCACCGGCAGGCCGAACCCGCGCGCCTGGGCCACGTCGATGGGGTAGTCGTGGGTCCAGGTGCCCTGGCTGAGCAGGGTGGCCACGTCCTCGACGCGGTCGTCGGGGATCGTGTTCTTGAGCAGTCCCACGACGGTGTCCTTGACCTGCTTGAGCGCCTTCTTGGACACGTCGGCGAGGATCAGGGTTTCGTCATCGATGTCGGCGATCTCCTTCATCTCCAGCACCTTGACGATCGAGGCCGCGGGCTTGTTGCCGAGCTGCGGGTCCACCGGCCCCAGCACCGCGTTCTCGTCCATGACGATCTCGTCGGCGCCCAGGGCGATCAGCGTGCCGCCGGACATGGCGTAGTGGGGCACGAAGACGGTCACCTTGGCGGGGTGGCGCTTGAGGGCCTCGGCGATCTGCTCGGCCGCCAGCACCAGCCCGCCCGGCGTGTGCAGGATCAGGTCGATGGGCACGTTCTTGTCGGTCATGCGGATGGCCCTGAGCACCTGCTCGGAGTCGTCGATGTCGATGAAACGCGCCAGGGGGATGCCGAGCAGGCTGATGGCCTCCTGGCGGTGGATCAGGGTGATCACCCGGCTCTTGCGCCTCTTCTCGAGCGCCGCCATCTTGCGGGCACGCGCCGCGAAGAGGGCCTGCTGCTGAAAGTAGGGGCTCATCATCGAAAAAATGATGAAGAGCCAGAACAGTTGGCTGATCCAGTCGCTGCTGTTCACCTATGCACCTCCTAGAAACCGTACATGCCGTGCCAGAAGGGCTCGGCCTTGTATTCGCGACGGGGCCGGGAAAGGTAGGTGAGCAGGTAGCCGACGGTGAACCCGCCCACGTGCGCCCACCAGGCCACGCCCGGCAGGCCCAGGGCCCCGTAGAGGACCTGGATGAGCACCCAGTAGCCGATGAAGAAGGCGGCCGGGAACCAGAAGAAGATTGGCGGCAGCGGCCAGATCAGGGTCAGGATCCAGGCCGTGGGGAAGAGCAGGAAGTACGCCCCCAAGACCCCGGAAATCGCCCCCGAGGCGCCGATCATGGGCACGGTGCTGCCGGGAAGGAAAAGGGCCTCGACGAGCGCCGCACCGACGCCCGCCAGCAGGTAGACCAGCAGGTAGCGTCCGCCGCCCAGGCGCGACTCCACCGCCGGGCCGAAAATCCAGAGGAACCACATGTTGCCCAGGATGTGCTCGAAGCCCCCGTGCAGGAACATGCTGGTGAAGACGTGGCCAAAGTAGCCCACGGGATCGGCGAAGAAGAGCTTGGGCACGAAGCCGTAGACGTAGACCGCCTGCCGAAACCCCTCGGGACCGAGGCTCAGCTGCCAGAAGAAGACGAGGACGTTGGCGGCGATGAGCAGGCGCGTTATGAGCGCGGGGCCGTGGTGCCGGATCGAATCGCGGACGGGAAACACGGATCAACCCTCCTTCCTCAGGTTCACCCAGCCCAGGCTGCGCCGGGTCTCGGGGTCGTAGAGGATCCTCCGCGGCAGCGGCCGGGCGTGGAAACGGCGCTCGAGCGCGCGGTCCGCCGCCGCCGAGCGCGCGAAGGCCAGGAAGCGCCCGCCCTCGGGCTCCGGCGTCCAGTACCCCATGCGCAGCGGCCAGAACGTCCCCTCGCCCTCACGGGCCTCCAGCGAGCGGTAAAGCGGCGCCGTCTCGGGGAGGATCCGCGTCAGCTCCGCGGCCTCGGCGGAGGCCAGCACCGCCCGGTAGCGCCGCGCCGCCGCGGCCAGCCAGGTTTCCAGTTCGGGCTGCAAGACGGCGGGGGCCTGCGCGCGCCCCTCGAAGAGCTCCAGCTCGAGCGCGTCCTCCACCCGTCCTGCGGCCGTGTCCACCACGAGGACGCGCCGCCGCACCGGCTCCGCCAGGGGAAGGTCGGCCGGCGCGAGCGCCTCCAGTTCGGGCTGGCGTGCCAGCAGCGCCTCCAGCATCGCCGCCGCCAACTCGCCGGCGCTGCCCTTGAAGGCGTGCTGGGTGAAGCGGCGCATTTCGGCGGCGAAGGCCTCGTCGCGCTCGATGGCGTAGACGAGCGCCGCGGCCAGCAGAGCCTCGCGCAAGGCGGCCCCGGGCAGGTACGCCGCTCCGCCGCGCCGGGGAAAACCTTCGGGCCCGGCGGCCAGGGGGGCGAGGGTCTCGAGTACGAACACGCCTAGACCTGCTTGAGGAAGACTTCGGGGAACTCGAAGAGCACCCGGTCGCGGGCGAAGTTGGGGCCTTCCTGGTAGGCCACGGAGACGTAGCCGGCGGCCTCGAGGCCACGGTAGATCTCCTGGGCGGTGGCGTGGTCCACGCCGAGCTGCCGCTCGAAGAACTCCAGGGCCTCTTCCACGGCCTCGTCGCTGGCGCCCACGAAGGCGCCCCACTCGCCCTTGACCATCCGCGCCAGGGCGGCCATCGAGACCGGCTTGCTGGTGAAGACCCAGCGCGGGCTCGTGCCGGGAAGGTGGTGGGCGTGCCCTTCCTTTTCGAGTTCGCTGGCCCAGCGCACGGCCTCCGCGTGCCCCATCCCCGTCTTCATGAAGAGGGTCACCAGCGCGTCGCGCTCCCCCACCAGCCCCTGGGGGTAGGTCCGCGCCAGGTACCGGGCCAGTTCGGTTACGTCGCCCCGCTCGAGCAGCTGTTTCACCTGATCCAGGTCCACCATAGCGGCCTCCTTTACTCCAACTCTACGAGACCGTGCACGTCCTCGCCGGGATTCATGGCCTCGGCGGCCTCGAGCAGCAGCAGGCCCGCCTCGTTGATCGAGTTGCGCCCCACGAAGCCGGCGGCGCGAGCGGCTTCGAGTGCGTCCTCGAAGACGTCGCGGGGCAGCCCGCTGTACTCGATGGCGTCGCTCAGGTTGCGGGGCAGGACGCGCACCCGCTTCTCCTTGACGTAGAGGCTGCCCACGGCCCGCAGGGCCTCGACGACCCGGAAGATCAGGGGGTTCACCGGGTTGCCGAAACCCTCGGGCACCCCCGCAAGCGCGCGGTCGAGCCGCTCGCCGGCTCGGGTCTCGACGACGTTGCCGTCCGGCAGGCGGTCGATCAGGTGGCGCGCCTCCAGCTTTTCAAGCGCCCAGCGGATGCGCTCGCGGTCGAGCTTGCCCTCGAGCGCGGCGTAGACCTCGTCCACGCTTACGCCGCGGGCGGGCACGCTGTGGAAAACCATCAGCTCGTAGCGCGAAAGGTGCGGCAGGCGCTCGGCGTGCTCCGCCAGCTGGGCGTAGAGGAGGCCCGAGCGCGTGGGTTCGGCGCTGCCCACGAGCCCCTGCTCGCGGGCCTCCCGCCACCATGCATGGCCCGGCGCCGAGAAGGTCTTGCGCGTCATGGTGATGGCCTTGACCGCGGTGGCGCTCACGTCGCGGCGGTTCGCTCGCTGGTCGTCGAGGACCAGCTCGCCCCAGTCCGTCAGGTAGAAGACCTCGCGGCCTTTCTCGTCCTCACCGGTTTCGAGAAGGCCGAAGGACTCGAGGCTCAACAGGGCCTCGCGCAGGTCGAAGTTGTCGTCGTACCAGCGCGCCAGATCCGCCGCGGCCTGAAAGCGTTCGGCGATGAGGCGCTGCTTTTCGGGCATCTCGTCGAGCTTGCGCCCGTATTTTTCGACGAGCGCCCTGTACTCGGCCGCCTTGCGGTCGATCATCGCCCGCCGGAGCACCTCGAAGCTCGGGCGCTCCTCGGGGTTCGTCTCGCTGGCCTTCTGCCAAAGCACCGCGATCTGCTCAAGCACCTCGGCCTCCTCGGCCTCGAGTGCGATGCTCCACACGTCCCCGCGCACGCCGCCCTGCCACAACCGCAAGGCTTCGAGCGCCCACTCCCCGGCCGGCAGCAGCTCGCCTGCAGGACCCACGTAGCCCAGGGCCTGCAGCGTGGCCAGGCCCGCCTCGGTGGCTTCGCCGGCGTCGACGTAGTCGGCCAGGGCCCAGAGGAGGTCGGCGGTGAGCACGTCGCCCTCGCCCCAGCCGCCGGTGGCCAGCGCCTTTTTGACCGCCTGCCCCAGCGCGGTAAAGGCGAAGACGTCGGAGTCGGGCAGCGAGTAGGCGACGAGACGCATGGCCTCGAGCCGCTGTTCGTCGTGCGCCGGAGTGGACAGCTCGCTGGAGGGCGCCGGCCCCAGCGGCAGCTCGCGCACCACCTCGGCCAACGCCGCGTCGATCTCGAGGCCGGGCTCGGCGGCGCGGTAGATCTCCAGTACCCGGCGGCCGGCGGTGGAGAGGGTCAGGTACTCCTTCTTGGTGGCGCGTTCGCGCACGCGCACGGCCAGCCCCCGCTCCATCAGGGCGTCCGCGGCCAGCGGCCCCACCCGCCCCGCGCGCTCGGCGGCGTCGAGCATGGCGATCACCTCGCTGCCGATCCAGCGCCAGCCCTCGGGCCAGGCCTCGGGGCGGGCGAGGCCGCGCCCCTCGAGCACCACGAACTCGCCCTCCGTCCCCTCTTCGGCTTCGGCGCGGGCGTCGGGACCCTGCCGGTAGAGGTCACGGAGCAGCCGCGCCAGCTCGCGGCCAAAGTAGGTGGGCACGATCCGCACCGGTGTGCTAAAACGCGCCAGGCCCGCGAGCTCCAGCTCCACGAAGGTCGGCTCGTCCACCTCCTCGAGCGGGGTGTAGGGCTGGTTGGCCTGCTCGTCCGCGAGCAGGCGTTCGAGCGCCTGCGCGTGTTCCTTTTTTATCACCATCTTGTGTTCCCCCTATCGTTCAGTCTAGTCCAGCCGGCGCGCGGCGCCGCGCGCCGGAACCGGCCCCATACGGGCAGCCTCGATACCGCAACATTATTGATTGCATATCGCGGTGAATATGTCAATGAGATGACTTATCCTTCTTGACACACACGGACTATAGCCCAGGCGAGCCGCCGCCTAAGGTCCCGTCCTTTACCGCGGGTTCAGGTTTCCTCGTCGAAGAAGAGCTCGGCCTTGATCTCGCGTTCCTCTTCCAGGTTGCCGCCCAGCGCCGCCCCGAGCACGCCGATCGTCGCGGTGAAGACGGCGTAGCGCAACAGGTGCTCGGCCGTGGGCGAGGCGCCCATCCAGGCTTCGAGCAGCGCCCGGGGCAGGACCCAGGCCCCGGCGAGCGAGAGCAGGAGCAGGCCCAGCCACAGAGAGAGCATCCCCAGCCCCAGCGTCCCCAGCAGCACCAGGCGGGTGCGGGCCAGCTGCTCGCGCCAGGCGTGCTCGCGGCCGAGGCGGCCCAGGTCCTGCCCCGAAAAGATGAAGGCCGCGGCGGCCACGATGCTGAGCGCCGCCAGCCCCAGCACCGCTCGCCAGGAAAGGTGCGCCCCCAGCGCCCAGGCGTCCGAGGTGAGCAGGAAGTAGACGACGCTGACCGCCGCGGCGGCGCTGAGCCGCCCCAAGTAGATCGGCATCCGCCAGGGGCGGTAGCCCCAGATGGCCGAGAGGATCTCGCGCGGATCCTTGGCGAAGGTGCGGCCGTAGAAGCTGAACGCGCCCCAACGCACGCGCACGTCCTCGAGGCGGGTGCGCGCCACCTCCTCGAGCTGGCGCCGCGCCTGTTCGCGCTGCGCCTCGGGGAAGGGCGCGAGCGCGAGGTCCTCGGGGCTCTCGACCGGGCGCATGGGCCCCGACCCGGCGTGGTCCAACCCCCAGAGGTGGCCGAGCAGGTGGAGCGCCAACGCCGCCAGGCGGCCCGCGAGCCGGGCCCCCGAACCCAGCCGGCTGCTCGAGGCGACGGCCGCCTCCAGCGCCGAGCTGGGCACGCCCAGGGTGCTGGGCCCGTGCCGCGAGATCAGCTCGTTGGGCACGACGACGAGGACGTAGTCCCAGTGCCGGTGCAGCTTTTCCGCCACACCGACCTCGAGCAGGTCGACGGGGTCGAGGGCGCCGCGGGGCATGAAGGCGCGGCGCTCGGAGGTCTCGATCCGCCAGGCAAACTCTGGAAAGGCCGCGCTCAGGTGGTCGTGCAGCCGCTTGCGGGCGGTGTCGTAGGCGGCCAACACCTCGGGGTCGCGCAGGTCGGCGCCCAGCACCCACCCCAGCACCACCTCGGGGCGGCGGTCAGGAATACGCCTCCTCCTCCCCTCCGGGGTGGCGGGGCGGCGGCCAGCGCACCGCCAAGGTGCGGGCGAGCATCAGCAGCAGGATGCCCGCCGTCCACCCGACCACCTCGAGGCCCTGGTAGTCGTGGGCGTAGAGCTTGATGATCAGTTCCCGCAGCAGGAAGATGGCGCCGGCGTCGAGGAGGACGTGGATGCGCACCCGCTGCCATTCGAAGTAGTCCACGAAGGTGCGCACCAGCTCGATGACGACGAGCAGCGTCAGCGCGTCGGTAATCAGCGTCTGGAAGGCCTCGGGGGTGGTGCCGGGACCCAGGGTGTGCCCAAGGTTGGTCAGCACCCGCCACACCCCCACGAACATGCCCAGCACGAGCACCACGATGGCCAGGTTGAAGGCCACCTGGATGCTCAGCTTGTACAGCCGCGTCACCGGCCCTTGCATCGTTCTAGCAACCGCTGGGTTCGGCCAGTTCGTACTCGCCCTTGTTCTCCAGGTCGGTAATCAGGGGTTTGGCCCGGGCTCCTGCCGCGGCCGCGGCGCGCTCGGCCAGGGTGTTGAGCGCGAGCTTGTGGAAGCCGGTGAAGGCCACGTCCACCTTCCCGTCCGCGAAGTAGTGGACGGTGGGAACGTGGGTAGCGCCGAAGGCCTCGAGCACCGCGCATCCTTCGGCGACGACCGGGTACCCCTCGAGGTAGTTGCCCAGGTAACCCTTCACGTAGCGCTCGGTGGCCTCGCGGTCCGCGCTGGAGACCAGCCAGACGGGCAGGTCGGGCAGCATCTCCTGCAGCTTGCGCAGGAAGCCGACCACGTTGCGGCTGGCCGCCACGTCGGGGTGGACGAAGGCCAGCACCAGCGCGGCCGGGGGCGCGGCGAGGTCGAGCTCGCGACCGTCCAGGGCAGTGAGCTTGAGGTGGGGCGGTTCGGCTCCTTTGGGCAGTACGTTCATTCGGGCCTCCTTTAGAGCATGCGGCGTCTCCACAGCCGTGCGGGCTCGAGCCCCAGGGCCTCCAGGGCCGCTTCGGGAAGGTAGGAGCCCTCGGCGTCCAGCACCTCGACGTCGAGCGCGCCCACGGTGCGGGCCACCCCGAAGGCCTGCTCCAAGAGGCGCAGGGCGTTCTCGGGGCTTTGGTAGCCGGGGTCGAGCACGAGCCGGTCCACCACGGCAACCGGGCCGTCGTCGTAGAGACCCCGCCGCAACCACAAGGTCACCGCGCCCACGACCCGGCCGTCGTCCTCAAGCACGACCAGCGTGGTGCCCTCGCCCCCAAGGAAACGCAGCAGTTGGGCGTTCAGTTCGCCCACCAGCTCCGGCTCCAACCTCCGGCCCACGATCCCCTCGAGCAGGCGACGCAGGTCGGCGGCGTCCCGCGGTTCTCCCGCCCGCACGCGCATACCAAGGCGATTATACGCGGCCTCCGGGGGACGGCCGTCCGTCTCATGAGGCCTTGCGCAACGCATGCCAAACTGGAAAGGATGCGCGTCGTCGTGATCAGCGGCCTCTCCGGCGCCGGCAAGAGCACGGCCCTGGCCCACCTGGAAGACCTGGGCTATTTTGCGGTGGACAACCTGCCGCCCGCGCTCTGGACCGAGCTGGTCGCCACGCTGAAGGCCGCAGGGGTGCGGCGGGTCGCCCTTGGGATCGACGCGCGCGCCCGCGCCTTCCTGGACGCCGCGACGTTCGCGATCGACGCCGTCGCCGGCGCCGGCGCGGAGCCGGTCCTCGTCTTCCTCGAGGCCAGGCCCGAAGTCCTTCTGGCCCGCTACAACCTTACCCGGCGGACCCACCCCCTCCGCGGCGGTCACCTGCTGCGCGAGATCGAGGCCGAGCGCGGGCTGCTGGCTCCCCTGCGCGGGCGCGCCGACTGGATCCTCGACACCAGCGAAACCGGCCCGGGCGAGCTGGGCCAGCGGCTGGCCCAGCTGCTCGGCGAGGAGCGCCCCTTCGTGCTGCGCCTGATCTCTTTCGGCTACAAGTGGGGACCGCCCCAGGTGGCCGACCTGCTGCTCGACGTGCGCGCCCTGCCCAACCCCCACTGGGAGGAGGCGCTCCGGCCGCGCACCGGCACGGACCCCGAGGTCGCCGCCTACGTCTTCTCGGGGGAGGCCGAACCCTACTACCGGGCCTTGAAGGAAACCGCGACACGTGCGGCCGCTGCGGCCCGCGCCGCGGGCCGCAGCGGCTACACCGTCGCCGTGGGCTGCACCGGCGGGCGCCACCGCTCGGTGGCCGTCGTCGAGCGGCTGGCGCGCGAACTGCGCGAAGACTTCGAAGTCGAACGGGAGCACCGTGATGTGGGCAAAGAGGGTTAGGCGGCTGCTCGGCTTCCTGCGCTGGCTGCGGCCGGGCATGGGGGTGAAGCGCTTCGTCCTGGTCGCCGCGGCGGGCATGCTGCTGATGTTCCTGGGGGTCGCCCAGCTGAGCTGGCAGGGCGTCTTCCTCGACTGGGTCCTCGACTTCGTGCTCTTTACCCGCAACCTGGGCCTGCCGCTTTGGCTCTCGGGCACGGTCTCCTTCCTCATAGGGCTCGGGGTGTTCAGCCTGGGCATCCGCGCCATGAACCGCTCGATCCTCTCGGCCGTCACCGACCCCGACGAGCTCCCCGAGCGCATCTGGAAGAAGCGGCGGCTCGAGGCCGGCCCCCGCGTCGTCGCCCTGGGCGGGGGGACCGGGCTTTCCAACCTGCTCGGCGGCCTCAAGGCGCGCACGGCCAACCTGACCGGCGTGGTCGCGGTCACCGACGACGGCGGTTCGACCGGCCGCCTGCGCAAAAGCTTCGACGTCCCCGCGGTCGGCGACCTGACCGATTGCCTCGCCGCGCTTAGCGAGGTCGAGCGGATGCCCGAGCTGATGAAGTACCGCTTCCAGCGCGGCGAGGGGCTTTCGGGGCACACCTTCGGCAACCTCTTCCTGGTCAGCCTCTTCGAGCTCACCGGCGACTTCGCCGAGGCCGTGCGCATGGCCGACCGGGTGCTGGCGCTCTCGGGCGCGGTCTACCCCTCGACCCCCCACCCCGCGCGCCTCGTCGCCGAGCTGATCGGCGGCGAGCGGGTGGAGGGGGAGTCGCGCATCCGCGAAACGCCCGGCCGGGTGCGGAAGGTCTGGCTCGAGCCCGAGAACCCCCCGGTGATGCCCGAGGTGCTGCGGGCGCTGGCGCGCGCCCAGCTGATCGTCCTCGGCCCTGGCAGCCTCTTCACCTCGGTGATCCCCAGCTTTCTCCCCCCCGACCTGCGCCGGGCGATCGCCGAGAGCCCCGCCCGGTTGGTCTACGTGACGAACGTCATGACCGAACCGGGCGAGACCGACGGCATGGACGCCTACGCCCACTACAAGGCGGTGGCCGAGCACCTGGGGCGCCGGCCCGACGCGGTGCTCGTGCATACCGCCCCGCTCGATCCCGGAGCCCTCGCGCGCTACGCCGAAGAGGGGCAGCGCCCCGTCGCCTATGACCCCGCCCCCTTCGACGCCGACGGCGTGCGCGTCATCGAGGGCGACTTCGCCCACGCCGGCGCCTTCGTACGCCACGACCCCGAAAAGCTGACGGCCCGGCTTCTGGAGTGTGTACGGTGAACTGGTTCGTTCTCGCGCTGTTGCTGCTTACCGACCCGGTCGGCGACGACCACGGCGCCGGCCTCGACTACCCCCGCGCCGCCGTCTATCAGCAGGTCGGCGCCGCCGACCTGACCGGCTTCGAGATGAAACGGGTGGAAGGGCGCTGGCGGCTCGGCGTGCGCCTCGCCCGCTACCCCAACCCCGCCGGCGCGCCGCTGGGGTTCTCGCTGGCCGTCGTGGCCGTCTACCTCGACACCGAACCCGGCGGCGAGGAGGCCCTGCCGGGCGCCGGTCTGCGCACCCCCGCGGGCGGCGGCTGGGAGGAGGCCTACCTGATCAGCGGCTGGGGGGCCGAACGGCGCACGCCGGACGGGGCCACCGCCCCCGCACGCGCCTGGCGCGAGGGCGACTGGATCTGGCTCCAGACCGACCTGAGCCGGCGGCCCCGCGCCTACGTGGCCGCCGGCCTCTACGACCCCTTCGAACCCTGGGGCTTCCGCCGCGCCCTGCCCGGGGGCGGCGTCTGGTACCTGGACGGCCCCGCAGACGCGGCGCGCGCGCTCGACGTGATCGCCGCGGACCAGGCGCAGGTCTGGAGCTCGGGCGTGCTGCCGCCCGCGCGCAAGCGCTTCCCCTGGCGCTCGCTTTTCGCCGGGGCGCTGGGGCTCGCCGGTGCGGGGCTTGTGGGGTACGCCTGGCGCAGACGGTAGGATGAGGACGATGAAGTTCGTCCTGGTTCTGCACGCCCACATGCCCTACGTTCGGACCCACGGGGCCTGGCCCTTCGGCGAGGAGACCCTCTACGAGGTCATGGCCGAGACCTACCTGCCCCTGGCGCGGGCGCTCGACCGCCTCTGGGCCGACGGGGTGCCGGCGCCGCTGACGATCGGCCTCACCCCCATCCTGGTCGAACAGCTCGCCGACACGGACGTGCAGCAGGGGTTCGTGCGCTACGCAGAGGACCGCCTGGAGCGCGCCCGGAGCGACCTGGAGCGCTACCGCGGCGGTGATCTGGAGCCCTCGGCCGCCTTCCAGTTGCGCTTCTGGGAGGGTGCCCTGGCGGACTTCGCGGCGCTGGCGGGTGACCTGCCCGGCGCCTTCCGGCGCGCCCAGGCGCGGGGGCAGGTCGAGCTCGTCACCTCGAGCGCCACCCACGGCTACTCGCCGCTGCTCGGTTACCCGGAGGCCCTGACCGCCCAGGTGCGCACGGGGGTGCACACCTACCGCCGCCATTTCCGTGCCGACCCGCTGGGGTACTGGCTGCCCGAGATGGCCTACCGCCCCGCGGGGCTGTGGACCCCGCCGGTGCCCGGACCGCCGGCGGGCATGCGCCCCGGCGTGGACGAGTTCCTCATGGACGCGGGGTTGCGCTACGCCTTCACCGACGCCGCATTGGTCGAGGGGGGCGAGCCCGCGGGGCCCTACGGACGCTCAAACGAGGAGGGCGAGGGCGAGCGCGTCCACCGGGTGCTCGAGCTGCCCTCGGGCCTGCGCATGCTCGCCCGCAGCCGCGCGACCTCGCTGGTCGTCTGGAGCGCCGACTACGGCTACCCCGGCGACCCCGCCTACCGCGAGTTCCACCGCAAGGACCCCGAGTCGGGGCTGCACCACTGGCGCGTTACCTCGCGCCAGACCGACCTGGGCGGCAAGGCCCCCTACGACCCCGAGGCCGCTTTCGAGCGCGTGCGCGTGCACGCGGACCACTTCGTCGCCCTGCTCGAGGAGCTGGCCCGCCGGCATCCCACCGGGGTGACGACGGCCGCCTACGACGCCGAACTCTTCGGCCACTGGTGGTTCGAAGGGGTGGCCTGGCTGGAGCAGGTCTACCGCACCCTCGCCTCCCGCCCCCTGGAGGCCGTGACCGCGCGCGTGGCCGTGCAGGAGCCTGCCCTGGCGCTCACCCTCCCCGAAGGCTCCTGGGGCGAGGGGGGCGACCACCGCGTCTGGTTGAACGAACGGACCCGCGACTACTGGCGCACCGTCTACCAGGCCGAGGCCGAGATGATCCTGGCCGCGCGCGGGTGCCGCGAGGAGCGGGTGCGCACCCTGCGGCAGATGATGCGCGAGCTGCTGCTGCTCGAGGCCTCGGACTGGCCCTTCCTGATCCACACCGGCCAGGCCGCCGACTACGCCCGCGAACGCTACCGCGAACACGCCCGCGCCTTCTTCGCGCTGGCCGAGGACCTGCGCGCCGGACGGACCCCCGCGGAACTCGCCGCGCTCGAGACCCGCGACAACCCCTTCCCCGAGGCCAACCCGCGCCTCTACCTGCCCCGGGAAACCTGACCGTGCGCCGCCTCATCGCCCTGGCCCTGCTCTCTGGCCTGGCGCTGGCCCAGGTGCCGGCGGCTTGGCTGGGCCTCGAGGTGCGCGAGCAGGAAGGGGCGGTGGTGTTTCGCAAGGGCGCGCTCGCCTTCAGCTACGTGCCCGGCTTGGGCTGGACCGCGCCGCTCGACCCGGCGCTGCCGCCGCCCCGCAGCCCCGACTACCGCCTCGACGAACGGGTGCTGCGCGCGGCCGGTCTGATCCCCGAAACCCTGGCCAGCGCCCGCCTGCGCTACCGACTCGCCCCGGACCGCCTGCGCCTGGTCCTCGACCTGCCGCCCGGCCCCGCGCCCGAGCTGCCCCGCGCCGAAGGCGAAAGCCCCGGATGGTTCACCTTCTACGCCCCGTACTTCGTTCCCAACCCGCCCGACCTGGACGGGCTCGCCTTCCGCTACGACGAGCGCGGTACCGAGATCCGCTTCCTCGCCCCCGAAGGCCGGGTCTACCGCTGGCGCACCTTCGAGCTGGGCGCGCCGGCGCGCTTCGTGATGGACGCCTACTTCGTGCCTCCTCCCCGGGTCCAGCGCGTCGCCCCTGGCTTCGAGCTGCGCCGCGAGTACGTCTGGACGCCGGAGCCGCTGGAGCTGGTGCGCCTCGTCGCCGCCCCCGGAGCCTGGCGGATGCGCCCGGTGGGCACGCCGGGCCGGCGCGCCAAGCTGAACGCGCTCGCCCCGGGGGCCCTGGCCGTGCTCAACGGCGGCTACTACGACCCCAAGACGGCCACCCCCATCGGGCTGTGGGTCGTGGACGGGGTGCCGCGGAGCCTGCCCTACGGCCGCAGCGCCCTGATGTGGGACGGCGGCCTGCCCCAGGCGGCGGTGCCGAAGTTCGAGGCCTGGGTCGAGACCGGCTCCGGCGAGCGTTACCGCGTGGGCCTCAACCGCTGGCCCGCCCGCCTCACCGCCCACACGCTGCCGGGGCGCGTCGGCCGCAAGGGCGAGAACGTGATCGTGGTGGAGGGCGACCGGGTCGTCCACACCTACCCCGCACCGGTCGACCTCGAGCCCGGGCGCTGGGCGCTCAGCTACCCGGACGGCGACGCCGACTGGACCGGACGCCTCAGGCCCGGGAACCGGCTCTCGCTCTACGTCAACCTCGACCCGCCGGTGCGCTACGCGCTCGAGGCCGGCCCCCTGCTCGTCCAGGCCGGCCGCCTCGCCTACCACCCCGCGGCCGAGGGGTTCGCGGCGGACGCCCCGCAGATCACCAAGGTCACCTACCAGGCGGCCGTCGCCTGGACCCGCGAGGGCGAGCTGTGGTTCGTGACCAGCGGCAAGACGACGCCCGGGGTCCTCGCCGAGCAGCTGCGGGCGCTGGGGGCCTGGGGGGCGATCCGCATGGACAGCGGCGGCTCGGCGCAGCTCTACCTGCAGGGCACGCTCGTCTTCCCCGCGCGCGAACGCCCGGTGGTGAGCGGGCTGGCGCTGTGGCCCCGTTAGCCACGAGGGCGCTGGGTATACTCGGCACATGAGCGTCAAGCCCGACTGGTGGATCCGGCGGATGGCCCGGGAAGAGGGGATGATCGAGCCCTTCGAGGAGAACCTGGTGCGGGAAGGGGTGATCTCCTACGGGGTCAGCTCGTTCGGCTACGACCTGCGCGCCGCCCCCGAGTGGAAGGTCTTCACCAACGCCTACGGCGCGGTCGTCGACCCCAAGGCCTTCGACCCCCAGAGCTTCGTCGAGATCGAAGGGGACGCGGTGCTGATCCCGCCCAACTCCTTCGCCCTCACCCGCTCGGTCGAGTACATCCGCATGCCCGAAAACGTGATCGCCATCGCACTGGGCAAGTCCACCTACGCCCGCTGCGGCATCGTGGCCAACGTCACCCCGCTCGAGCCCGGCTGGGAAGGGCACGTAACGCTCGAGATCTCCAACACCACCCCGCTGCCCGCCCGCGTCTACGCCGGCGAAGGCATCGTGCAGATCCTCTTCTTCGAGGGGGAGCAGCCCGAGACCACCTACAAGAGCCGCCGCGGCAAGTACCAGGGTCAGCGGGGCATCACCCTGCCGAAGATATGAAGCGCGCACTCCTCCTGCCGGCGCTCGCACTGCTCGCCCTGGTCGGGGCGGGCTGCGCCCAGTCCCAGGGGCCGGCGTCCGTGACCCTCTACGTCGCCGGCGACATCGCCACCTGCTGGTCCGACGCCGACGAGGCCACGGCCGCGCTGATCGAGCGTCTGGCCCCCGAGGACGCGACCTGGTACGTCCTCGCGCTGGGCGACCTCGCCTACTCCGCCGGTACCGACGCCCAGTTCCGGGACTGCTACGCGCCCTCCTGGGGGCGCTTCAAGAACCGCACGCTGCCGGTGCCGGGCAACCACGAGTACTACAGCGGCGGCGGCGGGTACTTCCGCTACTGGGGCGCGCGCGCCGCGCCGCCCGAGGGCTGGTACGCGACCCGGCTGGCGGGCTGGCGGCTTTTCGCCCTGAACAGCAACTGCGACTGGGTCGGGGGCTGCGGGGAGGGCTCGCCCCAGTACGCCTGGCTCGAAAACCGGTTGCGCGAGGAACCGGACGGCTGCGCCCTCGCCTTCGCCCACTACCCGCGCTACAGCTCCGGCCGCCACGGTGACCTTCCCGGAATGGACCCGCTGTGGGACCTGCTCCACCGCTACCGCGCCGAGCTGTACCTGGCGGGGCACGACCACGACTACGAGCGCTTCGCCCCCCGCGACGCCGCCGGCGCCCACGATCCCGAAGCGGGTCTGGTGCAGTTCGTCGTGGGAACCGGGGGTGCGGCCCTGCGCCGCGCGGGTGCCCCGGGCCCGCTCAGCCGGGCGTTCGCCGACGACGCGCACGGGGTGCTCGAGCTCACGCTGGAACCGGGCGCCTACGCTTGGCGCTTCGTGGCCACGGACGGCCGGGTGCTCGACCAGGGAACGGGCGTCTGCCGCTGACCCACCGCCCCTTCATTTCCCCGCGGTATCCTGCCGGTATGCGCACGACCCTCGTCCTCGCCCTGGCCCTGGCCCTAGGCCTGGGGCTTGCGGGCTGCAAACCCAAGAAATCCGAGGGCACGGCAGGCGGGACCGCCCCCACAACCGTGCAGAAAGCAGGCGCCATGGAAACCCTGGACTACCTGAGCGAAACCCCGGTCCGCAGCTTCGACAAACCCGAGGTCGTCACCGACCACAAGAAGTACGACTACTACGCCGAGATCGAGACCAGCAAGGGCAGGGTCACGATCGACCTACTCGAGGACAGCGCCCCAAACACCGTCAACTCCTTCGTCTTCCTGGCGCTGCACCGCTTCTTCGACGGCCTCAGGTGGCACCGCGTCGTTCCCGGCTTCGTGGCCCAGACCGGCGACCCCACCGGAAGGGGTTCCGGCGGGCCCGGCTACCGCTTCGGCCTGGAGATCGACCCGGCGCTGAGCTACGACGCCGCCGGCTGGGTGGGCATGGCCCGCACCGCCGACCCCAACACCAACGGCAGCCAGTTCTTCATCACCCTGGCCCCCGCGCCGCACCTGACCGGCGGCTACACCATCTTCGGCAAGGTGACCGCCGGTATGGACGTGGTGGAGAAGCTCACCCAGCAGGACACCCTAAAGACCGTCCGCATCCTGAGGAAGCCCAAGCCTTGAAGCCGACGATCGTCTTCGACCTCGACGGCACCCTGGTGGACTCGCTCGCGGACATCACCGCGAGCTTCCACCACGTGCTGCGCGAAGCCGGCCTGCCCCTGCCCGAGGATGCGGAGATGGCCGACCTGATCGGCCGGCCCCTGGCCGAGATGTTCCGCCGGGCGGCACCCGAACACGACGCCGAAGAGCTCTCCGAAGCCTACCGCGCCCACTACCGCGCCCACATGGCCGACCAGAGCCGCCCCTACCCGGGCGTGCCCGAGCTGCTGGGTGAGCTGCGCACGCGCGGCTTCGCGCTCGCGGTGGCCACCACCAAGCGCAGCGCCACCGCCCGCCGGCTCGCCGAGGCCGTGGGGCTGCTGCCGCTGCTCGACCACGTCCAGGGCACCGACGGGCTCGCGCCCAAGCCCGCACCCGACGTGGTGCTGGCGGCGCTCGCGGCGGTGGGCGGCCGCGGGGTCTGCATGGTGGGCGACACCACCCACGACGTCCTGGCGGGGAAGGCGGCGGGGCTGTGCACCTACGCGGTCAGCTGGGGCACCCACCGCCCCGAGGTGCTGGCCGCCGCAGAGCCCGACCACCTGGAGCCCGACCTGAACCGGCTGCCGCGGCTGCTCGAAGCGCTCGCCGTTGGGTGAACGGTCGAGGTCTTCGCCCCTACCCCAGGCGCGGCGGCTCGATGGCCGGTTCGAGCCCCAGCTCCTCGAGCAGCTCCTTGAAGGTGCCCAGGTTCACCAGCGCCTGGCCGCGCGGGGTGTTGTGGAAGACCACCCAGGCCTCCCGCAGCTCTCCAGCGCGCCCTGCCAGGGCGCGGGCGTAGGGGCGCAGCTCCTCAGGGGTGTAAAGGTAGTCGTAGCGCTCTTCGCGCTCCGCGTGGTCCCACCACTTCGCGGCGTTGCGCCCCATCAGGCGCAGGTAGGCGACCGGCGCCGTCACCACCGGGCCGCTCTGCGGCAGGCCCGCAAGCGGCGGGTAGTCGCCGCTCACCCAGACGAGGCCCTGCTCGCGGAAGGCTTCCCAAACCGGCTCGCACGCCCAGCTGGCGTGGCGCAGCTCGACCGCGAGCGTCCGCCCCGCGAAGCGGCGGACCACCTCGAGCAGGTAGCGGCGGTTTGTGGGGGTGCGGTGAAAGCTGTAGGGAAACTGAGCCACGAAGGGCCCCAGCGCGCCGGCCTGCTCGAGGGGCTCCACCGCGGCAAAGAGGCGGGCGTAAGCCTCGTCGCTCGCGTCGCGGGTGTGGGTGACCGAACGGTGCACCTTGACCGCGAAGCGCACCCGCCCGCCCGAACGCTCGAGCATGCCCGCAAAGGTCTTCGCCGCGGGCACGTGGTAGAAGCTGGCGTTCACCTCCACCGCGTTGAAGTGGCGCGCGTAGTGCCACAAGTAGTCGCGCGGCTTCAGCCCCGGCGGATAGAAGATCCCCTTCCAGTAGGGGTAACTGAAGCCGCCGGTTCCGAGGTATAGCTCCATGCCCCAGCCTACCCGCAAGCCGTGGCCCGCTGCTGGCGAAGTGGCAGAACGCCCCGGCACGGGGTATGCTGGGTCCAGTAGGGGGTATGGGTATATGTCGATGCGCACGACCGACCTGGGCGACGAGACCGTAGACAGCATCATCAAGCGTCTGCGCCGCATCGAAGGGCAGGTGCGCGGCCTGCAGAAGATGGTGGGCGAAGGGCGCCCCTGCGACGAGGTGCTGACGCAGATGACGGCGACCAAGAAAGCCATGGAGTCGGCCGCCAACCTGATCCTCAAGGAGTTCCTGACGCTCTGCGCCACCGACGTGGCCGAGGGCGACCCCGCGAGCCCCGAGGAAATCGCCAACGTGCTGCGCAAGTTCGTCTGAACCCGCGCACGCGAAGACGCCGGCCCGCGCGCGGGCCGGCGTGGTCCTGCGGGGCGGCCTAGAGGAGCAGGTCGAAGACCCGCTCGAGCCGCTCCCAGTGTTCGGTCTGAGGGTTCTTGACGTCCGGGTCCAGCTCGCGGATCACGCGCGCCGCCGCGACCACCAAAGCGCCCGCCAGCTTGGGAAGCAGCGCCCGCACGTCGTCGCTGACCTCCAGGTCCAGCGGCGGCAGGCCCGCGAGGTGGTCGAGCACGGGCTCCAGCTCGGGGGCGACGTCCAGCTGCTCGAACTCGCGGATCGTTTCCTGCAAGCCTTTGGTGACCGGCAGATCGGGCACGTAGATGACGTCGCGGGCGTTGTACTTGGCGTTGCGCTCGGCGACGATGAGCAGGTCGTAGATCTTCTTGCCCAAAAAGTCGGAGAGCCGCTTCAGGTCGTCCTTGTCCACGTCCAGCGACGCCGCCTGCCGGAAAAGCCGCTCGAACTGCGGTACGCGCATGATCACGGGCACCACCTCCCCCGTCGGTTCGCTAGGACTCGACCTCGACCTGGATCTTGCGCGGCTTGGTCTCCTCGGCCCGGGGCACGGTCAGGTAGAGGACGCCGTTCTTGAACTTGGCGGCCACCTTGCCCAGGTCGTAGACCGCGGGGATCGAGAAGCTGCGCACGAAGGTGCCGTACGGCCCCTCCACCCGGTGGTAGGCCACGTTCTCCTGCTTCTCGAAGGGCCGTTCGGCCTTGACCGTCAGGGTCTCCTCCTCGGCGGTAACCTCGACCTTGTCGGGGTCGATGCCGGGGAGGTAGACCGCGAAGTGGAGGCCGTGCTCGTCCTCCCAAACGTCCACCAGCGGCGCCAGCGTCTGCTCGCCGCGCGCCCCCCGGCCCATGCCCAGACCGCGGCCCAGCCGCTCCTGCAGTTCCTCGATTTCCTTGAACGGATCCCAACGCATCATGGTTGCACCTCCACTCGCTTTCACCAGCGTTTGAGCCCCGCGAGACCGCCGAACTCGCGTTCGAGGCGGTCCGCGTTGTCTCCGCGAACGAACTCCACGCGCGCCCCGAAGAGGCCGGCGAGCTCGACCAGCGTCTCGGCCAGGTCGGCCTCCTCCGCCGCGCCCGGGCAGACGGCCTCGGCGCGTTCACGCGCGAGCGCCACGTACCCGGTGTCGGGGCAGCGCCAGACCTTGCCCCGTGGGTGCCAGGGCATCACGAGCACGTAGACCCGCCCCTCCTGCAGGGCCTCGAGCACGTTCTCGGTACCCCAGACGCCCTCTTCGCGGATGCGGTCGAGCAGCTCGGCCTCCTTCCTGCGCTCCACCTCTTCGATGGCCGCCTCGGTGAGCGCCAGCACCTCGCCGGCGTCCACCTTGCTGCCGCCGGCGGGCATGGGCAGGTGGGCCACCACCCGCTCGCGTACGGCGCGCGGGAGCAGCTCCTCGAAGTAGCGGGTCTCCTCGGGCACGCCCATCAGCATCAAGCGCTCGGCCCCCAGCCGCTCGAGCCAGCGCTCCAGCTCCCCGGCGAGCTGCCGGTAGAAGCGGTGGGTCCAGGCCAGCACCCGGCGGTCGAAGCGGTCGCGGCCCATGCCCCCGCGCGCCGTGGTGCCGAGCGCGCCCGGTCCCATGGGGGTGGCGGGCTTCGACTCCGAGAGCTTGCGCCAGGTCTCGGGCGCCACCGCTCGGAAGGCGTCGGCCACCTCGCGCACGTCGTTCAGGTAGACCTCGAAGAGCCGCCAGCGCTCCTCGTCGAGCAGGACTACGGCGTAGCGTTCGTACTCGTCCAGCGCCAGCACCAGCGGCAGCACGTAGGGCTCGCCCCAGCGCGCCAGCACCTCGCCGTGGGGCAGGTTCACCACCGGCAGATCGACGTTCAGGTCGTAGACCTCGATCTCGTCCTCGGTGGCGAAGACCGCGCGGGTGCGGCCGCGGATCACGTCGTGCTCGAGCCGATCGAGCACCCGGTCCCGCACCTTCGCGGGAACGCCAAGGGCCGCCATCGTGTCCTTGGCGCGGATCACGAAGGGCTTGCGCTTCCCGGACGCCGAGTAGTCGAGCACGTCGCGGCTGGCGGGGTTGGTGGCCAGGTAGAGCGAGAGGACGGGTCCGCTACGCAGCCCGATCTCGTTCCTCAACTTTTGGATGGCCTCTTTGGAGATCACGGCCGCCTCCTTTCTATGCGCCTCCGGCGTGCGACTCCATGCGCGTCACCACGTCCAGCAGGTCACGGTAGTTCTCTTCTTCCTCGTGCTGGATCCGCGTCAGCAGCTCCCGCAGTTCGGGGTCGTCGGCGCCGTAGGCTTCCTCGAGGTAACGCACCTGGTCGGCCTTCTCGGACTCGAAGGCCTCGAGCACCTCCCGCCAGGTGGGCGCCGCGGGCAGCCGGGGCGGGGGGGGCGGCGTGCCGCCCCGTTCGCGGATCTTGGCGCGCAACCACTCCGCGTGCTTGCGCTCGCGCGCGGCGATGCGCTTCAGCACCTTGCGCAGGTGCTCGTACGGCAGGCCTTCGGCCGCCGCCTCCACCAGGGCGGCGTCGTGGAGCTCGTCCGCGTAACGCTCGGCCAGCACTTCGAGCAGGTGGTCCTTTTGCTTCGGGGTCATGCGTCGCAACCACTGCGCCCACACGGCTCTCGCCCCCTTTCGCTACCTGTAACATATCATTTGATATTATTCATGTCAATCTTAATGTGCGTCGAATTGTACGTATCCTGCGGTCGGCGGGGCCGGCGGCGGGGGTAGAATGCGGGCATGGACCTCCTCCCCCACCTCAAGGAACTGAGCCGCACCACGCCCAGCAAGATCCTCTTCGTCGTGCTCGACGGGGTGGGCGGGCTGCCCCGCGAACCGGGCGGGCCTACGGAGCTGGCCGCGGCCCGCACCCCTAACCTCGACGCCCTGGCCGAAAAGGCCAACCTGGGGCGCGTCACCCTGGTGGCCCCCGGCTTCGCGCCCGGCTCCGGGCCCGGCCACCTAAGCCTCTTCGGCTACGACCCCTTCCGCTACGAGGTGGGGCGCGGCGTCCTCTCGGCGCTGGGGCTGGGCCTCGAGCTGGGGCCCGACGACGTCGCGGTGCGCGGCAACTTCGCCACCCTGAACCCCGACGGCACCATCGTCGATCGACGCGCCGGCCGCCCCCCCACCGAGGAGAACCGGCGGGTGCTGGCGAAGTTGAAGGAGCGCATCCGCGAGATCGACGGCGCCAGGATCGAACTCCACACCGAGTCGGAGCACCGCTTCGTGCTGGTGCTGCGGGGCGTGGGGCTGGGCGACCGGGTTCACGACACCGACCCCCAGAAGACCGGGGTGCCGCCGCTTGCGGCCCGCCCCCACGACGAAAGCGACGAGCCCAGCGCCAAGACGGCCGACATCCTGAACAAGTTCACGGCGCGGGCCCGTCAGGTGCTCGCGGACGAACCCAAGATCAACGGGGTGCTGCTGCGCGGCGTCTCCAAGCGCCCGGTCTGGCCCACCCTGGGCGAGGTCACCGGGCTCACCCCCGCGGCGATCGCCAGCTACCCGATGTACCGCGGGGTGGCCTCGCTGGTGGGGATGACCCCGCTGGAGGTCGAGGTGGGCGAGGACCCCGACGCCCCCGAAGGCAAGCTCGCGGCCCTGAAGGCCCACTGGGAGGCCTTCGACTACTTCTACCTGCACTTCAAGAAGACCGACTCCACCGGTGAAGACGGCGATTTCGACGCCAAAGTGCACAAGATCGAGGCCTTCGACGCCCTGCTCCCCGAACTGCTGGCGCTGGGGCCCGAGGTGATCGCCGTCACCGGCGACCACTCCACGCCCAGCGTGATGAAGGCGCACTCCTGGCACCCGGTACCCTTCCTGCTCTACGGCCCCAACCTGCGCGCCGACGCCGCCCGCCGCTTCACCGAAGACGAGGCGGCGGGGGGTGCGCTCGGCGACCTGCACGGCACCCACGTGCTGCCGCTCCTGCTGGCGCACGCGGGCAAGCTGCAAAAGTTCGGGGCCTAGGGGCGCGGCGGCGGACCGGCACCCTGCACCTCGGGTTTGCCAATGATCGGCGGGAGCGGCACCGCGGGCTCGAGTCCCGGGGGGCCGACCAAGAAGACGTCGCCCCAGGGGCGGTAGACGCTCTCGAAAACGTCCTCATAGACGCGGCCGTCGTCGTAGTAGACTTTGCGCCGCACTACCGCGGTCAGCCCCTCGGCGGCCCAGTCGACCTGCTTGCGGTATCCCGGCTCGAGGGTCTCGTCCACGACCTCGCGGGGCTCGAGCGGCGGTTTGCGATCGTGGACGAACGGCCCCTCCCACTCGACGCTGCGGTCGGCGGTACCGAAGAGGCGCACGTAGAGCTTGTACCCCCGCACCTGCGCCAGCACCAGGACGTCGCCGGGGGTGTCGTTGATGAACCGGAGGTCGCGCCAGGGCTGGTAGATGGTGGCGTCCAGGCCCACGGGGCGGTAGTAGCGCAGCTGGTAGCTGTGGGGGTAGCGCTCGGTCACCGGCAGCCCGGCGAAGAAGGCGGCGCGGAAGGCGGTGGTGGAAACCTGGCAGATGCCGCCGCCCACCCCCTTCTCGGTCGCGTCGCCGACGATGACCAGCGACTCCACGTAGCCGCGCTCCTCGTCGATCGCGCCCACCGCGCGGTTGAAGGAGAACTCGGCGCCGCGGGGGATCCAGGTGCCGCTCAGGTGCGCCGCCCCGGTGCGGATGTTGTGGATGCGGGCCCGGCTCGAGCCCCAAAACCCGGTCACCCCCTCGCCGATCAGCTCACGCACGCCGCGGGCGTACCATTCGGTTACGCTCGGCTCGGGTTCGATCACCTCGACGGGAATCACGAACTGGGAACGGCCCAGAAAGGCGGCGTCGCGGTAGGCCACGACGGCCGCCTCGACGTCCATGCGGTAACCGCGGCGCTGCAAGGCAACCCAGCCCCGCTCGGGGTCGTAGACCCAGCGCGCCGGCCGCGCCTCCCGCCGGGCCATGTCCGCAAGGGCGCGCACCTCGTCGATGCTGTTCACCGGAAACGTCTTGGTGCCCACGTACTCGTGCAGCTCACCGCCCACGATCTCGTAGTCGCGGATCACCCAAACGGCGTTCACCTGCGCCAGCGCGGGTGCGAACAGCAGAAATATACCTAGAATCTTCCAAATTTCACGCATTCCAAGATCTCCGCAGTCTTCCCATCCTACCCTAAGGCCGTCCGGGCCGCCGTTCATACCCCCGTTTGAGGGAAGAATTGCGTAGCCATGGGCGTTTAGAATGGTCGGGATGGCCTTACGCGCCGGCACGCGCCTGCACGCCGTACTCTGGGTCGCCCTGCTGCTCGTCGCGCAGCCGGCAGGCGCCCAGGGCGTCCAGGTCGAGCGGGCCTCCCCTGCGGTCAAAACCGCGGCTCCCGGGCACACGGTCACCCACGTCTTCGCGCTGCAGGGAAGCGGTACCGTACAGGTGCGCCTCACCTCCGAACACGGCTGGCCGTTGCTTACTCGCGAACGCACGATCGCGCTCGAGGCGGGGCGGCCCTACTACTTCCCGGTCACGCTGCGCGTGCCCGAAGGCGTTCCCGCCGGAACCCGCGACCGCCTGCGCCTCCAGGCCGACGGCGCCTCCGCCGACGCCTTCACCGAGGTGGCCTACGCTCCCGGGCTCGAGGCGCACTGGCCGGCGGAGGTGGCCTACGTTCCGCCCTTCGGGCGCTTCGCGCTGGAGGTGGCGAACACCGGCAACGGCGCCGACGTCGTCCTCGTGCGCCTGCTCACCCTGCAGGGGGTGCCCGTCTACCAGGCGCGCCTTCCCCTCGAGCCCGGTGAGCGGCGCGAGCTGCGCGTGACCGCGGCCGAGCCGCGGGTGCTGCGGGTGGTCGTGCGGCTCGAGCGCGGCGGGCTCGAGCGCGAGGGGTACCTCGCCGTCCAGCCGGCGCGCGCCAAGGGCGACGGCGGCTTCCGGCTGCTCGGCCGCCTCGGCGCCGCCTACCGCTACCCAGGCGACCTCTCGTTTTCTTTGGGCGCGGCCGGACCGCTTTCCGACTTCACCCACTTCAGCCTCGGCGCGGGTTACGCCCCGGGCGGCTCGCCCGCGGGGGTGCTCGGCTTCAGCTGGGACGGCGGCTACCTGAGCGCCGCCTTCGGCCCCAGCTACGGGCTGGCCCTGGGGCTGTTCGAGGGTGCGGTCAGCACCCAGATCGCGCTCAGCGGGCCCGTCTGGCAGGGCAGCATGAACTTCGACGTCAGCGGACGCGGCTACGGATTCGGCGCGGCCGCGCTCCTCGACGAGGATCCGAGCCTGCGGCTGCGCGCCGACCTCGCCACCGGGAAGGGCAAAGCGGCGACCTTCCGGCCCGGCACCCTCACGGCCTCCCTGACGCTGCGGCCCTTCCGCGCCCAACTGAACGGAGACCTCGCCTACGGCTTCCGCTACCGCGACTGGCCGATGCGGCTCCAGGGCGGCTTCTCGGGGGTGCCGGCCGCCCCCGTCGAGTTCCACTTCAGCGCCGACGTCAACCCCGAACCCTTCAGCGTGGGGGGGCGCCTCACCTGGACCGGGCTGGGCGTCGACGACTGGGGGCTGGCGGCGGCGAGCAGCAGCGAGCGGCTCGATCTCGACCTGCCGCTCGCGGTCACCTTCGGTGCGGCGGCCGGCCCCGACCGCCTGCGCGCCTTCGCCCGCACGCGGCTCGACCTGCCCGCCCCCTGGAGCGACCTCGGCGCCGAAGCCCGCGTCGAGCACCGCGCGGGGCGCACGTCGTTCACGGTCTCCGGGGGCAGCGAGGCCGGCGTCGCGGAAGGGATGGCGCTGTTCGCGCTGAACGGCCGCCTCGGCTGGCCGCTCGAGGAGAACGAACTGCAGCTGGGCCTGCGTCTGGGCGGCAGCGAGCTGCGCACCCGCGCCGACCTGGCCTGGTCGCCCTGGAAACCCAACCTAAAAACCGCCCTGGCGTTCGAAGCGCCCGCCGGAGGCGCGCTGCTGCAGGCCCGCATCGACCGCGAGTGGTACGGGGGCCGCACCGCCCTGGGCCTCGGAGCGCAGATGCCTTTGGTCCTCGAGGTGCCGCCCGCCGTGACCCGCCTCTTCGGCGGCCGCAACGTCGGCATCGTGGCCGGCGAGGTCCGTGTCGAGGGGCCCGCGCGGTTGCGCGAAGGTCTCGTCGTGCGGGCCGGCGACCGCGAAACCCGAACCGACGCCGAGGGACGCTTCCGGCTGGAACTGCCCCCAGGGACCCACACCGTCGAGGTCGACCCCAACCGGCTGCCGGCCGTGCTGGTGCCCGTGCGCGGCCAGGTCCGCGTCGAGGTGCGGCGGAAGCAGAGCGTCTCCGTTCGCCTCGTCCTGGCGGCGCGCAGCGTCCTGGAGGGACGGGTGCGCGTCGTCGTCGAGCCCGGTCGCGAGCTCCCGCCCCGCCGCTTCGCGGTCGCGATCGAAGACGCATTGGGGCGGCGGACGTCGCTCTTCACCGACCCCGGCGGGGCGTTCACGGTGCCCGCACTCGCGCCGGGACGCTACACCGTGCGCCTGCTCGAAGACCTGCTTCCTGACGGTTGGGAGGCTTTGGTGCCGGCGGCGACCGTCCTGCTGCGTCCCGGCGAGACGGCGCGGGTGGAGCTGGCCGTCCGCCCCCCCCTGCGCAAGGTCTACACCGGCGGCAGCGTGCAGATCCTCGAGGTGCGGCCCGAAGCCGACCGGGTGCCGCCGGGGTCCGCGCCCCTCGTCGAAGTGCGCCTCCGAGGCGCAGCCAACCGGGTGGTCGTGACCCTGCAGGACCGCATCGTCGGCATCCTGCTGCCGGCTGCGGAGGAAGAAGGCCTCTGGCGCGGCCGCCTGCACGTGCCCGTCGACGCCAAAGGGCCGCTGGCGTTGCAGGTGGAAGCCTTGAACGGCGCGGTCGCGCGCTACCCTTTCTTCCTGAGCGTCAGCCCCGACGCCCCCTGGGGGGTGGTGCGGTCGCTGCCGGTGGCGCGCCCCGGCCAGACCCTGGAGGTGGCCGTGCACTGGTACGCTCCGGTGGAGTCAAGCTGGCTCGAGGTCGAAGGGGAACGCGTCGAACTGACCGGTCAGGGGGCCGACTGGACCGGGAAGCTCGTCGTGCCCGCGGACGCGGCGGCGCGCTGGAGCTTTACAGCCAAGGCGCGGCTGGGCTCTGGCGAGCTGGTGGAGCTGGCGAAGTTCGTCTTGATCCGGAAAGACTAAGGCTCGTAGGGCTTCAATTCGGGCGTCTCGAACGCGCCGCCGCGGACGCCGAGCGTCGCGGCCGTCCGGCGGACGAAGAGGCCGGGCGTAAGCGTGAGCTGGGCGCTGCCGGTCTCGTTGCCGTGCAGCACCAACCGCGCCGGCAGCACCCAGGTGAAGACCGCGGTCCAGCAACGATCGTTGTACAGGCTGCGGCAGGTGGGGTAGCGGCGGTTGAAGTTTCGTACGTCCGAGATCTCCGGGGCGCCGAAGGAGATTGTCTGTGAAGCCTGCCAGGCGTTCCAGGAACCCGCGAGCGGCGGCACGCCGGCCGGAGGCGTGGTGAAGGGGCTGAGGAACTGCCCGTCCACCCGCCCCAGGTCGCCGCGGGCGTCGACCTGCAAGGCGTACGCGCGCTCGATCAGGCGCACGAGTGGATCCGTGCCGTAGGTGCGGTCGTCGGCGCGACGGCGGCCCCAGAACTTGACGGTCAGGACCGTGGCGTAGACCAGGTCGCCGCTGTTGGGGTTTGTGCCGTAGACGACGACCGGAGGCGCGGCCGGGCAACCCGCGGGAAGCGCGAGGTTGCTCACGGAGGCGCCGCCCGCGGGCGTCGCCCCCGGCTCCAGCAGGCCGGCGCACATCAACTCGAGGGCGCTGGGGCTGAATGTCAGGGTGGTCGGGTCGAAGCGGTTGTCTTGGTCCACGTTGTAGTACCAGACCTGAGCCGAACCCAGACCGGCCAGAACGAGCAGCAGCGCCACGAAGCCACGCCTCACCGGAACGCCACCTCCCCGTAGAGCGGCGGGCCGCCGTAGCTCCCGGCCGGCCCCTGGGGCTGGATCTCGATCTGCGCGAGGATGACGTCGTCAGGCAGGTCTTCGGGTAAGGCCAGCCGGTAGCGCACCACCCCCTCGCGCAGCAGCACCCGCTCGGGCAGTTCCAGGCGCTGCGCCACCTCGCCCGCGGTGTTCACGAAACGCAGCTCGCCGTTCAGCCGCAGGTAGACGTTGCCGGTGTTCACCACGTCGGCGACCAGGTACCGCTTCCCCGACGCCTCATCGGTCGCCACCGTGACGCCCTGCAGCTCGGCGGCGGGCTGCTCGGTGCCCTGGACGGTGACGTAGACGACGGCCAGCGCCCGGGTACGCATCAGCGCCACGATGCCCTTCCGCTCGACGGGCCGCGGCTCGGTCGTAAAAGCCAGCGCCGCCCGATAGCTGCCGGAAAGCTCCGGACTCGCCGGAACGCTGACGGTAAAGCGCACCTCGTGGGTGGCGTCGCGCTCGAGCGTGAAGGGATCCAGCACGGTGCTCAGCCACGCGGCGGCGCTGTATGGCAACGAACCCGGGGGAAGCGTCTTCACGCCACCGTCGGGATCGATCAGCCAATCTACGAGGCTTACCTCGATGACCTGATCGGGGGTGTTGCGGCTGAACAGGGCCACCGACTGGGTGGTGGAATCCCCGGGAGCCAGCACCAGTTCGTAGCGCGGCGGCGCCACGCCGATCCCCGTCTGCGCCGACGCCGAGACCAGCAACCAAAGCAGAAGAACCCCCGGCGACCAATTCCGGGGGCTCAAGAGGTTCCTAAACACCGTTCCAGTATACCCAAGGGGGAATGTGGGCATTACGGAGCGGAAGCGGTGTAGGTAACGAGGGTGGTGACGGCGCTGGTGGTGGCCGCGGAGGCCGTGGGGTCGACGTCGGCGGCGAAGGTGAGCGGGATGGCGTATACGCCGGCGTACTGGGTGTACAGACCATCGGCATGGGTGGCCAGACCGGCTGCGGTGCCGGTAGGAATGTTGGTGAAGCCAATGCTGGTCGCGTCACCGAAATCGGGAGCCACCTTGTAGGTCACGCCGGAAGGAAGGCTGTCGGCCACGACACTCACCGAGTAGGTGGACGAGTTGGTGATGACCAGCAGCGAACCGTCGGCATTGCCCAGGTTGTTCCAGTTCACGGTGTAGCCGCTAGTGGAAACGCTGGTGGGACCGAACCGGCAGCTGCCCAGCGAGTTAGGGTTCGTGGGAGCATTGCTCTGCGCGGTAACGTTCAGCGACGAGGTAACGAGGCTGCCGATGCAGCTCTGCAGGTTGGCCTTGGACGCCTGGCCCGCAGTCCCCGCGTACACCACGGTTCCGGTCGTGGTGGCGGTGAAGTCGAATTCCACCGAGCTGGTATTGGTGTAGACGTAGGCGTAAGTGGGGAAGCTGAAGTTCCAGTTCTGCTGCGTTTGCGCCAGCGCCCCGACGCTCAGGAGCGCACCGGCCAACACCAAGAGTCTGATCGCGTTCTTCATCGTCGTATCTCCTCCTTGTAGGGGTTTGGTCGGTCGCGCCACTGGCTCGCCGCTCGTCCCTTGGCGCCCGTATAGGGACCTGGCGGGTCATCGCCTCCAACTACACATCCCAGGCTAGGCAAGCCGCACCGGCTTGCCTACCCCCAAATGGGGGCACCCAAACGGGGTGAGGGGCTTCGTAGCACCTCATCGGAACGGGTTCAACGAGGGGCGGTTTCCTATCACCCGTTTGGGGGTGTTCCTGGCCATCTCGAAGCGCTAGGCTGAGGGTGCGAGGCTCCGCCAACGGGGCGGGCGCTCGTGGGCCGCAGGACGGCTCAAATCTTGGAGGCGTTGAACCGTGAACCCCAATCTGGGCACCAAGGGACACGGGGAGCCAGTGGTGCAACCGGCCAAGAAGATGATTGCGCTCTTTTACGATCACTTCCCCCCATCGAGCACGACCGGTTGCATTCCACCCACAAAGGAGTGGTGGGAATGCAGAAGAAGATATGGATTGCGGCGCTCGCGCTGGTTCTAGGCCTGGCCTGGGCGGGCGGCAACACGACGAATTTCGTAGTGCGCATGCCCGAAATTCTCTGGCTCGAGATCAACGGCAAGCAGGCGGAACGGGTTCCCGTCCGCGTGGAAGACGGCAGGGTTTCGCCGGGGGTGCTGCACGTCCGCGTGGTGGGCAACACCGCCTGGCGCCTCACCGTGACGGCCACCCCGCTGGTGGGGCCGCTCACGCTGCCGCCCGAGCGGCTGGTGCTCGCGGGGCAGGCGCTTTCGTCCCTCGAGCGCACCGTGCGCGAGGGCGTGGGCAGCGCCCGCTTCGACCTGGACCTGGGGGTCCGGCTCGAGCCCGGTGAGCCCGCAGGCCCCTACGAAGGCCTGCTCACCTTCGTGCTCTACCGGCTCTAGCGTTACTCGTACCCGAGCTCGCGGAGCGCCTCCGGGTCCTTGCGCCAGTTGGGGTAGACCTTGACCTCGAGGTCGAGGAAGACCGGGCGGTTCAAAAAAAGCTCGAGCTGCTTGCGCGCCGCCCGTCCCAGCTCCTTCAGCATGCGCCCCCCCTTTCCGATCAGTATCGGTTTGTGCGCCTCGCGCTCCACGTAGAGGACGGCGCGGGCGTAGAGGGTGCCGCTGTCGCGCTCGGCCACCTCCTCCACCTTGACCGCGACCGCATAGGGGATCTCCTGGCGCAGCCGCTTCATCACCTCCTCGCGGATCGTCTCGGCGATCCAGTCCTCGATGGGCTGGTCGCTTTTGGCATGGTCGGGCGGGTAGAAGAAAGGCCCTTCGGGCAGCAGGGCCAGGATCTCGGAGCGCAGGTGGGCCGCGTCGCGTTCGGACAGGGCGCTGATCCTGCGCACCTCGGCCCCGGGCAACAGCGCCGCGTAGGCCGCGAGCGCCTCGTCCGGGTACTTGGCGGCGTCGGCCTTGTTGCCCACGAGCAGCACCGGCTTCTTGCCCACGTAGGGCTCGAGCGTCCGCGCCACCAGCTCGTCTTCGGGGGTGGGGGGGTGGCGCAGGTCCACCAACCAGAGGATCACGTCGACGTCGGAAAGCGCCTCGGTGACCTGGCGGTTGATGTAGTCGCCCAGGGCGTCGGCAGGTTTGTGCAGGCCCGGCGTGTCCACGAAGACGATCTGCCGGTCCCCCTCGGTGTAGATTCCGCGCACGCTCTTGCGGGTGGTCTGGGGCTTGGGGCTGATGGGGGCCACCTTGACGCCCAGCATCTGGTTGAGCAGGGTGCTCTTGCCCACGTTGGGCTTGCCCAGGATGGCCACGAACCCGGAGTGCGTGCGTTCGCTCGCTTCGCTCATCGCCCCCAGTATAGGCGGGCGCGGTAAGCGGGCTTGCATTCGCCCCGAAAGCGTGTTGCTATAATGTGCAACACGCTGGAAGGGGGCGCTATGAAGCTCATCGACAACTACGGCCGCGTGCTCCGGGACCTGCGCATCTCCATCACCCCGCGCTGCAACTACCACTGCGTCTACTGCCACCCGATGGGGATGGAGATGAGCGACCCCCCCGGAACCGTAACCACCGACGACGTGCGCCACTTCCTGCGCGCGGCCGCGGGTCTGGGCATGGACGCGGTGCGCTTCACCGGCGGTGAGCCGCTGGTGCGGCGCGAACTGCCCGAGATGATCGAGGCCGCGGCCGCCACCCCGGGGGTGCGCGACGTGGCCGTGACCACCAACGGCACCCTCTTCCGCCGCCGCCACCGCGAGCTGCTGGACGCGGGGCTCTCGCGCGTCAACATCTCGATCGACGCGGTGAACCCCGACGTCTTCCGCAACCTGACCCGCGGCGGCGAGATCGCCCAGGTGTGGGACGCCATCGAGCTGGCGCTCGAGCTGGAGCTCCACCCCGTCAAGCTGAACGCGGTGGTCATCGGCGGCGTCAACGACCAGGAGGTGGGCGACCTGGCGGCCCTCTCGGTGGACCGCCCGCTGCACGTCCGCTTCATCGAGTACATGCACCTCAACAACGCCCCCTTCGACGAATACCAGCGCCAGTTCGTCTCCGGGGCCGAGACGCGGCGCCGCATCGAGGAACGGTTCGGGCCGCTCGAGGAGGTGCCCACCGACCCCAGCTCGCCCGCCCGGGTCTGGCGCATCGCCGGCAGTCAGGGCACCATCGGCTTCATCAACTCGGTTTCCGAGCCGTTTTGCACGAACTGCAGCCGTCTGCGGCTGACCTCGGACAAGAAGATCCGCCCCTGCCTGCTCACCGACCTGGAGTTCGACATCGCCCCCGCCTTCGAGGCGGACGATCCGGTCCAGGCCCTCCAGGAAGCCCTGCTCTTCGTGGCCGGCAAGAAGCCCAAGCAGGGCTCGACGCTGCCCACGGTGCGCGAGCGGGTGATGCTGGGCATCGGCGGCTAGCTACTCTTCTTCCATGTAGCTCTTGAGCACGGTATCGATCACCACCAGCAGCACGCTCACCACGTTGGCCGCGAGCGCCCCCCAGGCGAGCGAGACCGCCTCGGCGGGGTTCCCTGCGTAGAAGAAATAGAGCGCCGGGATCAGGTGCAGGTCGGCCACCAGACCCGTGGCCATCAACTCGGCCGAGAGCACCCGGCCCTCGCCCATCTTGAGCAGGGTCGCCGCCAGGTTGGTGACTACGGTAACGAAGAGTTCGACCCCGTTGGGAAAGACCACGAAGCTGACGTTCGTGGTCAGCGCCATCAGGACGAAGAAGTCGGTCAGCAGTTTACGGGAGCTCACGTTCCACCTCCAGCCGTTCGCGCAGTTTCTCCAGCCGCTCGGCGCGCCCGAAAAGGATCAGGGCGCACCCGGGCCGCACCTCGTGATCGTCGTCCAGATCCAGGTCGAGCCGTCCGTTCGGCATGCGCAAGGCCACCACGTTGACCCGCAGCTCACGCCGCAGCTCGCCCACGCGGCGCCCCGCCCAGGGGTGCCCCTCCTCGACGCGCACCTCCAGCAGGTCCACGTCGGTCTCCTCCCCAAAGGCCAGCCGGTCGAAGAGGCCCTGCAGGTAGCTGGACTCGGGGTGGAACAGATAGGCCGCGAGCCGGCCCGCGACCATGCGACCGGGGTAGAAGGCGCGGTTCGCACCCAGCTCCTCCAGGCGCTCGGCGTCGTCGGGCGAGGAGGCGAAGGAGTAGATGGCGAACTCCTCGGGCTCGGGGCGCAGGAGCCGCGCCACCGCGATGATCGAGATGTTGCGGGCGTCGTCGCCCAGGTTGACCACCATCCCCTCGGCGCGGCGGATGCCCGCGGCCAGCAGCGTTTCCTGCTCGAACGGGGCCTCGGGCAGGTAGTAGGGCAGGCGCAGCTCGGCGATGCGCGCCAGCCCCTCCTGGGTGTCGTCGAGGACGACGAACGGCACCTTGCGGCGCTCGAGCAACCGCGCCAGCTCGGCCGTCACCTCGTCGAACCCGGCGAGGATGTAGTGCCCCTCCAGCTTGTCGATGGCGTTCATCATGGAAAGCCTCCTCCAAAGGTGCTGCAGCTCTTCCTTGAAGATCACGCGCGCGATGACGGTGATCGTGCTGGTGAAGACCCCCACCCCACCGAGCGCCAGGAAGGTGGTGAAGATGCGCCCGGCCATGGTGTCGGCCCCCTGCACCACCTCACCGAAGCCGATGGTGCCGATGGTGATCACGGTCATGTAGAAGCTGTTGATGAAATCGCCGCCCGAGAGCACCATGTACCCCAGCGTGCCCGCGGCCAGCGTGAAGTGCAGGATCACCAGCGGGATCGAGAGTTCCCGCAGGATCTCGAACAGGCGCCGCTCGTACCGCTCGCGCAGGCGGGTCCGGCGGCGGCCCCTTCGTCGCTGCATGAACGAATTGTACCTGCCGTCAGTCGAGCAGCGCGGCGATGCGGCGGCCCGCCTCGGCCAGGACCTCGGGCGGCTGCACCAGGGCGAAGCGCACGTAGCCGTGCCCCCCGGGGCCGAAGCCGCGGCCCGGCGCCAACGCCACCCCGGCGTGCTCGACCGCGCGCAGGGCGAAGCGCACGTCGTCCATGCCCGCGGGCAGCCTCAGCCAAAGGTACATGCTCGCCTTGGGCCGGCTGACCGGCACCCCGCAGCCCTCGAGCGCCTCGACCAGAGCGTCGCGGCGGCCACGGAAGACCTGCACGTCACGCAGCACCCGGTCGGGGGGCAGCCGCAGCGCGGCGATGCCCATCCGCTGGATGCCCAGGTACTGGTTGAAGTCCACCGGGGCCTTGGCGGCCTCCAGGGCGGCAATGGCGCCTGAGTTGCCCAAGGCGAAGCCCAGCCGGAAACCGCCCATGTGGAAGCTCTTGGAGAAGCTGAAGAGTTCGACGGTGCGTTCGAGCGCCCCCTCGAGCACCAGCGGACTGACGGCCTCCCCTTCGTAGACCATGTCGATGTAGGGGTTGTCGTGCACCACGAGCAGGTCGTGGGCCTCGGCGAAGGCGAGGGCGCGCTCCCAGAAGCTGCGGTCCGCCAGGGCTGCGGTGGGGTTGTTGGGGTAGTTGAGCACGATCACCCGCGCCCGCTCGAGCGCCCCCGGGTCCAGTTCCTCGAAGACCGGAAGCAGGTCCTCCCCCAGCTTCAGGGGCACGGCCTCGAGCCCCGCCAGCGCCGCCGCACCCCAGTAGCTGGGGTAGGCCACCTCGGGAATCAGCACCGCATCGCCGGGGTCGGCGACGGCGAGGAACAGATGCGCGAGCCCTTCCTGGCTGCCGATCAGGCTGAGCGCCTGGGTGGAAGGGTCGAGCTCGAGGCCGAACCGCCCGGCGTACCAGCGGGTCGCCTCTTCGAGAAAACGCATCGTGCAGCTCTTTAGGCAGTACCCCCAGGTGGCGGGGTCGCGCGCCGCGCTCTCCAGCTCGGCGATCAACTCGCCCGGCACCGGCAGGTCGGAGGCGCCGATGGAAAGGTCGATGACGCGCTTGCCCTGGGCACGCGCGGCGCTCTTGGCGCGGTCCATCAAGAGGAAAACGGACTCGGGCATCGCCCGAACCCGCCGGCTGGCCCAACGGTTGGGTAACGTCATGCGCCCTATTTTATACGGGCTAGGTGTGTTCGTGGCCCCCAGGCACGCTGCGTCCGCTCACCTGCTCGACCGCGTGCGGCAGGATCTCGAGCAACGCCTCCACCGACTCGCGGGCTCCCTTGGGGCTGCCCGGCAGGTTGATGATCAGCGTCGAGCCGCGCACCCCGGCCACCCCCCGCGAAAGCGCGGCCATTGGGGTCTTCTTCACCCCTTCGCTGCGCACCAGCTCGGCGAGGCCCGGCACCTGCCGCTCCACCACCTCCAGGGTGGCCTCGGGCGTGTGGTCGCGCAGCGCCAGCCCGGTGCCGCCGTTGGTGAGGATCAGGTCGAGGCTGTCGCGATCGGCCCAGAGGCGCAGTACGCGGCGGATCTGGGCCACCTCGTCGGGCACCACCTCGTAGGCGACCACCTCGTAGGGCCCGCTCGCAAGCACCTCGCGGATCGCCTGGTGGGTCGTGTCGGCCCGCTCCCCGCGGGAGCTGCGGTCCGATACCGTTAAAATTCCTACGCGAATTGCCATGTCTTACTCATAGTACAGCACCCAACGGCATCGGGGGCTATCCCATAAGCGGCGCGATGCGTGCGAGCGCCTCGGCGGCGGCCTCGTCGGGAAGGTCGCGGTGGGCGACGAAGCGCACCCGCTGGGGCCCCAACGCGTTGATCAGCACGCCCGCCTCGCGCAGCCGCGCGGCGAAGCCGGGGGCGTCCTCCACGCGTGCGAAGACCATGTTGGTCTGCACCGACTTCAGGTCCACTTCGAGGCCCAGCCGCACCAGCCCCTCGGCCAGCTCCCGCGCCAACGCATGGTCCCGTGCCAGCGCCTTCGGGCCCTCGGTCAGGGCGATCAGGCCGGCGGCGGCCAGCACCCCCGCCTGGCGCATCCCTCCACCGAGCATCTTGCGGTAGCGACGGATCTCGCCCTCGAGTGCCGCGGGGCCCAGAAGCAGGCTCCCCACCGGGGCGCCCAGACCCTTGGAAAGGCAGATCGAGACGGTGTCGAAGCCGGCCGCGACCTCGCGGCCCTCCACCCCGAGCGCCACCGCGGCGTTGAAAAGCCGCGCCCCGTCCAGGTGCACCGGCAGCCCCGCCTCCCGCGCCACCGCCTGCACGGCCCGCTGCACCTCGAGCGGCACCACCGTGCCCCCGGCGGTGTTGTGGGTGTTCTCGAGCGCGATCAACCCGGTGGGCGCCTGGTGGGGCGAAGTGTGGATGGCGCGCCGCACGTCCTCGGGATCGGGCACGCCGTAGGGCGAGGGGACGAAGCGCGGCGAGGCGCCCGAGAGGTTGGCCATCGCCCCGGGCTCGAACTCGTAGACGTGGGCCCCTTCGGTGAGGACGATCTCCTGCCCTCGGCGGGTGTGCACCAAGAGCGCCACCTGGTTGGTCATCGTCCCCGAGGGCATGTAGACCGCCCGCTCGAAGCCGAGCATCTCGGCGGCCAGGGCCTCGAGCCGGTTCACGGTGGGGTCTTCGCGGTAGACGTCGTCGCCCACCTCGGCCTCGGCCATCGCCCGGCGCATCGCGGGGCTGGGGCGGGTCACGGTATCGGAGCGGAAGTCGAGGATCCTCATGCGTCCATCGTACCCAAGGCGCCCTGCGCCTCCACCCAGCGCGCCAGCGCCAGCAGCGCGGCGTCGCGGCCGGGAGCGGCGGCCAGCATCAGGCCCAGCCCCGGTGCGAGGGGCAGGCTGACCGCGGGCCCGGCGTAGAAGTTGAAAAGCATCGTGTAGGCGAGCACCCGGTCGTTGGCGCGGAAGAAGGCCTCCTCGGAGGCCTCCACCTCGGCCCGCGTCGGCGGCGGCACCGGCGCGGTGGGCAGGACCAGGGCGTCCGTACCCACGAGCCCGGCCCAGAACGCAGGCACGCGGCGGGCGCGTTCGCGCCGGAGCTGCACGTGGTCGACGCTCGGGCGCCCGGCCACCGCCAGCACCCGCCGCACCACCCGCGGGTCCATGGCCTCGCCGTGGACCTCGAGCAGCCCGCGCCAACGGGCGTAGGCCTCGTGGGCGGCGAGGGAACCGTAACGGCGGTAGAGTTCGTAGACCTCCGCAAGGGCGGGCAGCGGGCGGCGCTCGAGGCGAGCCCCCGCCGCCTCGAGCCCCGCGAGCGCCCGCTCGAAGGCGTCTTGCACCTGGGGCCGCACCCGCTCGAGGAGGTCGTCGGGCACGAGCAACCGCGGCGGCGCGGCGGGCAGCGCCAGCGGCCGGTGGGGTTCGCCCGCGAGGGCGAGGAAGAAGGCCCAGGCGTCCTCCACGCTGTGGGCGAGCGGACCTACGGTGTCGAGGCTCACGGCCAGCGGCGTCACCCCGCGGGTGGGCACGCGACCCCAGCTGGGCTTGAAGCCGACGAGGCCGTTGAAGGCTGCGGGGATGCGCACCGAGCCGCCGGTATCGGTGCCCACGGCCAGCGGCACGAGGCCGCGCGCCACCGCCACGGCCGAGCCCGAGGACGACCCGCCCGGCACCCAGTCGGGGTTCAGGGCGTTCGCGGGCGTGCCGAAGTGGGGGTTCAACCCGAGGCCCGAGAAGGCGAGCTCGTTGAGCTGGCTCTTGCCCACGACGACCGCGCCCGCACGTTCCAGGTTCTGCACCGCCGCCGCGTCCGCCGTTGCCGGCTCACGCAACCGCGCGAGCACCGCGGAACCGGCCGCGGTGACCGCCCCGGCGACGTCGAGCAGGTCCTTGACCAACACAGGTACGCCGTCGAGGGGCCCCAGCGGCCGCCCCGCGGCGTAGCGCTCGGCGCTTTTGTGCGCAGCGGCCAGGGCGCGCTCCCCGGTCCGCACCGCCACCACCGGGCCGGGCTCGAGCCTTTCGAGGACGCGCTCGGTTTCGCGAACGGGATCGCGGACGCTGCGGGCGTAGTCCCGCACGAGGTCGGCGGCGGTCTCCACGACTCCAGTCTACCGAGCGGTGTTAGGGTGGGGGGGTGGAAGTCTGGCTCGTGCGCCACGGGGTAACCGCCCACAACCAGGAAGGCATCTGGCAGGGGCAGCGCGACGTGCCCCTCGCTCCCGAGGGGCGGAGTCAGGCGCAGCGGCTGGCCGTCCGCCTGGCGCGACTCGGCCTCACCTGGACGGCGCTCCACAGCTCGGACCTGAGCCGGGCGCGCGAAACCGCTGAGATCGTGGGCGAACGCCTGGGCCTCACGGTGCGCAGCGACCGGCGGTTGCGCGAGGTCTGCGTCGGCGAGCTGGCCGGCCTGACCCGCCCCGAGGTGCGGGCGCGTTTCGGCGACTATGTGGCCCGCTCGCAGGAAGACCCCTGGAACGCGCGCTTTCCCGGCGGCGAAACGCTGGCCGAGCTGTACGACCGCGTCTGGGCCTTCTTGAACGAGCTGGGCGAGGGGCGGCACCTGGTCGTCTCCCACGGCGGCGCGATCCGCGCCGCCGTATTGGGGACGGTCGAGGCCCAAAGCGCGGTGCCCTGGCGCATCCGGCTCGAGAACACCTCGATCACCCGGCTGCACTTCCCCGAGGGGGTGCGCGGCGGCGGCTTCGTCCATACCGTCGGCGACGCGGCCCACCTGGAACCCGGCTGGAACACCGGCGGCTGAACCGTGGCGGCGGCGCTCAACCTGCTCGCGGTCTTCGCCTTCGCGGTCAAGGGGCTGGCGGGGTTCGGCCCCGCGCTCTTCCTCGTCCCGGTGCTGAGCCTCTTCTGGCCGCTGCGCCAGGTCGTGCCCTACACCGCCTTCCTGCTCTTTTTGGCCAACCTGCCGATGCTCTGGCTGGTGCGGCGGGGGCTCGAGCCCCGGCGCGACCTTCCCGCCGCGGCCGCCTACGCGCTGGGGCTGGTGCTGGGCACCCGCCTGCTCGTCGCGCTGCCGGAGGCCCGGCTCAAGTTCGCCCTGGGGCTGGTGCTGCTCGTCTTCGCGCTCTGGAGCCTGGTGCGCCTGCCTACCGCCGGGGCGGCACCGCCGCCGGACGCCGCCGAGCTGGCCCGGCTCACCCTGGTGATGCTCTCGGGCGGCCTCCTCGTTGGCGCCCTGGGGGCGGGGGCGCTGCCGCTCTTCGTCTACCTGCCGCTGCGCTACCCGCCTGCGGCGATGCGCGCTCTCTTCACCAGCGCCTTCGGCCTGGGCACGCTGGCCTGGACGCTGGCCAACTGGCAGGCGGGGCTGCTCACCGGCGAGCTGGTGCGGCTGGCGCTCTTGAGCCTGCCGGGCACGCTCGCGGGGCTGTGGCTGGGGGCGCGGCTCTTCGAGCGGCTGCCGCAGCGCGGTCAACTGCGCGCGGTGGCGCTTCTGCTCGTGCCGGTGGCGCTAAAGCTGATGGGGGCGTTCTAGCGGCGACGCCGCTTCAGGGCCTGCAACTGGCGCACGTCCTCCTGGATCAGGTCGTCGCGCCACGCCAGGCTCTCGACGTGGTGGCGCAGCTCGTGGAGCAAGGTCTCCCAGGTCTCCGCCTCCCAGTCGAAGCCGGGGTCGTGGCGGGCGATCTCGGCGAAGGAGCCGTAGTAGAGCGCGATGTGGCGGCCCAGGTGCACGTGCCCGGCGAAGACCGAGGGCGGACCAGGGTCGGTGTACTCGCCAAGGCGAACCACGCCTTCTAAACCTTCCGGGTCCTCTTTGAGCTGCGGCAGCACGTGCACGCCCTGCAGCTCGTGCTTGAACTCGTCGGGGATCTCGTCCCAGAGCCGGGTCACCAGATCCACGAACTCCTCGTAGGTCACGCCTCCAGGTTACCGGAGACCCACCTGAGAAGTACCCTGAAGGCGTGGCAACGGTGCGGCTGGTCGCGGGCAAGGGCGGCGTAGGCAAGACCACGGTGACCGCCGCCCTAGCCCTCCACGCGGCCGGACGTGGCGAACGGGTGCTGCTCGTCTCCACCGACCCCACCGGGGCGCTGGGGCAGATCTTTCCGGGGGTCACGGACCGCGTGCGCACGGTCGCCCCCGGGCTCGAGGTCGTCGAGCTGACCCGGCCCGCGGTCCTGGCCCGCTGGCGCGAACGCTTCGGCGAGGAGGTCTACCGGGTGCTGCGCAGCCTGCTCCCCGTGGAGCGCGACGTCCTCGACTACCTCGAGGGGGTGCCCGGCCTCGAGGAAGAGTTCCTGCTCAGCTACCTGCTCGATGCGCTCGATTCGGGGCAGTACGACCGCATCCTCTGGGACGCGGCCCCTACCGCGGGCACGCTCGCCCTGCTCGAGGCCCAGGCGCTCTTCTACGACCACCTCACCCAGGCCCACCGCCTCTACCTGAAGCTCCAGGGCTACCTGAAGGGTGCCGATCCCACGCCGCTGATCGAGGGCTGGCGCATCCTCACCGGCCGCATCCTGGCGATGCTGCGCACGCGCACGCGGGCCTGGGTGGTGGCCCAACCCGAGCGGCTGCCGGTGGTTCAGGGGCTCGAACTGATGGCGGCGCTGGAGCGGTTCGGCATCGCGCTCGAACGCGCGGTGTTGAACCGGGTGCTGCCCGAAGCCGCCTGCCCCGGTTGCGCCTTCTACGAGGCCAGGGTGCGCGAGCAACGGGTCTGGGCCCGGCGCTGGCGCGAACGCAGTCCGGTGCCCGTACGGCAGCTACCCGAATTGGCTTCCCCGCCGCTCGCCGCCGCCGAGCTCGAACGCCTCGGACACCTGCTCGAGGAGGAATCCGACGCAGATCCGCACGCTTAGCGACCTCATCCGCTTGGACCCCGGAATAGAAGCAGAAGATTCCCGTCTTCGGCTCGCCCTACCTCTACTGCGACCCCTACACCCTGCCCCCGGGTCAGCCGCAAAGACCCTTCGCCTTCCAAGCGGCGAACAAGATCGTCTACGTTCTCGAGGGTTCCCTGCACCTCCGCGGAGGGGAAGAAGAGGCCGCCTCGCCGCCGGACAGGCGCTGCGCATACCCGCCGGCACCCTCAACGCGCCGGAAAACACCTCCGGCGCCTCCGCCGTGGCCCTGGCGTTGGCCCCCACCCCCGCTGCACCGAACGCATGAAAAGGCGCCGGGCCCGGAGGCCCGGCGCGGCCCGACGCTGGACTACTTCATCAAACCCGGCAGCCACAGGCTCAGTTGCGGGAAGAAGATGAGCAGCACGAGCACGAAGAGGAGTACCGAGTAGAAAGGAATCACCCCGCGCACCACCTCGCCCAGCGGGGCCCGGGTGATGCCCGAGATCACGAAGAGGTTGAGCCCCACCGGCGGGGTGATCATGGCCAGCTCCATGCTGATCGTCATTACCACGGCGAAGTGGATCAGGTCGATGCCCACGGTCTCCAGGATCGGCTGGAGCACCGGCAGCGTGATCAGGATGATCGAAACCGCCTCGAGGAACATGCCCAGGACGATGAACATGCCCGAGGTAACGGCGAAGACCGCGTAGCGACCCATCCCCGTGGCAGCGATCCATTCCGCGGTCAGCTGCGGCACCTGCTTCTGCGTCATGTAGAGCGAGAAGAGCATGGCCGCGGCCACGATGAGGTAGATCATCGAGGTAATGCTCACGCTCTCGCGCACGATCGCGATCCAGTCGCGCCAGGTCGTCTCCCGGTAGATGAAGACGCTCACGAGCACCGCGTAGAAGAGCGCGATCACCGACGATTCGGTGGGCGTGGCGATTCCCGAGTAGATCGTGCCCATGATTAGGAAGGGCAGAAAGGCCCCCGGCAGGGCGACGAAGAGGGCGCGCCAGCGCTCGGACCAGCCGGCTCGCGGCAGGTGCCCGTAGTCGTTCTTGATCGCATACCAGATGGCGAAGGCGATCAGGCTCCCGCCCAGCAGGATCCCCGGGATGACGCCGGCGATGAACAGCTTCCCGATCGACTGGTCGGTGGTGATCCCGTAGATGATCATCGTGATGCTGGGCGGAATCAGGATACCCAGCGTGCCCGCCGTGGCCACCAGGCCCATGGCGTAGCGCTTGGAGTAGCCGTTCTGGATCATGGCGGGGATGGTCACCGACCCGATCGCGGCCGCGGTGGCGGGCGAGGAACCCGAGATGGCCGCGAAGATCATCGACGAAACGACGACGACCACGGAAAGGCCGCCGGGAAGGTGCCCCACCCAGGCGCGCACCGCCTCCACCAGGTACTTGGCGATACCCCCGCGGGCCATCACCACCCCGGTGAAAACGAAGCCGGGGATGGCCAGCAGGGCGAAGGAGTTGATGCCCTCGAACATGCGCGAGGCCGCCTGCAGGATGTTGAAGTCGCCCTGGACCCAGAAGGTGATCAGGCTGGCAACCGCGAGCGAGACCCCGATGGGCACGCGTACGAGCAGAAGAACGACGAAGGTGCCGAACAGAACGGTCATCGCGAGGCCCACGCTCATACGCCCGCCACCTCCTCGTGGATCGGCTCACGTCCCCGCAGCACTTCGAACAGGTTGATCGCGAACTGGAGGGCGAAGAGCAGGAACCCCAGTGGAATGATGAGCTGCAGGATCCACTCGGGAATGTCGGTGTAGATCGACTTGAGCCCCAGCATCTTCAAGAACAGGATCAGCTTCCACCCCGTCACCGCCATGAAGGCCGCGAAGACCAAGCCAATGAAATTGGCCAGCAGGTCCATGCCGTGCTTCGCGCGCTCGCCGACCGCGGAATAGAGCAGGTCCACGCCGATGTGGCGCCGCTCGCGCAAAGCGACCGAGAAACCGAACATCGCCCCCCAGGCCACGAACACGCGGGCGAACTCATCGGCCCATCCCAGCGGATTGTTGAACACGTAGCGGGTGACGACGCTGATCATGACCACGGACAGGCCCGCGGTGAGGTACACGGCCGCGAGCACGTCTTCCACCACGGCGATCGCGGCCTTGAGAAGAGGCACCCGTTCCGCCAACCAGGCCAGAGCCAGCATCAAGACGGTGACCACCGCGGTCCAGGCCATGAGTTCGGGCGTGCTTACCATGCTGTACCTCCTGGACGGAGCGCCGGGGGGCGGGCCCCCCGGCTTGACGTCGAGTTCCCCAGGGGTCCGCGGGCTACTTGAGCGCCTTGATGGCGTTGATCAGGTCCCAGCCCACCTTGGGCCCGTACTCGTCGTAGACCGGCTTCATCGCCGCTTCCATGGCCGCCCGGTCTTCGGGGCTCAGCTTGACGACCTCCATGAGCTCGCTGAGTTTGTTCAGCGCGTCGGCGTTCAGCTTGACGGCCTCCTCGAAGGCCACGTCGTTGGCGTGAGCGATGCCGTCCATGAAGATCTTCTTCTGCTCGGGGTCGAGGCTGTTGAGGAAGATCTTGTTGGTGATCACCACGTAGTCGAGGCGGCCGTGACCCGTGAGCGAAAGGTACTTCTGGACTTCGTAGTAGCGTTGGGTGTAGATGTTCGAGAGGGTGTTCTCCTGGCCGTCCACCACGCCCTGCTGGAGCGCCTGGTAGACCTCGGAAAAAGCCAGGGGCACGGCGGTGGCGCCCAGCGCCTTCATCTGCGCCTCGAGCACGCCCGAGGTCTGGGTGCGGAACTTGAGGCCCTTGAAGTCCGCGGGGCGGCGCAGCGGCTTGTTGGCGGTGAAGTGCTTGAAGCCGTTGGGCCAGAAGCCCAAGCCCACGAGGCCGGCCTTCTCGAGGCTGGTGAGCAGCTTCTGCGCCGCGTCCGACTGGGTGAACTTCTTGAAGTGGTCGTTGTCGCGGAACAGGTAGGGCATGTCCACGAACTGGAAGGCCGGGTTGTAGCCTTTCAGTTTGGTGGCCGAGGGTACGAGCAGCTGGATGTTGTTGAAAATAAGCGCATTCAGGCCTTCGGCGTTATCTTTATACAGCTGGCTCGAGGGGTAAAGCTCGACCTTCATCGCCCCGCCCGAGGCCTTCTCCACGTACTCTTTGAAGGCCTGCGCCGCCTTGCCCTTGGGGGTATTGAGCGTGGTGACGAAGGAGAACTTGATGGTGACGGGCTTGACCGCCAGCGCCATGGGCGCCAGCACGGCCAGGGCGAGGGCTCCTACCAGGATGCTGATTCGCTTGAACATGTGCTTCACCTCCGCTGCAAAAGTTATACCTACACGAGGTATTCTACGTATATTCCGCCGTGAGGCTCAAGGGCATTTGGCCCACGTTTTTCCGATGGGGGCGGCGAATTCCGTTGGATTTAGGTAATTCAAATCACATTTGCGCACTTCCGCGGTTCGGCTAGACTGGCAGCATGACCCCCGGCGCCGCGGCCCTGTTGCGCCTTGCCCTGTGGGCCCTGCCCCTGGTGCTGGGATACCTTGCCGGGCGGAGCTGGGGACGGTTTCGCGTCGTGGGGGGACTTCTCCTAGGGGCCCTGGCGGTTGGCGCCCTGGTCAAACCCTTTCCCTTGGGATGGGTACTGATCGTACTCGGGTTCCTCGGGGGCGTGCCCCTGGGGCGAAGGTAGGTTGGGCTACGCGGACGCCGCGCGGCTGTGCACATAATGTTCGCGTGAACGTACTTGGAATCTCCGGAAGCCTGCGGTCCGCCAGCGCGGCGCGCAGGGCGCTCGAACGCGCCCTAGCGGGGGCCGAATCCGCCGGGGCGCAGGTGCGGCTGCTCGACCTGCGCGCGCTCGACCTGCCCCTCTACGACGAGGACGAAGCGCGCTACACCCCCGTCCAGCGCGCCGCCGTCGCCCGCCTGCAGGAGACCGCAGCGGCGGCCGGTGCCTTCATCATCGCCTCCCCCGAATACCACGGGGGGATGAGCGGCGTGATCAAGAACGCGATCGACCACCTGGCGGGCCGCCACTTCCGCGGCAAGGCCGCCGGCATCGTCGCCGTAGCCGGCGGACGCGTGGCCCCGGTGAGTACGGCGCTGATGCTGCGCGCCGTGCTGCGCCAGCTCGGAGCCTACACCATCCCCCAGCAGGTGCTGCTCCCCGAGGCGGAGCAGCTGTTCGACACAGCGGGAAACCTGGCGGACGCGGAGCTGGCCCGCAGGCTCGAAGACCTGGGGGCCGAGGTGGTGCGGCTGGCGCGGGCGCTGGCTCACTCGAGTTGAGTCCGCATCCGCTGCACCGCCTCACTAGGAGCTAGGTTCCCCTTCACGACGACCCGTCATGCGGAAAAGCCAAACCAGGGCTGCGCTGAGTGTCGTTCCGGCCCCAAGCATCGCGATGCTCGCCCCCGGTCCCACCCTCTCGATCAGCCACGGCGCTGCGGCAAAACCCAGCGGTGTGAGCAGCATGGCCACGGTGTTCACCGCGGCGAAGACCCGCCCCAGCAGGTCTTCGGGAAGCCGGGCCTGCAGGTAGGCAATGAAGACCGTGCCGCTGACGTTGGCCATGGCGTCGTTCAGTGCGCCCAGCGCGGCCGCTATGGGCAGCGAGCGGCTCCGGCCCAACCCCACCAGTGCCAGCCCCTGAACCAGGCCGCTGGCAAAGATCAGCCGCTCGCTGGAACGCAGGGGCGCGGCCGCGAGGGCCAGGTTGGAAACCGTCATGCCCAGGTTCATGGCCGCGGTGAGGAGGGCGTAGGCGCCGACCCCGCCCAGGCCGGCGGCATAGAGGGGCGCGGCCACTTGGAAAGCGGCGGCGAAGAGGTTGGCGACCGCCAGGAAGAGCACCGGCCGCAGGATTCGGGCCGAGTGCACCAGGTATGCGAACCCCGCGCCTGCATGCGCCAGGTCCAGGGTTTCGCCTCCCCCGCTGCGCGGCAGGGGTGGCAGACCCAACAAGAGCAGGCCGGCCGCCAGAGTCGGCACCGCCGCCAGCGCGAGAACCCCGGCCGATCCGGCAACCGAAAACAGCAGCCCCCCCAGCAGCGGGCCCGCGAGATGAGCGGCGTCGCTGGCCAGGCTGAGCTGGGCGTTGACGCGCACCAGCTCGTCTTTGGGAAACAGCGCTGCGGGGATGACGTAGCCGAACGAACTCAGCAGGCTGCCCAAAACCGAAAGGGCGAGGCTGCCGGCGACGAAGACGAGCGGGCCGGGCTCCCGCACCAGCGCGCCGGCCATCCCCAACAAGACCAGGGCGTTGAGCGCCGCGCCCGCCAGCAGGGCACGGCGGGGTTCGATGCGGTCAGCTAGGACGCCGCCGACCAGGTTGAGCACCAGCCCGGGCAGCATCCCCGCCAGCAGCGTTCCGCCCAGGGCCGCCGCTCCGTAGCGGCTCGAGCCCCAGGCCAGGGCAAAATTCGTCAGGGCTGCGGAGAGCCCTCCGGCAGCGTAGCTCAACCACAGCACGCGCCGGTAGCGTAACGTAGGTTTCATTTGATGACCTCCGGCTGCAAGTGCGCGCCTCGCACGCACCGTGTTCGAAATTGTTCAAAGGGGAACTAAAGGTTAAAGCCGCCCGCGGTTCGCCGTCCACGCCGGCCCACCAAGCCGCAAGGCGGAGGCGCGGAACCAACGGTCCGAGCCGGCCGGCCGAGTCGGGCCTTGCGGGCGGTCTGCTTACTTGTGGCGCATTCTGGGCATACCAGGGCTACCTTTCGGAGCTAGTTTAGCACCCTCGGCCAGCGTTGCACGCACGGCGGCAGGTGACGGAACTGGACATACCTGCTAGACTGAGGGGCCATGGACGCACGTGAACTGAAGCAGAAACTCGACGCCCTCCGGGGGTATCTTTGACATCGCCGGCAAGAAGGCGCGGCTTGCGGAACTCGAAGAAGAACTAGGCAAGGAAGACCTCTGGAACGATCCGGCGGCGGCGCAGAAGCTGACCCAGGAAGCGGCGCGGCTGAAGAAAGTGGTGGAGGAGTACGAGCAGCTCTCGGGCGACCTGGAGAGCCTGATCGAGCTGTGGGACGAGGCCTCGCCCGAGGAACGGGAAAGCCTCGAGCCCGAGCTGGAGGAGGCGGCGAAGAAGCTGGAGGACCTTTACCACCAGACCCTGCTCGGCTTCGAACACGCCGAGAAGAACGCCATCCTGACGATCAAGCCCGGCGCCGGCGGCACCGAGGCCATGGACTGGGCCGAGATGCTGCTGCGCATGTACACCCGCTGGGCCGAGCGCCACGGCTTTTCGGTGGAGCTGGTGGACGTCACCCCGGGCCCCGAGGCCGGCATCGACTCGGCCGAGCTGATCGTGCGCGGCGAAAACGCCTACGGCCTGCTCTCGGCCGAGCGCGGCGTGCACCGGCTGGTGCGCCCCAGCCCCTTCGACTCCACCGGCCGCCGCCACACCAGCTTCGCCTCGGTGGAGGTGAGCCCCGAGGTGGACGACACCGTGGAGATCGAG